>DAIQOT010000001.1:0-73288 GCA_036787695.1 Solirubrobacterales bacterium | reverse complement strand
CGGCGGGCGGCAGCCCGGAGCCGCCCCCGCACTACGGCCGGCCGCACCTGACGATCGCCCACCGCAGGAGCGTCAAGCTCTTCCTCAAGGACGGCTACTTCGTCGACGTCCACACGACGGCGCCCGCGCACGTGCGGGCGGTGCTGGAGACCAAAGCCAAGGGGGCGAAGGGCAAGACGCACACGATCAACCTGACCAAGGTGCTGAACACCGAAGTCGGCAGCGGGGAGCGCAAACTGACCCTGCACCCCTCGCGCGGAGGTCGGATGTCCCTGCACAAGCTCAAGGGCTCGATCTCGGCGACCTTGGAAGTCGTCGTCAACTACGGCAACGGTCAGAAACCCGTCCGCTTGAAACAACACGTGAGCATCGTCGGGTAGCTTCGCCCGGGTGCGGGCCCTTGCCACAGTCCTTGCCGTCCTGACCTTCGTCGTCGCGGTGGCCGCCGGGAGCGCGGCCGCCGCGCCGACGGTCGGGACCTTCGGCGCCTCGCCGGGCGCGGCGATCGCCCGCTGGACGCCGGCCCGGCGGGCGGCGGCGGAACCGATGTCGGTGCTGCCGGTGTCGCGGGCGGGGACGCTCGGTGGGCCGGCGCTCCTCGGCGCGGGCGCGGCATCGGCGAGCGCGACCTCGGCGTCGACGAGCGCGGGCACCGCGACCTCGGCGTCCCCGGCGCCGACCGGCGCGGTCGAAGGCGTCGACACCGGCGATCCCACGCTCTTCCCGAACCGCGCCAACGGCATCGTCTTCGGCATCTACAGGATCGAAGGACACGCCCAGCTCTACCAGTGCTCGGGGAGCGTGATCGACTCGCCGGCGGGGGACGTCGTGCTCACCGCCGGCCATTGCGTGATCGAACCCGAAACGGGCGTCGTCGCCGAATCGGTGATCTTCATCCCGGGCTACCGGGAAACGGTCGAACCGTACGGTGACTTCGCCGCGAGCAGTTTCGTGACGACGCCGGAATGGTCGAGCACCGCCGGAACCGCCGACCCCTACGAGGCGGGCGACCTGGCGCTGTTGGTGCTCGCCCCGAACGCGGAAACCGGCGAGAGTGTCGAGGCGACGGTCGGCGCTCTCTCGATCGCGTTCGAACAGTCGCGGGAACAGACCTACACGCAGTGGGGCTATCCCGGCGAATCGCCCTACGACGGCGAAGTCCTCTACTCGCACACCACTCCCTACGCGGGCGTCGACTTCGCCTACCCGGCGGCGGTACGGCCGATCAAGATCGCCAGCGACTTCACCGCGGGCGCCAGCGGTGGGCCGTGGACGGTCGGCCCGGCGAGCGCCCCGACCGTCCTCTCGCTCACCGACTACTACTACGAAGGCGACACCCACCACCTCTACGGGGCGTACTTCGGCGCCGCTGCCCGGAAGGTGTACGAAACGGCCACGGGGGTCGTCGTGCCGCCGGTGACGACGGCCGCGCCGGTCGAACCCCCGGCCACGGGCGCGGCGACGCCCGCCCCGACGCCCGCGGTCTCGCCCCCCGCGCCGGCTCCGTCCCCGGCCACCGGCAGCGTGCGCATCGTCTCCGCCCACGGTCGCTCCACCCTCGGCGAGGCGACGCTGGTCGTCCACCTCGGCGGCCCCGGGACGCTGCGCCTGAGCGGCCCGGCGGTGCGCCCCGTCACCACCGTCGCCGAAGTCGCCGGCAACTACCGGCTGGCGGTCCGGGTCAAGGCGGGCGGGGCGGCGGCGCGCGCTTTGCGGCGGCGGGGTAGCGCCACGGTCGGCGTCTGGGTCCGCTTCACCAGCCCGCTCGGCGTCCGCCACGCCTCCCGTCTGGTCCACCTTTTTGCGCGACCGATTTAGCTCAAACGCTCAGGCAGGATTTACGTCATGATCGTTGACCGGACGGACTTTCATCCGCCCTACCGTTACGGTCGCGCGACCCCGGGAGAACAGGGGCAGTCCGGAACGGATCCGGGCGACTTTCAAGAAGCGACACTGCGGGATCTCCTTCACGGGAGGTCCCGCTTTTGCGTTATGGGATCTCGCTCCGGCGCTTGACCTACGTAGTCACCGCGTAGAGGATCCCTGGCCGCCATGACCCCGCACGACCCGCGCCTGCTGGAACTGATCGGCGACACCCACGGCCTCCTCGATCTCGAAGACTTCCGCGTCGGGCTGATGGCGGCGCTGCACCGGGCGATCCGCTGTGACTGGGTGTCGATCAACGAGGTCGGCCCGGAGCCGGGTGACTTCTGGGGGATGGTCGAGCCGAGCCTGCCGCGGGAGGCGGCCGAGGTCTTCGCCCAGTACATGCACCAGACCCCGCTCCTGATGTACATGCTGGAAAGCCGCCGCGGCAGCGCCCGCCGGCTCTCGGAGATGATCTCGGCGGAGGACTTCCACGGCCTCGACCTGTACCGGCACTTCTACGGCCCGATCGGCCTCGAGTACCAGATCGCCTTCACCCTGCCGCAGCAGCCCCCGCGAATGCTCGGCATCGCGATCAGCCGCACCGGCCCGAACGGCGACTTCGACGACCGCGACCGCGACCTGCTGAACCAGGCGCGCCCCTACCTGATCCAGAGCTACCGCAACGCCATCGCCTTCGAAGGCATGCGCGCGGCGATCGGCTCCGAGGCCCTGACCGCCGCCCTCCTCACCGCCGGCCTCACCCAGCGCGAAGCCGAGGTGATCGGCCTCCTCGCCCGCGGCAGCTCCAACGGCGACCTCGCCACGTCCCTCGGCATCTCGACCCGCACCGCCGAGAAGCACGTCCAGAACGCCTTCCGCAAACTCGGCGTGACAAGCCGCTCGCAGGCGGCGGCAAAGGTGTGGAACCTGGTCGGGGCGGAGGCGTAGTCCGGGCGGAGCGCGTGGCGCTCAGGTCACGGGGACGATCTCGACCTGGCTGGAGAGGTCGCCGTCGTTGAAGGCGTGGAGGGCGAAGCCGGGGGCGCCGGTGTACATCTCGACCTGCTCGGTGTCGAAGTTGGGGCGGGCCTGGAGGTAGGTGCTCGGGCCGGAGAGGACGGGGCGGCCGGCGAGGGTGGCGGTGGCGACGCGGTGGAGGTGGCCGCCGATGATCAGGCGCACGTGGGGGTGGCGGGCGATCACCTCGGCGAGCGCCCGGTCTTCGGCCGGGATCAGGTTGGCGCCGTCCCAGCCGGGCATCGCGGTCGGCAGCGGCGAGTGGTGCATGGCGACGATCGTCGGCTTGTCGCCGAGGTCGGTGAGGACGCGGTCGAGACGCTTCAGCTGGGCGAGCGTGAAGCGGCCCGGCTCCTCCTCGCCCGGCGCGGTCGAGTCGACCACCACCAGGGCGAGCGGGCCGAGGTCGACCTCGTAGTCGATCGGCGCGTCGCCCTCGCCGGGGAGCGCGAACGCCTCGCGCAGCTTGGCGCGGTCGTCGTGGTTGCCGGGCATCACGTGGACGGGGACGCCGGTCGCTTCGAGCAGCTCGCGGGCGAGCCGGTACTCCTTGCGCTTGCCGTAGTGCGCGAGGTCGCCGGTGACGACGATCGCGTCGAGCGGGTTCGGCAACCGGGCCAGCCCCGCGAGCACCGCTTCGAGCGAGGAGGTCGGGTCGACCCCGTCCTTGGGCTTCTTGCCGAGGTGGAGGTCCGAGAGCTGGCCGAGGAGGTAGGGACGCGCCAAGTCGCGGACCCTAACGACGCGCCGGCCTCGGGCGTTCGCGGAAACCCGCGGATAGCGCGGCGAAGTGCGAACGCCGGGGCGTCAGAGCTCGCGGACGACCCGCGCCGGGTTGCCGACCGCGAGGACTCCCGCGGGGACGTCCTTGGTCACCACCGATCCCGCGCCGATCACGCTGTCGTCGCCGATCGTCACGCCGGGGAGGACGATCACGCCGCCGCCGAGCCAGACGTTGTCGCCGATTGTGATCGGCGCGGCGGCCTCGAGCTTGGCCCGGCGCGGCGCCGGCTCGGTCGGGTGGTAGGCGGTCAGGAGCTGCACGTTGGGGCCGATCTGGCAGTTGTCGCCGATCGCGATCGGCGCAACGTCGAGGGCGACGAGGCCGAAGTTGACGAAGGTCCGTGCGCCGATCGTCAGGTGCTCGCCGTAGTCCACATATATAGGGGCGCGCACGACGGTCTCCGCGCCGACCGCGCCGAGCAGCTTCGCGAGGATCTCCCGCGCCGCCGCCCGGTCGCGCGGCGCGGCCGCGTTGAACTCCTGAGCGAGCCGCGACGCGCGCATCATCGCCGCCTCCAACTCCGGGTCGTCGGCGATGTAGAGGTCCCCGGCGAGCATCCGCTCGCGGTTGGTGCGCGGGTCGCCTGCGAAGGGGTCAGCCATCGGCCAAGCCTATGGAGCGGCGCGCCGGTGGCCCGGTCGGGACGCGCCGGTCGCCTGGCATCATCGACGGCCATGATCGATCCCTTCGTCTCCATCGACACCTTGCGCGAGAACCTCGACTCGGTCGTCATCGCCGACTGCCGCTGGTACCTCGACGGCCGCTCGGGCCGCGCCGCCTACGACGCCGGCCACATCCCCGGCGCCGTCTTCGTCGACCTCGACACGGCGCTCACCCGGCACGCCGACGCGGCCGCTGCCGGCCGCCATCCGCTCGCCGACCCGGAGGACTTCGCCGCCGCGATGGGGGCGCTCGGGATCGGCGACGACGACACCGTGATCGCCTACGACGACGCGGGCGGGGTGATCGCGGCGCGGCTCGTCTGGATGCTGCGGGCCACCGGCCACGAGGCGGCGCTGCTCGACGGCGGGCTCGACGCGTGGGACGGGGAGCTCGCCACCGCGCCCGCGGTCCGCGCTCCCGCCCCCTTCATCGCCCGCGAGTGGCCCGTCGCTGCGCTCGCCACGATCGACGAGGTCGAGGCGGTCTCCGCGGCGACCGCTGGAGCCGCCGGTCCCTCCGCCGACGCCGCTTCGCTCCCGGTCCTGATCGACGCCCGCCCGCGCGAGCGCTACCTCGGCGAACCCGACGGCGTCGATCCGCGCGCCGGCCACATCCCCGGCGCCCTCTCGGTGCCCTGCCGCGAGAACGTCGACAGCACCGGCCGGGTCCTCCCGTCCGGGGAGCTGCGCGCCCGCTTCGGCGTCGACGACGCGGCCGAGGTCATCTCCTACTGCGGCTCCGGCGTCACCGCCTGCCACAACCTGCTGGCGATGGAGCAGGCCGGGCTCGGCCGCGGCCGCCTCTTCCCCGGCTCCTGGTCGCAGTGGAGCCGCGGCCCCGCCCGTCCGGCGGAAACGGCGCCCGCCGGTACGCCGTAGCGGCAGAGGCGGTCACGACCGCCCCGCCCGGGTAATAGGTTCTAGGAACCGCAAACTTCGATTCGCGAGGGAAGCCAGAATGAGCGATTACGCCGTAGTCAACCCGGCCACCGGGGAGACGATCAAGGAGTACCCGACGATCACCGACGACGAGCTGCGGGGGGCGATCGAGCGCGCCGACGGGGCGTACAAGAGCTGGACTCCCTCGACCACGGCCGCCGAGCGCGGGGCGATCATCCGCAAGGTCGCCGACCTGCACTCCGAGCGCCGCGAGGAGCTCGCCTCGATCATCGTCCGCGAGATGGGCAAGCCGGTCGAGCAGGCCCTGATGGAGGTCGACTTCGCCGCCGAAATCTACGGTTTCTACGCCGACAATGCCGAGGAACTGATGGCCGACGAGCAGGTCAAGCACTTCGGCGGCGACGGCACCGCGATCGTCCGCCGGAGCGCCTTCGGGACGCTGCTCGGGATCATGCCGTGGAACTTCCCCTACTACCAGGTGGCCCGTTTCGCCGGCCCGAACATCGTCATCGGCAACCCGATCCTGCTGAAGCACGCGCCGCAGTGCCCGGAATCGGCCGAGGCGATCCAGAAGATCTACGACGACGCCGGCGCGCCCGCGGGCGTCTACACCAACATCTACGCGACCAACGACCAGATCGAGTGGGTGATCGGTGACCCGCACGTGCACGGGGTGTCGGTGACCGGCTCCGAGCGGGCGGGCGCGGCGGTCGCCGAGATCGCCGGCCGCAACCTGAAGAAGGTCGTGCTCGAGCTGGGCGGGTCGGACCCGTTCATCGTCCTCGGCACCGACGACATCGGCACCGTCGCCGAGCAGGCCGCCGAAGCGCGCCTCGACAACACCGGCCAGTCGTGCAACGCGGCGAAGCGGTTCATCGTCAAGGACGAGTACTACGACGACTTCCTCGCCGCGTTCAAGGAGCAGGTCGACGGGGCGAAGCCGGGCGACCCGACCTCCGAGGACACGGCCGTCGGCCCGCTCTCCTCGAAGGCCGCCGCCGACCGGCTCGAGGACCAGGTGAAACGGGCGATCGCCGGCGGCGCCGAAGTGGTGACCGGCGGCAAGCGCGACGGTAACTTCTTCGAACCGACGATCCTCGCCGGCATCGAGAAAGGCAGCGAGGCCTCCCAGGAAGAGTTCTTCGGCCCGGTCGCGCAGGTCTACAAGGTCGGCTCGGAGGAGGAGGCTGTGGCGCTCGCCAACGACACCTCGTTCGGCCTCGGCTCCTACCTGATGACGAACGACAAGGAGCAGGCCGACCGCGTCGCCAACCAGATCGAAGCGGGCATGGTCTACATCAACCTGGTCGGCGCCGACAGTGCCGAGCTGCCCTTCGGCGGCTTCAAGCGCTCCGGCTTCGGCCGCGAGCTCGGCAACTTCGGCGCCGACGAGTTCGTCAACAAGAAACTGATCCGCGCCGCCCCGTAGCGGAGCGCCGAGACGCGAGGCGAATCCCGGGTGCTGGATACCCAGGATTCTCCTCACGTCTTTCTGACCGGTGTACGCGTCGACTTTCGGTCCCTCAGGGACCAGAAGTCGACGCGCATGTTTCGTGACGGCTATGCAGCGGTCCCGAGGGGGTCGCGGTCGGCGGCGGTGGCGTCGTCGCGGTCGGTCGAGACCGTGAGGTCGTGCCAACGCTCGTCGGACTCGGCCTGGGCGCGGGCCGCGGCGGTCGCGTAGGCGTAAGCCTCGCTGCCGAGGATGAGGCGGAGCGGCGGCTCGTCCATCGCGGCGACCTCGAGGACGACCTGGGCGACCTTCGCCGGGTCGCCGAGCATGATGCCGTCGCCGTTGTGCATCGCCGCCATCGCGCCGACGGTCGGCTCGTAGGGCTCGGAGATCGGCGGCACGCTCATCGACGATCCGGCCCAGTCGGTCTGCATCCCGCCCGGCTCGAGCACCGTCACCTTGATGCCGAGCGGCCCGACCTCTTTGGCGAGGACGCTGGAGAAGCCGCCGACCGCCCACTTCGCCGACTGGTAGGCCGACAGCCCGGCGGTGGCGAGGCGGCCGCCGACCGAGGAGACCTGGATGACGTGGCCGCCGCCCTGCTCGCGCAGCACCGGCAGCGCCGCCTTGGTCACGTTGACGACGCCGAAGAGGTTGGTGTCGACCTGGGCGCGGAAGTCGTCGGGATCGATGTCCTCGACCGCGGCGAGGTTCGCGTACCCGGCGTTGTTGACGACGACGTCGATGCGGCCGAAGCGCTCGCGCCCGGCGGCGATGGCGGCCTCCGCCGCGGCGGGGTCGGTGACGTCGAGGGCGAGGGCGAGGACCTGGTCGGGGTGCGCGGCGACGAGGTCGTCGAGCTGCTCGGGCCGGCGGGCGGTGGCGACGAGCTGGTGGCCGGCGTCGAGGACGGCCTCGGCGATCGCGCGGCCGAGGCCGCGGCTCGAGCCGGTGAGGAAGAACACCATGGGCCGTGCCCGATCGGGCGCGGCGGCGGTGGGGGTGGGGGAATCGGCGGGCATCTTGGCTCCTTTGATCTTTAACGAAACGGCGTTGTGTAAATAAGATACCACCGTTGCGTTAGCTACACTAGGGGCATGGCGAAGACGAGCCGACAGGCGAGGGCGAACAGCGAAGCGATGGCCGCGACCGATTCCTTCCAGCGCGCCCGGCGTCCCGAGCAGAAGGAGCAGCGGCGCGAGGAAATCCTCTCCGCGGCCGCCGATCTGGCCCGCCGCGACGGCGTCCGCGCCGTCTCCCTCTCCGACATCGCCCGCGCTGTCGGCATCCACAAGTCGGCGCTGCTGCGTTACTTCGAGACCCGCGAGCAGATCTTCCTCGAGCTCACCGCCCGCGAATGGCGCGACTGGGAAGCGGAGGTGACGGCGGCGTTCGGTGGGATCGCGCCGGGCGACGCCGAGGCGGTCGCGGCGACGCTGGCGCGCAGCTTCGTCTCCCGCCCGTTGCTCTGCGACCTGCTACCGCACGCGGCGCTGAACCTCGAGCGCCACGCCTCGATCGAGGCGGTCCGCGCCTACAAGCAGACCTCGACCGGCGCGGTCGCCGCGGTGGCCGAAGCGCTCGCCGGCCCGCTGCCGGAACTCGACGACGAAGAGCGCCGCGAGGCCGTCTCCTACGTCGCGCTCCTGGCCGGCTCGATGTACCAGATCGCCACCCCGCCGGAGCCCCTCGCCCGCCTATATGAAGAAGAGCCGCGGCTCGGCCACTTCCTGCTCGACCTCGAGGGCCGCCTCACCCGCGCCGCGAGCGTCCTGCTCGCCGGCCTGCGCGCGCTCGACTAGCGGCGCGACGGCGCCCACGGGCCGACGCCACCGACGCGCTCGATCTCGTAGCGGAGGATCAGGCCAGGCCCGCGGGGCGCGGGGAACTCGTCATCCGGGGACATGTAGAGCTTGGTCAACCGATCGAGCAGGTCCCATGCCCCATCGCTGGGTTCGACCGTGGCGCGGGCGTGGATCACCGCGTAGGGATTGAGGAAGGCGCTGGTGTCGCGCGGGGCGGTGAAGGAGAGGACGACGCGCGGGTCACGTTCGACGTTGCGGATCTTGCGGTAGCGCGACATGTGCCCGCTCACCAGCTGGTCGCCGTCGAGGCCGATCCAGATCACGCTCACCTGCGGCGCGCCGTCGGGATCGACGGTCGCGAGGTGGACCAGCGGCGCCGCTTCGACCAGCTCGCGAAGCTCCGGAGTGAGTCCCGTGCTCATCGGTCCGCTCCGCGCTTGCGCGCCCGCCACACTTCCTCGCACGGGTAGTCGCGCGCCCAGTCGAGGGCGATGTGTTTGAAGCGGGTCGTGGCGTCGGCCGCCGGGCGGACTTCGATCAGCTCCTCGACCTCGAGGCCGCAGTCGCGCAGCAGCTCGATCATCTTCCCCGGCGGCAGGTGGAATTCGACCGACGGGTCGCCCTCCCATTCGACCCGGTGCATGCCGAAGAGCGGGCGCAGGAGCCGATCGCCGGCGGGCACGTTGACGTCGTCGTGGCCGCAGAGGACCGCGAGCGTCGAGTTGACGAGGAAGACCAGCTCGCCGCCGGGCCGCAGCAGCCGCGCGGCCTCGGGGATCCAGGCGTACGGGTCGCACCAGATGCTCGCCCCGTACTCGGAGATCGCGATGTCGAAGGAGGCGTCGGAGTAGGGCACGTGCTCGGCGTCGCCGTGGAGGAGTGGGAACTCGATCCCGAACTCCTCTTGGAAGCCGCGCGCCGTCTCCAGCTGCTTGGCGGAGTTGTCGATGCCGACCGGACGCGCCCCGCGCCGCGCGAGCCATGCGGAGACGTACCCGGTGCCGCAGCCGAGCTCGATCGCGTCGCGCCCCTCGAGCTCCTTCGGCAGCAGCCCGACTTCCGACTCGGGGACCGCGAAGAGGCCCCAGATCGGTTCCTCGCTCTCCCAGTTGCGCCGCCCCTCGTCGACGTACTCGCTCGCCCAGCCGTCCCAGGCGGAGCGGTTGCGCTCGACGTGTTCGGGCAGCTCGGGCATGCGGCTCAGCCTAGACGGCGGCGGATCAGCCAGGTGACGATCCCGGTCAGCGCCAGCAGCACCGGCGCCACGCCGAAGACGAACCAGAGCGTGCGCGGCAGCCAGCCGACGAGCATCCCCATGTGGAGGGCGCCGGCCCAGTTCTGCATGAATTCGTTGGTGGCCGTCGCGTTGCCCGGGTTGGGGAAGAACTGGCGCGCCTCGCCGCTGTAGCGGTCGACGTAGACGCCGAAGTTCCCCGGGTACTGGCTGTAGCGGTAGGTGTCGATCCCGTGGGAGAACCAGACTTCGTAGTAGGAGCCGCCTTCGCCGGGGTCGGGGCTGTTGATCGAGTCGAGGGTCGAGTGGCCCGTGCCGCCGGGCAGGACCGCTTCGGCGTCGATGGCCGCCCGCTTCATCGAGATGCCCGGCCCGGTCCCCGGCCTCGATTCGAATTCGTAGATCGATTCGGGCGCCGGCGAGCCGGGGGTGACCGCGTAGTAGGCGCCTTCGGTCTGCTTCGGGAGCTCGAAGTTGATCCCGGTCAGCGCCCACATCAGCAGCGCGGGAAGGGCGACGATGCCGACGATCTTGTGAAGGTCGTAGTGGAACTTGTAACGGCCGGCGCCGCGCCGCAGCCGCAGCGAGCGACGGAAGCCGCCCTTGCGCGGCCACCAGATCCAGATGCCGGTGATGACGAGAACCAGCAGCACCAGCGCCGAGACGGCGAGGATCACGGTTCCCCAGGTGCCTTCGTTGCCCAACGTCAGATCGAAGCTCCAGATCTGTGCGGGCTTGTTGAGGAAGCCGATGTATCCCGACTCTTCTTCGCAGGTGAAGCCGCACTCGTGCAGGTTTTCCATGAAGGCCATGAAGCCGTGCTCGCGGTCGATCGTCCCCAGTAGCCGGCCGTCGGTGTTGTCGACGCGGGCGACCGTGCCGCTCGGCGAGTGCACCTCCCAGGCGCCGCGCTGGTCGTAGATTTCGGCGCCGGTCCATGCGAGTTCGGGCAGCTCGCGTTTGACGACGGCGAGCGCCTGCCCCGGGCTCAGCTTCGCCGGGCCCGACGCGGTGTCGTAGAGCGAGGGGTGGGTGACCTGCTCGATCTCCGGCTGGAAGACGAGGAGCACGCCGGAGACGACGACCGCCAGCAGCACGAGGCCGAGGGCGAAGGTGATCCAGCGGTGGATCTTGGTGAAGAGGCGACGGGACGAAGGCATAGTTAGGGCGCCCTAATACGAGGGCGGCGCGGACCTTAGCCGATCGCGTCGCCGCCGGGTCACCGGCCACCAAGGAGGCCCCGAGGGCCGGGTCCGGACGGCTCCGGCGCGCGACGGGAGCGGGGGCCGCCTAGGGTGCGCGGCATGGGATCCCCGGGGCGCGGCAGGCGCGTCGTCATCGCCTACTCGCTGGTCGCCGCGGCGACGCAGATCCTCTGGCTCACCTTCGCGCCGATCGACACCTCGGCGGCGCACCACTACGGCGTCTCCACCGACGCGATCGGCTGGCTCGCCGAGATCTTCCCGCTCCTCTACGTGGTGCTGGCGCTCCCCGCCGGGCGGCTGCTCGACGCCGGCTTCCGCCCGGCGCTGGCGAGCGGCGCGGGGCTGGTCGCGCTCGGCGGCGTCCTGCGGCTCGGCGGCCAGACCTTCGCCTGGGCGATGGCCGGCCAGGTCGCGGTGGCGGTCGCCCAGCCGCTGATCCTCAACGCGGTCGGCAAGCTCGCCGCCGACTACCTGCCGGCCGAAGACCGCCCCGCCGGGATCGCGGCCGGCGCCGGCGCCGGCTTCGCCGGGATGCTGATCGCGCTCTTACTCGGGCCGACCCTCGGCGGCGGCGGGCACATCGAGCGCCTGCTCATCGTCGAGGCGATCCTCGCCCTCGCCGCCGCGGCGATCCTCGTCTGGGAGCTGCGAGCGCCCGCCCCGAACGAGGGCCCGGGCGAAGAGCGCGCCGCGGTCGAGGGCCGCGCCGTCCGCGCCCTCTGGGCGAAGCCACAGATGCGCAACATGGCCGGGCTCGTCTTCGTCGGCTTCGGCGTCTTCGTCGCCCTCACCACCTGGCTGCAGACCCTGCTCGAACCGGCCGGCGTCTCCGAAGGCGCCGCGGGCGCCCTCCTCGTCGGGATGCTCGTCTTCGGCATGGTCGGCTGCGCGATCCTCCCGCCCCTGGTCGACCGCCGCGGCGCCGAGCGCGCCTTCATGCGAGCAGCGGCCATCACCGCGATCCTCGGCCCGACCCTCCTCGGCCTCGCCACCCCGACCGCCGCCCGAGCCATCATCCTCGCCGCGATGGGCTTCGTCCTCCTCCCAGCCCTCCCCATAATCCTCACCGCCGCCGAGCGCCTCTCCGGCCCCACCCAAGCCGCCACCGCCGGCGCGATCGTCTGGCTCGCCGGCAACCTAGGTGGCCTCGTCGTCGCCCTGGTCGTCCAAGCCTTGGTCCACCACCCGACCGCCGCCTTCCTCGCGATGGCCGCCCTGTCCCTCCCCGCCATCTGGCTGGCCGAGCGCTTCCGCCCCCCGCCGGTCCTCACGCCGAGCTTTTAGCCATCAGTCCCCGCGCTGGACTCCGCTCGATCACGCGCCGCGACCTCTTCTGCACGCATGACCAGTTCTGACGCGGAAACGCCGAGCGCTCTGGCGACGCCGACGAAGGTTGCCCAGGTGAGGTTGCGGCCGTGGTTTTCGGCTCGGTTGAGATGGGCGAGGTCTACCTGCGCAGCGAAGGCGAGCTGTTCGCCCGTCATCTCCCGCTCGTGGCGCAACTCTCTGATCGCCCGGCCTAACTGCCCCTGGTCCGGGATCGCTCGTACGGACATGGACTTTAGGCTATGGCCTATAAGGGCCGGGCGCGAAACCCTCCGTCCATGGAATCGCCGAGGTCGCCGGACAGTCAGGAGTTGATCGAGGAGTTCGGCCGCCGACTCGCCGTCGCCGCGCCAGGCGCGGAGGTGATCCTTTTCGGCTCCCGCGCCCGCGGCGAGGAGCGACCGGACTCTGACGTCGACCTTCTGGTGATCGAGCCGAGAGAGGTCGATAGGCCACGAGCGGAGTCGGCGCGACTTCGCCGCGCGCTCCGTGGTTTCGGTGTCGGGTTGGACGTCATCGTCGTTAGCCGCGAGCACGTCGATGAATGGGGACATTTCAAGGGGTCGCTACTGAACGACGCCCTCACGGAAGGGCGAGTACTTGTCGAGGCCTGACGACCGCGATCGCGCCCGCGTTCTGGCAAGAAAGGCTGACGGGGACGATAAGGCGATGAAGCTGCTCGCTTCCAATCCCGATATCGACGACGAGTCCGTCGGTTTCCACGCGCAGCAGGCGATCGAGAAGCGGCTGAAGGCCGTCATGGCCGCGCGTGGTCTGCCTCTCAAGAAAGAGCACGACCTCGGCGTGCTGCTCGAAAACCTCGCTGCGGCCGGGATCGAAGCGCCGCCTGGGGCCGACTGGATTGACGAACTCACCGTCTACGCCCGAGGGTTGCGCTACGAGGAGCTTCTCGACGCCGAGCCGCTGGACCGCGAAGCCGTGGTCGCGATCGTCGATCAGGTCGGCGACTGGGCCGGCCGCCTCATCGACGCCTGACCACAGGCCGCGCATCGGACATGAGAGGGGCCGGCCGTCGTCGCGGACGGCCGGCCCCGGCAACCGGGCCGCCATAGGGGCGACCCGTCGTGCGTTCTCTTCAACCCGGAGATCGGCCGATGGGTGCGGAAACTTGAGCCGGGTTGAGCGCTCTGCAGGTTTATCCGGCGAAGAAGTTGCCGCCGAAGGAGCCGCCGGTGGAGATCGTGACGTGGCTTCCCGGCGTGGTGTCGGTGCAGCCGCCGCTGCCGCAGAGCGACGGTTTGAAGTGCGGCCCGGTCAGCGTGACGGTGCCGAGGGTCGGGATCGGGACGCGCAGGTCGCCCGTCCAGTTGGCGACGGTCGGCGATGCGAGCGTGAAGGCGGCGCTTCCCAAGAACGGGGCCGGCGGTTCGACGGTAGCTTCGCTCGGCGTCCCGGTCGAGGGGGAGAGGTCGAAGCCTTCGAGGTTTTCCCCCTCGACCCGGGTTCCAGCGGTGAGCCGCATACCGTGGAGTCGGCGCTCGTAGGTGACCGAGAATTCGACCAACCGCGTCGGAGGGGCCGGAGACAGGAACTGGAAGCTCGTCACGTCGAAGCGGAGCGTGCCGCCGTCCAGCTTGCGGGTCGCGAAGAGAGATTCGTACCCCGACCCGGTGGTTTCGATTTCACGTTCGATCCGAGCCTTCGAGTGGGCCGACGCGTGGCAGGTCACCTTCGGGGAGGGCCAGAGTTCGCCATGGGCGCTGTGCGCGTCGACCGTGGTGAGACCGCCGGTGACGTGGAGCTCGATCGTGCCGCGGAAGACGCCGTTGCTGCCGATCGTGAACGGCGCGCTGGTGCAGCCCGGCGAGTTGCTGTAGCCGATCCGGTGGTGCTCGGCCGGTTCGTAGCGGAGGTCGATGTGGCCGACGCCGGGCAGCCTCGCCTCGATCGTCCCGTCCGTGGTGAGGCGACCCGGGAAGCGCTGGTAGGTGACCTCCTCGTGGTGAGGCCCGTTCGCGTAGACGCTAAGGGTGCGGCGGTCGGAACCCGCGCTGGTGGTGCTGCCGGTGATCTGGATCGCCCAGCCGTTGGTGCCGCGGACTTTGACGAAGCCGGTCGTCCGGGCGGGTTCGACTTTCGTCCGCGTCTTCGCCCCGAGCGCCGCGCCGGGGAGCGTTAGCAAGGCGAGGACCGGGAGCGCGACGAGGAGCGAGCGGAGGCGGGTCGACATCGCGCGGCAGTCTACGCAGCGATCCCCGATTGGTCGAGGCGCTCCGCCGACTCCCTCCCCGCCCGCCGAGCCGACGAACTCGCCTCCCTAGTCTCCCCGGGAAGCGACCCAGTCTGAACGAAAGGCCTTTTTTTGAAGCTCGCGATTCACAACCCCTCTTTCACCTATCCGGGCGGCCCGGAGAACATCGCGCCGGTGCTCGCCGCGACCGCTCGCGCCGCCGAGGAGGGTGGCGCCGACCAGTTCACGCTGATGGACCACTGGTTCCAGATCCCGCCGATCGGCGCGCACACCGAACCGATGCTGGAGGGCTACACCGCCCTCGGCTACGTCGCCGCGCAGACCGAGCGGATGCGCCTCGGCCTGCTGGTCACCGGGGTCACCTATCGGCACCCCGGGCTGCTGGCGAAGATCGTCACCACGCTCGACGTCCTCTCCGAGGGGCGCGCCCAGCTCGGCATCGGCGCCGCCTGGTTCGAGGAGGAGCACGACGGGCTCGGCGTTCCGTACCCGCCGATGGGCGAGCGCTTCGAGCTGCTCGAGGAGGCGATCCAGGTCTGCTTCCAGATGTGGAGCGACGACAACGGCCCCTACGAGGGCAAGCACTACAAGCTCGCTGAAACGCTGTGCGTGCCGGCGCCGGTGTCGCAGCCGCGGCCGACGCTGATGATCGGCGGCTCGGGTGAGAAAAAGACGCTGCGCCTGGTGGCGAAATACGGCGACGCCTGCAACCTGTTCGGCGGCGAGGTCGACGTGGTCGCCCACAAACTCGAGGTGCTGAAGGGGCACTGCGAGACCGAGGGCCGCGACTACGACGAGATCGAGAAGACGATCATCTACAGCACCGTCAACCCGGCCGAGGAGCCCGACCAGTTCCTCACCGACATGGAGGCGATGGCGAAGCTCGGGATCCAGAAGGTCTGGGTCTCCAACAACAAAGTCGGCGACGACCCGGCGGGTTGGGCGGCCAAGGTGTGTGCCGAAACCGTGACGCGCCTGGACGAGCTGGGCTAGCGCCCGGCCGCGGCGAGCGCGGCGTCGTCGGCGGAGAAGTCGACGGTCGTCTCGCTCGCCGGCGGCGGGTGCTCGAGGTGCCAGCGCACCGAGCGCCGGGTGCACTCGCGCCAGTCGGCGTGGACCCAGCCGAGCTCCCGCGCCGCCTTGCCCGCGTCGACCAGCCAGGGCTGCGGGATCTCGCCGGTCAGTCCCATGTCCGGCGGCAGCAGGTCTTCGGGGACGCGGACGAGCTCGGCGCTCGCGCCCGCCGCGACGAGGATCTCCCGCAGCCAGAGGCCGACCGTCGGCGACGCGCTCTCGGCGAGGTTGAAGACGCCGCCCGGCCCGCGCTCGGCGGCGAGGCGCAGGCCACGGGCGAGCTCCGGCGCGTAGCCGCGCGAGGTGAGGAAGGTGCCGGGGCCGAACGGGATCCGCTCGCGGCCGGCGCGCACCCGGGCGAGCACGAAGTCCTCGCGGCGCTTGTAGTCGCGCGGGCCGTAGACGAGCGGCAGCCGGCAGATCGTCGCGCCGCGCTCGAGGTAGAGGCGCTCGACCGCGAGCTTGTCGTAGCTGCCGGCGTCGTAGTCCCAGCCCTGGGAGACGGCCTGCTCGGGGGCCGGGTAGGGACCTTCGCGCAGCGGCGCGTCCTCGGCCAGCGGCACCGCGTCGGTGACGGTCCCGGCGTAGATCGAGTCGAAGACGCGGTAGGACTCGATCGTCGAGACGGCGACGAGCGTCACCGCCGGGTCGAGCGCGGCGAGCGCCGCCTCGGCATCGGCGGCGGTCATCGCGGCGAGGTCGACGACGGCGTCGGGGCCGAAGCGGGCGATCGTGTCGCGGTGGGCGGGGAGGTCGCGGCGCGCGGTGTGGATGTGCTCGACCTCGGGAGCGAGGTCGGGCGGCTCGTGCTCGCCGCGGTGGACGACCCCGACCGTGTGCCCGGCGCCGAGCAGATCCTCGACCAACGCGAGGCCGATGAACCGAGTTCCGCCGAGGACCAGCACGCGCATCGTTCTCTCAGCCTACGCAACCGACCGGTTGCGCGTGACACAGGCTCCGGTTGATGGGCCGAAAACTCAACTATGTCTTGAGTTTTCGGCCCATCAACATGGGGTGGTCACGCGGGTGTGTCTTCCGGCCAGGCGCCGGCGGTGAGGAGGCGGCGGGCGCGCTCGCCGAGGGCGAACCGTTGGACGGCGAGGCTCACCCCGAGGTAGAGGAGGAGCGAGACGCTGCCGAGGCGGTCGGCATCGTGGGGGGCGATCAGGTGGTCGCCGCCGAGGTGGATCGCGATCGCGACCAGCCAGAGGACGATCGTGACCGCGGTCCCCTGGCGGAGCAGGCGGCCGTCGTGGAGCCAGACCCGGACGGTGGTCGCCCGCCAGACCGCGAAGGCCGCCGCGACGACGATGCTGAGCGCCAGCAGTGCGATGCCCGCCCCGGCGAGCGGGTGGTCGCGGTCGTAGTCGACGATCTGCACGACCCCGATCGCGCAGATGATCAGCGGCAGCAGGTAGCCGCGGTCGTGGCGCAGCTCGCGGACCTGCAGCTGGCGCCAGAGCAGCCAGACGAGGACGGCAAGGCCGATCAGGACCGATTCGCTTCCCATGGCCGGCACGTTAGGTCGGCGCGCGCCCTCCTTCATCGGCCCGCGGGTTGAACTCGAGGCGCCGCCCACGGGTGGACCTCGCGGCGCGCTGGGGGCGCGCTTGTATACCGGCGCCGGGTGATCGCGGTCACGCTCCCGCCGCCGCAAGCAGGGAAGAATGGGGCGGGTGAATCTTCTGCAAGCGCTCGCGGTCCTCGCCGCGGGCTTCACCGCCGGCGGCATCAACGCGATCGTCGGCTCCGGATCGCTGGTCACCTTCCCGGTGCTGCTGGCCGTCGGCTTCAGCTCGGTGACGGCGAACGTCTCCAACTCGGTCGGCCTCGTCTTCGGCAACATCAGCGCCGCCTGGGGATACCGCGAGGAGCTCAAAGGGCAGCGCCAGCGCGCGATCCTCGGCGGGATCGGGACGGGGCTCGGCGCCCTCACCGGCGGCATCCTGCTGCTGACCCTCCCCGAAGGCGTCTTCGAAACGGTCGTGCCGCTGCTGATCCTGCTCGCCTGCGCGCTGATGATCCTGCGGCCGAAACCGAAACTCAGCCACGGCGCGATGAGCCACCACCGCAAGATCGCCCTGCTCGGGATCGGCTACGCGGTCGGCGTCTACGGCGGCTACTTCGGCGCGGCCCAGGGAGTGATCCTGCTGGCCGCGCTCCGCTTCCTCATCCCCGACGACCTGCAGCGGCTGAACGGGCTGAAGAACGTGATGGTCGGGATCGCCAACGGCGTCGCCGCGGTCCTCTTCATCATCGTCGCCCACGTCGCCTGGGACGCCGCCGCGCTGGTCGCGGTCGGCTCGATCACCGGCGCCCAGGTCGGCGCCCGCTACGGCCGCCGCGTCCCCGACGAGGCGCTCCGCTGGACCGTCGTCACCGTCGGCGTGATCGTCGCGATCGTCCTGATCGTCAAGTAGCCGCGCCTCCTCGCGCGGGCCTCGCCCTGCCCGCGTGGACGAATATCGGAAGCTGGGGACTCGGCCGATACCGAAAAGTTGACAGCGCCCGTCTGACCCGTTCAGGATCTCTGACCAGAGAAGGGGGAGCTCTCAAAACAAAGATCAGGAGGCATCGCATGGCTCCGAAGCAGTTGGTCTCGCTCGGTCACGGCAAAAACAAACTCCGTGGCCTCAAACGGGTGCCGCGGTCCAGTCTCAACGAGGGGCGTTTCGGGCGCCTCTTCCGCCGGCTCGATCCCGCGCCGGATCTGCCCGCGAAAAAACTGCGCGAGCTCGCCGAGAGCATGCGCGAGCCGAAAGGCAGCGGCGGCAAACTCGACAACCCGAAAATCCCGTCCGGCTACACGTACTTCGGCCAGTTCATCGACCACGACCTCACCTTCGACCCGGTCTCCAGCCTGCAGCGCAAAAACGACCCGGACGCGCTGGTCGACTTCCGCTCGCCGCGCTTCGACCTCGACTCGGTCTACGGCTCGGGGCCCGAAGACGAGCCGTTCCTCTACGTCCAGCCGGGACGGCAGCGTCTCGTGATCGACCCGAAAAACGTCAAAGGCGAACCCGACCTGCAACGCAACAGTGACGGCGTCGCGCTGATCGGCGACCCGCGCAACGACGAGAACATCATCGTCGGCCAGTTGCAGCTGACCTGGCTGCGCTTCCACAACAAGGTCGTCGACAAAGTCTCGGCCGACAAATCGGTGGCGGAGGAGCGGCGCTTCGAAGTCGCCCAACGGCTCGTCCGCTGGCACTACCAGTGGCTGATCCTGAACGACTTCCTGCCACGCGTGGTCGGGCCGGACCCGCTCAAAAAACGCGTCAAACAGACCAAAGACGGTGTCGCGATCGACACGCGTTGGTTCGAACCGAAAAAAGAGCTGTTCATGCCGGTCGAGTTCTCGGTCGCCGCGTATCGCTTCGGTCACAGCATGATCCGGCCGAAATACGACCTCAACAACACCGTCACCGATCGCCCGATCTTCATCCCGGGGGAAAAAGTCGACGAACTCGCCGACCTCCGCGGGTTCCGGCCGCTGCCGGGCGCGTGGACGATCGACTGGTCCCACTTCCTCGACGGCGCCCCGGGCAAAGCGGCCAAACCGCAGCTGTCGCGGAAGATCGACGCGCACCTCTCGCCGGGGCTGTTCGACCTGCCGGGCTTCCCGAATGGCGAATCCTCGCTCGCCTTCCGCAACCTCAAACGGGGCGAGGCGCTGGGGCTGCCGTCGGGACAGGACGTCGCCGAGCTGATGGGGCTGAAACCGCGCACCGGGAAAAACCTCGGGGCGCCCGAGCCGACGCCGCTCTGGTTCTACATCCTCAAAGAGTCGGGACTCGGGGGCGGCGGGCACCTCGGGCCGGTTGGCGGCGAAATCGTCGCCGACGTGATGCTCGGCCTGCTGAAGGAGGACAACCACTCCTTCGTCAACCAGAACCCGAAATTCAAACCGAGCCTGGGGTCGAAAGCCGGGAAATTCGAGCTCGCCGACGTGGTGAGGTTCGCGCTCAGCTGAGGGACTCCGGCGGCGCGCCGTCGCGTCCCGCCCTCGCCGAGCGGTCGCGTTCGCACTTAGCCACGCATGTCGTGGTTAACTGCGAACGCGATGGCGGCGGCACGTACGGAGGCGGAGAGATGAGTGCCGCCTACATATATGGAGCGGTTCGCACGCCCTTCGGCCGCTACGGCGGGGCGCTCGCCAAGACCCGGCCCGATGACCTCGCCGCGGGCGCGCTCCGCGCCCTGCTGGACCGGGCTCCCGGGCTCGACCCGTCCCTGATCGAGGACGTCATCCTCGGCAACGCCAACGGCGCCGGCGAGGACAACCGCGACGTCGCTCGCATGGCGGTGCTGCTCGCGGGGCTGCCGACCTCGGTCCCCGGCGCCACCGTCAACCGACTCTGCGGCTCCTCGCTCGAGGCCGGGATCCAGGCGGCGCGGGCGATCGAGACCGGCGACGCCGAGGTGATCGTCGCGGGCGGGGTCGAGTCGATGAGCCGCGCGCCCTGGGTGATGCTGAAGCCCGAGCGCGCCTTCCCCGCCGGCCATCAGGAGCTCTGGTCGACGACGCTCGGCTGGCGCATGGTCAACCCGAAGATGCCGGGCGAGTGGACGATCAGCCTCGGCGAATCGGCGGAGAAGCTGGCCGACATCTACGAGATCTCGCGCGAGTCCCAGGATGAATTCGCCCTTCGCAGTCACACTCTCGCCGACGCCGCCTGGAACGAGGGCCGCTTCCCCGAGGTCGTCCCCGTCCCCGATGTCGACCTCGAGCGCGACGAGGGGATCCGCGCCGACACCTCCCTGGAGAAGCTCGGCAAGCTGAAGCCCGCCTTCGTCGAGGGGGGCACGGTCACCGCCGGCAACTCCTCGCCGCTGAACGACGGTGCCTCGATGCTGCTGCTCGGCTCCGAGGCCGCGGCCGACGCAATCGGCAGCGCGCCGCTCGCCCGCGTCGTCTCCCGCGGCGTCCACGGGGTCGATCCCGACGTCTTCGGGATCGCGCCGGTCGAGGCGGCCAATAAGGCGCTGGCGAAGGCCGGCCTGACCTGGAAGGACATCGACGCCGTCGAGCTGAACGAGGCCTTCGCCTCGCAGTCGCTCGCCTGCCTCAAGGGCTGGCCCGACCTCGACCCGGCGAAGGTGAACATGAGCGGCGGCGCGATCGCGATCGGCCACCCGCTCGGCGCCTCCGGCGCCCGCGTCGTCGGCCGCGCCGTCACTGAGCTGCGCGCCCGCGGTGGCCGCTACGGCCTCGCCACCCTCTGTATCGGCGTCGGCCAGGGCCTCGCGATGGTGTTGGAGAGTTGCTGAGGGCGGCGCGGTGAGCCCCGTCCTGCTCGTCGACAACTACGACTCCTTCACCTTCAACCTGCGGCACCTGTTGGCGGCGGAGCTCGGCGAGCTGCCGACCGTCTGCCACAACGACGAGATCCCCTTCGACGCCCTGCGCCGCGGCGAGTTCGGCGCCCTCGTCATCTCGCCGGGCCCGGGGCGGCCGGAGCGGGCCGCGGACTTCGGCGGGTGCGCGCGGGCGATCCGCGAGTTCGACCTGCCGGTCCTCGGCGTCTGCCTCGGCCACCAGGGGATCGCGACGGCGTTCGGCGGCGCGGTCGAGGGGGCTCCCGCTCCCGTCCACGGCGAGGCGACCGAGATCGTCCACGAGGGGGCGCCGATGTTCGCCGGCGTGCCGCGCCGCTTCGAGGCGGTCCGCTACCACTCGTTGGTCGTCTCCGAGCCGCTGCCCGACTGCCTCGAGGTGACGGCCCGGGCGGGCGACGGCACCGTGATGGCGCTCGCCCACCGCACCCCGCCGATCTGGGGAGTGCAGTTCCACCCCGAGTCGATCGGCACCCCGAGCGGCGCGGCTCTGGTGCGGAACTTCGTCGCCGCGGCGGGGATGGCGCGAGCCCCGCGAACGCGCGCCGCCGCCCGAGCCGAATCGGCCCGCCGGCTCCGAACCAAGCACCCGGACCGCCCGCGGGCGCCGATCCGTCGCCGAACCGCGGCGGCGCTGCGGCTCCGCGGCTGTCGGCCGGTGCCGAACCGATCTGGGGCCTGGTCGTACGCCGGTTACCGAGCGTCCGCGATCCCGAGGCCGCGTTCGAGGCGCTCTTCGCCGGCGAGGCGAACGCCTTCTGGCTCGATGACGCGACCGGGGCGGGGAGGACCTTCATCGGGACCTCGACCGGGCCGGGGTCCGAGCTGCTGACCCAACAGCCCGGCGAGGATCGTGTGCGGGTGATGGTCGAGGACGGGTCGACGACCTCGGTCGACGGGTCGATCTTCGACCTCCTGCGGGATCGGCTGCGCGAGCGCCATATCGAATGCGATCTGCCGTTCGACTTCTGCGGCGGCTACGTGGGGTACTTCGGCTACGGGCTGAAGCGAGGCCTCGGCAGCCCGAACCGGTTCGAGGCCCGGGAGCCGGACGCCTGCTTCATGGCAGCGACGCGGATGGTCGCCTTCGACCCGGGTGCGGGGGAGACCTTCGTCATCGGCGTCGTCCCGCCGCGGGTGCCAAGGGCCGAGGTCGCCGCCGAGGTCGATGCGCTGAGCCTGCGCCTCGAACAGGTCCCGCCGCCGCCCGAGTCGCGGCCGCCCGACGCCAGGGACACCGCCGACCCGACGCCCGACGCCGAGGACGCCGCCGACCCGACGCTCGACGCCGGGGGCGCGGCCGACCCGCCTGAGACCGCTCGCCGGATCGATCCCACCCTCGCGAACTCGGCCCCGGTCGACGCCGGTCACGCCGACGACGTCGTGCCGGTCGACCTCGCTCTCGACCACCCGGCGTACCTCGACGCGATCGCCGCGGCCCAGTGCGCCCTGCACGACGGCGAGTCCTACGAGCTCTGCCTCACCAACCGCCTCCGGTTGCCGGTCGGCGCTGCCGATCCGCTCGCGATCTTCGCCCGTCAGCGCGGCCTCAACCCGGCGCCCTACGGGGCCTTCCTCCGCTTCGGCGACCTGGCCGTCCTCAGCTCATCGCCGGAGCGCTTCCTGCGAATCTCCCCGGGCGGGGAGGTCGAGGCGCGGCCGGTGAAGGGGACGCGGGCGCGGGGGGCGACGCTGGCTGAGGACGAGCGGCTGCGGGAGGAGCTGCGGACCAGCGTCAAGGACCGGGCGGAGAACCTGATGATCGTCGACCTCCTGCGCAACGACCTGAGCCGGACCTGCGAGGTGGGCTCGGTGGTGGTCGACGAGCTGATCGGCCTGGAGACGCACCCGCACGTGCATCAGCTCGTCTCGACGATCCGGGGCAGGCTGCGCGAGGACAGCGACCTGCTCGGCTGCGTCGAAGCGTGCTTCCCGGGCGGCTCGATGACAGGCGCGCCGAAGCTGCGGTCGATGGAGATCCTCGACCGGCTCGAGCCGGAGCCGCGCGGCATTTACTCGGGGGCGCTGGGATACCTGGGGCTCGGCGGCGGGGTGGACCTGAGCATCGTGATCCGGACCGCGGTGGTGCGCGACGGCGTCGCGACGGTCGGCAGCGGCGGCGCGATCACGGTGCGCTCCGACCCCGAGGACGAGTGGCGCGAGATGCTGCTGAAGGCCCGCCCGGTCCTCGATGCACTCAGCGAATAGCCCTGCCCTTCGCTGTTACCCCGTTATATGACGGGGAAATAGCGAAGGGCACTCAGGTAACGCTCAGCCTTCCGGAAGGTCGCGCTTAGAAGACGGGCCTACCTTCGTTGCAGTGAACGCATCGAAGGACAGACGACAGCGACGGGGCCTACGGAGGGCGGGGACGATCGTCGCCGCCTGGCTGGCCGGGGCCCTCGTCGTGGTCGTCGTCCTCCTCGCCATCGGCGCGCTCGGCGGCGGCACCACCAAGGTGACCACCGTCCAGCAGGCGGCCGCGACCACCCGCGCGGTCGCCGACACGACCAGCACCGCCGACGACGCCGAATCGCTCTACGCCGAAACTTCTCCCGGCGTGGTCGAGATCAAGTCCACGATCTCGGGCTCGAGCTCCGAGGAAGCCGAAGCGGGCGCGAGCCCCTTCGGCGAATCGGGCTCGGGCGGCGGCGGCGAGGAAGGCTTCGGGCAGGAAGGGGAAGGCACCCCGGAAGGGTTCGGGACGTCGCCGGAAGGCGAATCGAGCGCCGAATCGATGGCGACCGGCTCGGGCTTCGAGGTCGACGAAGGTGGCGACATCGTCACCGCCGCCCACGTCGTCGACGAAGCCTCCTCGGTCGAGGTGATCCTCCAGGACGGCTCGACCCACAAGGCGGAAGTGCTCGGCATCGACGACGCCTCAGACCTCGCGGTGATCAAGATCGACCCGAGCGGCATCGCACTGCACCCGCTCGAAATCGCCGACTCCGCCGACCTCAACGTCGGCGCCTCGGTCGCGGCGATCGGCGCACCCTTCGAATACGCCTGGAGCTTCTCCACCGGCATCGTCTCCGGCCTCGACCGCACGATCCAGGCGCCGAACGGCTTCTCCGTCGCCCACGCGGTCCAGACCGACGCGGCGATCAATCCCGGCAACTCGGGCGGCCCGCTGATCGACTCCGAAGGCAAGGTGATCGGCGTCGTCGATCAGATCGCGACCGATGGCTCCGCCGACCAGAGCTCCGGCGTCGGCTTCGCCGTCCCGTCCTCCCTGGTCAGCGCCGAGCTCCAACAACTGGAGGCCGGCGAAACGGTGCAGCACGCCTACCTCGGCGTCGCCACCGCGACCACCACCGAAGGCGTCGACGGCGCCACCGTCGCCGAAGTCGTCCAGGGATCGCCCGCCGCGGAAGCGGGCCTCGAGGAGGGCGACGTGATCACCGAACTCGACGGCGAGAAGATCGCCGGCACCGAAGACCTGATCGCCGCGATCGCCGCCGAGCAGCCCGGCGACACGGTCAAGCTCGAGATCGAGCGCGACTCGAAATCGACCGAGATCAGCGTCAATCTCGGCACCCAGCCCGCAGAATCGGGTAACGGCTGAGCCCTTCTTCGGGTAGTCGCTGAGACCCGAATTAAAGGGTCACAAGTTCTTTACATCACGGACTCAATCCGTTCACAAGTCGGTTGAAAACTGACGACAGGCTTCCCCGCGCTGCCGCCGGTATCTGATCGGTGGGATCACCTCGAACAGGGAGCCTTGATGACCGAGCCCGTCGCCGCCTCGCCCACCCGCCCCGCGCGCCCTCGCCGGCTGCGCGGCCTCACGATCGCCTTCGCGCTGGCGATCGTCGCACTTCTCGCGGTGGCGATCTCCTCCGCCTCGGCGGCGGTGAACACGGTCAACCTGGCTCAGTACAAGCGGATCCACCGCTACGAACTGCCGCTTCCTCCCGGCACCGTTGCGCCCCCGAACAGCCTGCTCGCCGAAGAGGCCTCCGGCGTCACCTACGACCCGGCCAACGAACACCTCTACGTCGTCGGTGACGGCGGTACCTCGGTCGTCGAAGTCGACAAAGAAGGCAAGCTGCTCAGCTCGATGACGCTCGCCCCGGAAGTGGGCCGTCCCTCCAACGAGACCTTCTACGACACCGAGGGCATCGCTTACATCGCCACCCCGGGCGCGAACAGCGAACCGGAACTCGTGATCACCGAGGAGCGCGAATCGAAACTCGACCTCTTCACCTACGTCCCGGGCGGTGAACTGCATCGGTCCGGCTCGAAAACGGTGACGATCGGCAAGCCCAACGACAACATCGGCATCGAGGGGGTCACCGACGATCCGCTCAACCCGGGTCACATGATCGCGATCAAAGAATCGGGCCCGGAGCGCATCTACTCCACCGACATCGACTGGGATGCGACCCCGCCCACGGCGACGAACTTCGAAGCCGAAGGCACCGGACCGGGCGAAGGCGAACTCTTCCCGGCCGTCGACGTCGGCACCCTCGACTTCTCCGACGTCTACGCGCTGGCCAACGTCCCCGGCATCTCCGCCGCCGAAGAAGAAAACCTCCTGGTCATCAGCCAGGAATCGGGCGAAGTCGTGAACATCAGCCGCAGCGGCCACGTCAACAGCCGCCTCGCCGAGCTCGCCGAACCGTCCGACACGATCTCCGTCCCCGACATGACCAACGAGGGCGTGACGATGGACCAGAACGGCTTCATCTACATCGTCGACGAGGACGGCGGCGGCAGCCAGGCGCACCCGCAGATGTGGGTCTACGAACCGCAGGGGAACGCCGGCACGCCGCCGACCGAAGTGACCCTCGGCAACGAGACGAACGCGCTGCCCGAATCGACCACCGGCGCGCGGGTCAAGGTCGCGACGGTCACGGTCGTCGACCCCGATGGCTACGGCGAAAACAACCTCACCGTGACCGGCCCCGACGCGACCCACTTCGAAGTCGACCACAACGGTCTCTACCTGAAGTCCGGGACGGTGCTGAACGCGGCGACCCAGGCCGAATACGAAGTGTCGGTCACGGTCGAGGACCCGGCCTTCGGCGCCATCTCCGAAAAAACCAGCCAGCCCTACAAGCTGACCGTCACGCCTAACTCCGGCGGAACCTCGACCGCGCAGGTCGCGATCACCGAAGTCGCCCCCTGGGGCAGTGGCAAAAGCCGGGTCGAAGCCGACTGGTTCGAGCTGACCAACGTCGGCACGACCAAAGTCGACCTGACCGGCTGGAAAATGAACGACAGCCACGCGTCCTTCGCGTCGGCGGTGCCGCTGGAAGGCGTTAGCAGCCTGGCGCCGGGACGCTCGGCGGTGTTCGTCAACGGTGACGAAGAAGGCCACGCCAACGTCGGCGAAGCGAACGTCGCCAAATTCATCGCCGACTGGTTCCCGGGCGGCGAGCCCGCCGGCTTCCAGATCGGCTGGCTGCCCGAAGTCGGCCTGAACTCGGGCAATGACCAGGTCAACATCTACGACTCGACCGGAGCCAAAGTCTCCGGCGTCGAATTCAACGCCTCGCCCTCGGTGGCGCCTTTCGGCACCTTCGACAACACCACCGCGGTCGGCGTCGGCGCCACCGTCGACCCGGTGATCTCCACCCTGAGCACCGTCGGCACGAACGAAGCCTTCAGCCCCGACGGCGGCACCGAAGTCGGCTCGCCGGGAACCGCTCCGGTCAAGAGCCCGCTGGCCGTCACCGAGGTCGCCCCCTGGGGCAGCAACTGGCCCGAATACAGCGCCGACTGGTTTGAGCTAACCAACGAGTCCCCGGTTCCCGTCAGCGCCACCGGCCTGAAAATGGACGACAGCTCGAACGCGTTCGCCACCGCCGTCGCGCTCAACGGCGCGGGCAGCATCGCCCCCGGCGAATCGGTCCTCTTCGTGGAAACGGCCGTCGGCCTGACCACGCAGCAGGAAGCCGAAGTCGTCGCCAAATTCGAGGCCTCCTGGTTCGGCTCGAGTGTCCCGGGCGGCCTCCAGGTCGGCACGTACAACGGCAGCGGCGTCGGCCTCAGCGGGAGCGGCGACGCGGTCAACGTCTTCGACTCCGAAGGCGACCGCATCACCGGCGTCAGCTTCGGCGCCAACGAAGGCACCAAAACGGGCAGCGTCCTGACCGCCGCGGCGAGCTTCGAAAACGCCGCGGGCCTCGGTAACTACCAGGCGCCGGTCGCGATCACCGCGCTCAGCGTGGACGGCGTCAACGGGGCCTTCGTCGCCCACGACCAGATCGGCTCGCCGGGCGCGACGTCGACTCCCGTCCCGCCGGCGCTCCCCGACATCAAGATCACCGAGGTCGACCCGACCGGCAGCACGCCGGGCGACGGCTACGAAACCGACTGGTTCGAGCTCACCAACATGGGCACCGAACCGGTCGACCTCACCAGCTGGAAGATGGACGACAGCTCCGACGCGTTCGCCACCGCAGTCGCGCTGGAAGGGATCCCGACGGTCGAACCCGGCGAATCGGTGGTGTTCATCGAAGCCGAAGAAGCCGCCAAAGTGGGGCTCTTCGAGACCGCCTGGTTCGGCGCGACCCCGGTCGCCGGCCTGCAGGTCGGGACCTACCACGGCTCCAGCGTCGGCCTCAGCTCCAGCGGTGACGGCGTGAACATCTTCGCCGCCGACGAAACGAAGATCACCGGCGTCAGCTTCGGCGCCACGACGAGCGCGGCGACGCTCGACAACGCGGCCGGCCTCGGCAGCGCCGAAGCGACGAGCCCGACGATCTCGACCCCGAGCGTCGCGGGCACCAACGGCGCCTTCACCAACGCGAAAGGCGAAACCGGCTCGCCGGGGACGATCGTCAACTCGACCCCGCCGCCCCCGACGCTGCCGGAAGTGACGATCACCGAGGTCGACCCGACCGGCAGCACGCCGGGCGACGGCTACGAAACCGACTGGTTCGAGCTCACCAACGCCGGCTCGACCGCGGTCGACGTCAGCGGCTGGAAGATGGACGACAGCTCGAACGCGTTCGCCACCGCAGTCGCGCTCGAAGGCGTCTCGACGATCGAACCCGGTGAATCGGTGCTGTTCATCGAAACCGAAGAAGGGGCCGCAAAGGTGGGCGTCTTCGAGACGGCCTGGTTCGGCACCGCCTCCGTCCCCGGCCTGAAGGTCGGGACCTACCACGGCTCCGGCGTCGGGCTCAGCTCCGGCGGCGACGCGGTGAACCTGTTCGAGTCCGACGGGACGAAGGTCACCGGAGTCACCTTCGGCGCCGCCACCTCCGGGGTCAGCTTCGACAACGCCCACGGCACCCCCGCCGGCGGCGAAGCTGACACGGCGCTGACGACCAAAAGCGCCGCCGGCACCGACGGCGCCTTCAAAAACGCGGCCGGCGAAATCGGCTCGCCCGGCGTGATTGCCGCCGACCCGGAGCTGAGCGCGGCGGCGCCGGTCTTCCCGAGCCAGGCGGTCGGCACGGTCGGCCCCGGCCAGTGGGTGAAAGTCACCAACACCGGGATCGGCCAGGCGCAGGTCCTCAACGTCGGGATCGAAGAGGCCAACCGCGAATCGGCGGGTGACTTCATCCTCGCTGCCGACCACTGCAGCGGCGTCGTCCTCAGCCCGGGGCAGAGCTGCGAAGTCCTGGTCCGTTTCTCGCCCTCGCGCGAAAACGCGACCTCGAACGCGCAGCTGGTGATCGCCTCGAACGCGGTCGATAGCCCGCTCACCCTCGCGCTGACCGGGACCAGCACCGGCCTCCCGCAAGGTGAAAAGGGCGACACCGGCGACACCGGTCCCACTGGCCCCCAGGGCAACCCCGGTGCCCCGGGCGATCCCGGCTCGAAGGGTGACCCGGGTGACCCGGGCGCTGCGGGTGCCACTGGCGCAACCGGGGCTCCCGGTCCCACGGGTCCCACCGGAGCCGCCGGCGCCAAGGGCGACAAGGGTGAAAAGGGCGACACCGGCCCGGTCGGTCCGAAGGGTGACAAGGGCGATACCGGAGCGAAGGGCGACACGGGTCCCGCAGGTCCGCGCGGCGCGACCGGCCCGGCCGGCAAGAACGGCGTCGTCAGCTTCACCACCTCCGGCGGGGACGCGGACGCTCGCCGCGGTGGCACCGCGCACCTCCAGTTCAAGCTGAGGAACGACACCGTCGGGGCGCTCTCGGGCGCCAAGCTGAAGGCGGATTCGCTCTCCGGCAACGGTAGCTCGACGGTGAAGATCTCGACGCTGAAGGCGCACGAGACCCGCAGGCTGACGCTTGACCTGAAGGTCGGCAAGAGCACCTCACTCGGCCGCCACAAGGTGAAGGTCGAGCTCTCGGTCGGCGGCCACACGCTGACCCAGACGGCGATCGTCGTCGTCTCCCGCTAGCCCCGGCGGGCGTTCGCACTTCCCCGTGACCACTACGGGAAAGTGCGAACGCCGCGGCCGACCTTTCGTCCAGATCGGTTTTCTTGTCCGGTAGGGATCCCTAGGGTTCGAGGCCGATGCTTCGCCCCCGATCAGCGCTCGGCACCCGAGCGGTCGCCCCCCTCCTCCTGCTCACCGCGCTCCTCGCGATCGTCTTCGCGGCGCCCGCCGCGGCCGTCCCGCACGAACCGGAACAGCTGACCCCGGTCGTCGGCAACCCGATCGCCTCGCCGGAACCGGTCCTCGCCTCCAACGGCCGCAACGAACTCGCCTACGAGCTGCAGCTGATCAACCGCACCCAGTCGGTCGTCACGATCCACAAGCTCGAAGCGCTCGCCGACGGCAGGGTCGCGGAGAAGCTCTCCGGCAAGGCGCTCGAAGCGGTGATGGCGCCCTACGGGCAGACGCCGCACTCGATCAAGCTGAAACCGGGGCAGGGCGCCTACGTGCTGATGGACGTCAGCCTGCCGCGCAAGGCGAAGGTGCCCGCCGAGCTGACCCACCGGATCTCGCTCTCGATGGATCCCAAGCAGGCCGCCGTCGCGACCAACTACGAAATCGCCCCGACCAAGGTGACCCGCCGCCAGGCGGTCGTGCTCGCCCCGCCGCTGCGCGGCCCCGGCTGGGTAGTCGCCAACGGCTGCTGCTCGGAATTCACCGCCCACCGCGGGACCGTGCTGCCGGTCAACGGCGCGCCCCACGTGGCCGAGCGCTTCGCCATCGACTTCGTCCAGATCGACCCGCTCGGGCGGCTCTTCGAGGGCCCGCTCGACCAGCTCTCGAGCTACCCCTACTTCGGCGACGAAGTCCACTCGGCGACCGCGGGCACCGTCGTCGGCGTCGTCGACAACATCCCCAACACGCCGGCCGGCGCCTTCCCGCCCGCGATCACCGCCGAACGCGCCGGGGGCAACCACGTCGTCGTCTCCTTCGGCGGCGGCCACTTTGCCTTCTACGCGCACCTGCAGCCGGGGACGGTCCGGGTCAAGGTGGGCCAGAAGGTGAAGGTCGGCCAGACCCTCGGCCTGCTCGGCAACAGCGGCAACTCGAACGCCCCGCACCTCCACTTCCACGTCATGGACAGCCCCCATCCGCTCGCCTCGAACGGGATGCCCTACCGCTTCACGAACTTCACCGTCGAAGGGGAGCTGACCAACCTCTCCGGGATCGAAGCGGGCGAAACGGCGAAAATCACCCGCGACGAACTCGGCGCGCGGCACGATGAGCTGCCGCTGAACAACCAGGTCATCGCCTTCCCCGAAGGCTGAGCCGCACCACTTTTACGCCGCCCGGGGCGGCCTGCTGAGACTGACGCGCAAGTGTGCGCTCTCGTCCCAGAATCATGCTCAGAGGTCCTAACGGTTGCCCCCGAGGGGGCCGCATACTGCCCGGCCGTGCGGGCCTGCAGAGGTGCCGCCACTCGTCCGAGTGGCCCGGACTCCTTCCGGGTTAGAACCGAAAGGAATCCACACGTGAAATCTCGTCTGTCACGCCCGCGCGCCTCGCGCGGCCGTCGCGAACCGTTCGGGAAGGCCGGCCTGATCCTCGCCGTCTTCGCCTTGGTGCTCGCCTGCACCGGCGGCGCCTTCGCCGCCGGCAAGCTGACCGGGCCGCAGAAGAAGGAAGTCGGCAAGATCGCCGCCAAGGTGGCGAAGAAGAACGCCGGCGCCGGCAAGCCAGGACCGAAGGGCGCGACCGGCCCGGCGGGCCCCGCGGGAGCGCCCGGTGCCGCCGGCGCCCCCGGCACCGCCGCCGCCTACGGCGTGATCGGCCCGAACGGCGCCAACAGCATGACGTTCAAACAGAACGTCGGGTTCACCGGGGAACCGAGCAATCCGCAGCCGGGCGTCACCTGCGTTCCGGCGCCGAAACAGGGCACGCCGCTCGCCCTGACCCTGGGGCAGCCCGGGATCATCTACCAGGTCGTGCCGAATCAGTGCGGCGGCAACGCCAACTACGAGGTCGTCACGGAAGCCGTCGGCGGCGGGCTGACGGACCTGACCTTCAACATCGTCGTCCCCTGAGCTAGGCCTCACCGTCCTGAGCCGGGCTCGCGGCGAACGCGGGCCCGGCTCAGGTGACGTCCATCCGGGATGTCGGCCGCGGCGGGTCCTCCCGGGCGACCGAGGCGCGCCACTAGAGTCAGGGCGTGGCCGCCAAAGCCCGCCCGCCGATGACGCCCTCCTCCGTCGGCGTCAGCGAAAGGATGTCCCGCGTCCGTCGACGGGACACGGCGCCGGAGCTCGAACTGCGCTCCGAGCTCCACCGCCGCGGCCTCCGCTACCGAGTCGACCGCCGCCCCCTCAAAGGGATCCCGAGCCGCGCCGACCTCGTCTTCGGCCCCGCCAAGGTCGCCGTCTACGTCGACGGCTGCTTCTGGCACTCCTGTCCCGAGCACGGCACGATGCCCCGCTCCAACGAAGCCTTCTGGCAGGACAAGCTGGGACGGAACCAAGAGCGTGACGCCGCGGTCAACGAGGCCTTGGCGGCGGAGGGCTGGACCGTGGTCCGGATCTGGGAGCACGAGGAGATCGAGCCCGCGGCCGACCGGGTCGAGGCCGCGGTGCGGGAATCGTGAGGATTGTGGCCATGCCGTCCCTGAACGCTCGCCTCAACCTCGCCGTCGCCGATGCGATGAACGATCGCGGCGTCTACCTCGGCCGGCGTTCGACCAAGGTCCACGTCGCCCTCTACCGGCGTAGCGGTGGGCGGCTCGGCCGCAAGGTGCCTGGCTTCCCGGGAGCTGAGATCGCGCTGGTCGACCACAAAGGGGCCAAGACCGGCATCGTCCGAACCTCGCCGCTGATGTACCGCCGGGATGGGGAGGTGATCGCGGTGGTCGCCTCGAAGGCGGGCCAGCCGACCCACCCGGCCTGGTTCCACAACCTGATGGCGAATCCCGAGACGACGATGCAGGTCGGCGCCGAGGTCCTCCCGGTGCGCGCTCGCCTTGCCGACGATGAGGAGCGGGAGCGGCTCTGGGCGGAGTTCGTTGCCGTCTATCCCGGCTACGAGTCCTACCGCGAGCGTGCCCACCCGCGGGTTATCCCGATCGTCGTCCTCGATCCGCGGGTCTAGGCGACGGCGCCCAGCGGGCGCTCGCTGGCTTCAATCCGCTCCGGTTTGGTCACTTCAGCGAGCCCGGCGGCCAAGGCCTCGGCGATGCGGCGGGCGAGGAGGGGCGGGACGGCGTTGCCGACCTGGCGGGCGATGCTCGACATCGATTGGTCCTCGGGGAGGACGAAGTTGTCGCTGAAGGACATCAGGCGGGCGGCCTCGCGGACGGTGATCGGGCGGTGGGCGGAGGGGTGGAGGTAGCGCCCTTTCTCGGGCTTGAAGAACTCGGTCCGGATCGTGATCGCGGGACGGTCCCACCAGAGGCGGCCGAAGACATCCGTGGTCCCGGTCGGCTTGTTGCGCCAGCACCGCGGCACCAGGTCACCGAGCCCGGCCCGGTCGAGGTTCCTCTGCATCGCGAACCGATCGCCCCCGTCCCGCGGCACCGCCTTGTAGCGCCGCACGCTCTCCGGCCGCGGATTCCTCGCCCGGTGCCACCGCCGCCCGTCCGGCTGGAGCGCCAATCCCTCGACCGCCTCCCGAAACGTGACCCAAGGCTCGGCCCCCTCCGGCGCCGGCGGCAACCTGTAGTCCTTAGTAACCCTCTGGGTGACAAACGACGACGGGTTCGCGGGCAACCCTCTTCCTTTTGTAGCCCTGTGGGCGACCAAAGGACGAAGGTTGGGCGAGGGGTCGGCGTGGGTCGGGGCGGGCCAGGGGATGGAGCCTTCGCGGACGCCGATGACGATCGCTCGGCGGCGGCGTTGGGGGACGCCGAAGTCGGCGGCGTTGAGGATCGCGCTCTCGACCTCGAAGCCAAGAGCTTCGGCGCGCTTCTGGAACTCGGCGAACTCGGCGGACCGCAGCAGCTCGGGGACGTTCTCCATCACGAATGCCCTCGGCTCGATCGCCTCGAGCGCGCGCAGGTACTCGCGCCACAGTCCCCGGCGCTCGAAGCCGACCGCCTCCCGGTTCAGCGGCGAGAAGCCCTGGCATGGTGGCCCGCCGATCACCACGTCGGCGGCGGGGAAGGCGGCCACGTCCTCGATCGGCCCGCACGCCACGTGGTCCCCAAAGTTCGCCCCGTACGTGGCCGCCGCGTCCCGATCGAACTCGACGGCGAACACGGACCGAAAGGCGCCCGAGTCCTCGAACCCCCGCGTCATTCCGCCGCAGCCGGCGAAAAGGTCGACGAGAGTGAGGCGCGTCACCCCGCGAAGATATTGGGCGAGCCGGCGGGTTGGACGACACGCCGCACCGCGGGCGAGTTCCGGCGTCCGGCCATCACCAGTCCGCAGCGGCCGGGCCGCCCGGCCCAGTAAGGCGTGCCCGTCCCCACCTAACCGTCGGCCCTAGGTGGGGATGGGCACGCCGTGAGGAGTCAGGCCGCGGCGACCTCGCTCGCTCGTCCGGCTTCGGCCACAAACAGATCGTGCAGGTCGCTGATCGCGTTGTTGGCCGGGGCGGAGCGGCGGCGCTGCAGCACCAGCAGGACGTTGGTCAGGTCGTCGGAGAGGGGGCGGTAGGTGATCTCGCCGCTGCGCTCGAGGGGGTCGCCGACGACGGAGTAGTCGGGGAGGACGGCGATGCCGAGGCCGGCGGCGACCATCAGCTTGCCCATCTCGGCGCCGTCGGCGGAGTAGGAGAAGGTCGGCTCGCGGCCGTCGAGCAGGCGCATGACGTAGCGGTGCATGACGTAGCCGGCGCGCATCGCGATGAGTGGCTGGCCCCAGAGGTCGGCGCTGCGGATCGTCTTCGAGGAGGCGAGGTCGTCGTCGGGGCGGAGGCAGACCACGGGGTGGCCGCGGAGGAGCTCGGTCGACTCGAACTCGGGCGGCATGTCGTCGCCGTCGAGGTAGTTGACGAGGCCGAGGTCCATCGAGCCCTCGAGCAGCGCCCGGTGGATGCCCGTCTGCTGGGCGGTGAGGATCTCGACCAGGGTCGTCGGGTGGGAGTCGCGGAAGGCGTGGATCGTCGGCGCGAGCAGCGGCACCGTCGCCGCGGTCACCGTCCCGACCCGCACCGTGCGGCTCAGCTGGCGGCTCTCGTCGGCGGCCCGCTTCAGCGTGTCGGCGGCCTCGATCACGGCGAGCATGTGGGGGAGGAGCTCGCGCCCGTGCTCGCCCACGGTCGCCCCGGAGCGCCGCCGGTCGAGGATCTCGACCCCGAGCTCCCGCTCCAGCCGCCGCACGTTCTCGCTCAGCGCGGGCTGGGAGAGATGGAGCGCCTCGGCGGCGCGGCGGAAGGAGCCGAAGCGGGCGACGGCGACGGCGTATTCGAGCTGCTGGATTCGCATGGGATCCCTGACTGGAGGGGACGTGGCTTGGTGAAGTTATTTCACCAAAGTTGACCGACTAGGTAAGGAAAGACTATAGGGCTACCCGAAAGTCCGATTTGACAGGCATGGAACGGCCGGTGCATCATCCGCGTTCGCATTAAGTCCTTTGTTGATCGACTTACTAGAGAATAGACGAAGATGCCCAGACCGATCCGCCTAAACGCCTTCGACATGAACTGCGTCGCCCACCAGTCGCCGGGCCTCTGGCGGCATCCGGACGACCACGCCTGGGACTACAAGAAGCTCTCCTACTGGACCGACCTGGCGCAGCTCCTGGAGCGGGGACGCTTCGACGGGCTCTTCATCGCCGACGTACTCGGCATCTACGACGTCTACGGCGGCAACCGCGACGCGACGGTCCGTCACGCCACCCAGGTCCCGGTCAACGACCCGGCGATGCTGGTCTCGGCGATGGCCGCGGTCACCGAGGGCCTCGGCTTCGGCCTCACCGCCTCGATCTCCTTCGAGCACCCCTATCCCTTCGCCCGCCGGATGTCGACGCTCGACCACCTCACCGACGGCCGCGTCGGCTGGAACGTCGTCACCTCCTACCTGAAGAGCGGCGCCGAGAACATGGGCGAGGCCGACCAGCTCAACCACGACAACCGCTACGACGTCGCCGACGAGTACCTCGAGGTCTGTTACAAGCTCTGGGAGGGGAGTTGGGAGGACGACGCGGTGATCCGCGACCGCGCCGCCGGCATCTTCACCGACCCGAGCAAGGTCCACGGGATCGGCCACGACGGCGAGTTCTTCAAGGTCCCCGGCATCCACCTGTCGGAGCCCTCGCCGCAGCGCAGCCCGGTGATCTACCAGGCCGGCGCCTCCAGCCGCGGCCGTCAGTTCGCCGCCGAGCACGCCGAGGCGATCTTCACCGCGGCGCCGACCAAGGAGATCCTCAAAGAGGTCGTCGGCGACATCCGCCGGCGCATGGTCGAGGTCGGCCGCGACCCCTACGACGCCCGCATCTACACCCTGCTGACGGCGATCGTCGACGAGACGAAAGAGAAGGCCTGGGCCAAGCACGACGACCTCGAGCGCTACGCCGACGACGAGGCCGCGCTCACCCTCTTCTCCGGCTGGATGGGCGTCGACCTCTCCCGGTACAGCCTCGACGACCCGATCGGCGAGGTCGAGTCGAACGCGATCCACTCCGCCGTCGCCGCCTTCCAGCAGGCCGACCCCGAGGGCGGCGAGTGGAAGGTCCGCGACATCGCCCGCTGGGGCGGCATCGGCGGCCTCGGCCCGCGCACCGTCGGCTCCGCCGCCGAAGTCGCCGACCACATGCAGGAGTGGATCGACTACTCCGACGTCGACGGCTTCAACCTCGCCTACGCGATCACGCCCGGCACCTTCGTCGACCTGGTCGAGCACCTGATCCCGGAGCTGCAGCGCCGCGGCGTCGCGCCCACCGAGTACGGGCCGGGGACGCTGCGGGAGAAGCTCTTCGGCGCCGGTCCGCGCCTCCCCGAGAGCCACCCCGGCGCCTCCTACCGCCGACTCGGCGAGGCCGAGGCGCTCGCCGCCGGGGCTCGGGCGGCCTGACCTCTGATGACTGACGCGAGGAGTTCCATGCCCCTGAAGTTCCACTGGTTCCTGCCCACCCAGGGCGACGGCCGCGGCCTGATCGAGACCGGCGAGGCGCCCCCTGCGGGGACCGCCGGAGGCCTGCGCGAGGCCTCGGTCGCCTACCTGACCCGCGTCGCCACCGCCGCCGAGGACCTCGGCTTCGAGGCGGCGCTCACCCCGACCGGCGGCTGGTGCGACGACGCCTGGGTGGTCACCGCGATGCTCGCGGAGACCTCCGAGCGGCTCAAGTTCCTGGTCGCCTTCCGTCCCGGCCTGGTCAGCCCGACGCTCGCCGCGCAGATGGCCGCGACCTTCCAGTGGCACTCCAACGGGCGCCTGCTCCTCAACGTGGTGACCGGCGGCGACGCGGCCGAACAGCGCGCCTTCGGCGACTTCCTCGGCAAGGAGGAGCGCTACGTCCGGACCGGCGAGTTCCTCGAGATCGTCTCCCGCCTCTGGGACGGCGAGAGCGTCGACTTCGCCGGCGAGCACCTGCGGGTCGAGGGCGCCACCATCCACCGCCTCCCCGACCCGCGCCCGGAGATCTACTTCGGCGGCTCCTCGCCCGCCGGGATCGAGGTCGCCGCCGAGCACGTCGACGTCTACCTCACCTGGGGCGAGCCGCCCGCCGCGGTCGCCGAGAAGATCGGGCGGGTCAGGGAGGCGGCGGCGGAGCGTGGCCGCGAGGTGCGCTTCGGCATCCGCCTCCACACGATCTCCCGCGACACCGACGCCGCCGCCTGGGCGGAGGCCGAGCGCCTGCTCGACTCGGTCCCCGCGGAGACGATCGCCCAGGTCCAGGCGAAGCTCCGCCGGTCGGAGTCGGAGGGCCAGCGCCGCATGACCGAGCTCCACGGCGGCTCGCGCGACGGCCTCGAGGTCTACCCCAACCTCTGGGCCGGGGTCGGCCTCGGACGCGGCGGGGCCGGCACCGCGCTGGTCGGCTCGCACGCCGAGGTCGCCGGGCGGATCGAGGAGTACGCCGACGCCGGGATCGAGGAGTTCGTCCTCTCCGGCTACCCGCACCTGGAGGAGCTCTACTGGTTCGGCGAGGGCGTCCTGCCGCTGCTCGAGCGCCGCGGGCTCTGGTCACCGCCTGACGCGACCGGGGCCGCCACCTCCGGCGGCCGCCAGGGCACCGCGGTCCCCTTCGCCGTGGGGGCCCAGCGGTGAGCGCGGCCGAGGCCACCCAGCGCATCGCGATCGTCGGCGGCGGGGCCGCCGGGACGCTCGCCGCCGTCCACCTGCTGCGCGAGCACCGCGAACGCGGGGCGCTGGAGATCGACCTGATCGACCGCACCGGCAGCTTCGGCGGCGGCGTCGCCTACGGCACCCAGGACCCGCTCCACCTGCTGAACGTCCCCGCCGTGCGGATGGGGGCGATCCATGGGCACCCGGAGCATTTCCACGAGTGGCTCGCCGGGCGCGGCGAACCGGTCGCCGAGGAAGCGTTCCTGCCGCGCGGCCTCTACGCCACCTACATACGCGACCTGCTGGCCACCGCCGAGCGCGAGGCGTCGAGCGCCCGCCTGCGCCGCCACGCCGGCGAGGTGACGGCGATCGCCGAGCACTTCGGCAACGCGTCGGCGCCGCTCGAGCTGTCCCTCGCCGACGGCGAGCGGATCGAGGCCGACCGCGTGATCCTGGCGCTCGGCCCGCTGATCGCCGGCGACCCGATCGAGGTGCCGCCGGAGTTGAAGGCCGCGGGCACCTGGATCGCCGATCCCTGGGAGGCGGGGGCGCTCGAGGACGCGCGCCGCTCGCGCTCGGTGCTGATCGTCGGCACCGGTCTCTCGATGGTCGACGTCGCGCTCTCGCTCGGCGAGGCGCCCGACGGCCCGCGGATCCGCGCGGTCTCCCGCCACGGCCTGATCCCGCGCCGCCACCGCACCGACCTGACCAACCTGCGCCGCTTCCACATCCCGACCGAGACCGGGACGGTCGAGCCGATGGTCGGCGCGATCTTCGCCCAGATCTGCCGCGTCGCCCAGCAGGGCGACGACTGGCGCGACGTGATCGACTCGATGCGGCCGGCGACGCCGGCGCTCTGGAAGGCGTTGTCGCTGACCGAAAAGGAACGGTTCCTCACCGAGTACCAGCGTCTCTGGGACGTCCACCGCTTCCGCATGGCGCCCGAGGTTTCCGACCGCTACGAGGCGCTCGTCGCCGGCGGGCGACTGGAGACCGGGGCCGCCTCGATCGTCTCGGTCGAGCCGCACGGCTCCCGCGCCCGCGTCTTCCTCCGCAAGCCCGGAGCCCACGAGCTGGAGTCGGTCGAAGTCGACCGGGTGCTCAACTGCGCCGGCGCCGGCTACGACCTGCGCCGGCAGGCGCCGCCGGTCCTCGCCGGGCTGCTCAGCGCGGGGCGCGCCCGTCCCGACGACCTCGGCCTCGGCGTCGACGTCGACGACCACGGCGCGCTGCTCGACCGCGAGGGCAACCCCTCCGAACGCCTCTTCGCGATCGGCAGCCTCCGCCGCGGCGTCGAGTGGGAGGCGATCGGGATCACCGAGATCCGCGACCACTCCGGCGCCGTCGCCCGCAAGATCGTCCGCACCGGCGAAACCGAGGAGATCCCGCTGCCGACCCGCCTGCACTCGGTCGGCTCTCCCACCGAGTGGGAGGCCGCGTGATCTCCGCCCCGCACCGACTTCGCCCCACCACCCACCGATGGAGAACCCCCCGATGAACCCGCTCGACCTCGTTCCCGACATCCCCGCCGCGCCCGACGCCTTCACCCTCGCCACCGACGAGCTCGCCGCGGGCCGCATGGTCCTGCTGCGCGACGACTCAGAGCGCCAGGGGGAGGGGGACCTCCTCATCGCCGCCGAGTTCGCCGACGCCGACGCGGTCAACTTCATGGTCACCGAGGCGCGCGGCCTCGTCTGCGTCGCGCTCTCGACCGAGCGCTGTGTCGAACTCGGCCTCGAGCAGATCGGCAACCGCGGCAACCAGTCGAGCCTCGGCGACTCGGCGATGGTCTCGATCGAGGCGAAGGAGGGCGTCACCACCGGCATCTCGGCCGGCGACCGCGCCCGCACGATCGCCGTCGCCGCCGACCCGGCGAGCGGCCCCGCCGACCTCGTCGTGCCCGGACACATCTTCCCCCTGCGGGCGCGTCCCGGCGGGATCCTCGAGCGCGCCGGCCGCACCGAGGCGGCGGTCGAGCTGACCGGCGTCGCCGGTCTCCGCGGCGCCGGCGTCCTCTGCCAGGTGATGAGGGAGGACGGCCACATGGCGACCGGGGAGGACCTCGAGGTCTTCGCCACCCGCCACGGCCTCGCGATCCTCGACGTCTCCGACGTCGCCCGGCACGTCCGCGCCGCGGCTCCCGCGGCCGCCGCCGAGATCGCCAAGACCGGCCGGCTGATGCGCGACGTGATGGGCCACTTCGCCACCGGCGTCTCGGTGATCACCGCGCGCGACGGCGACGGCAAGCCGGTCGGCACGACGGCCAACGCGATCTCCTCGGTGTCGCTCGACCCGCCGCTGCTGCTCGCCTGCCTGGCGCGCAACTCCGAGACCCTGGCGGCGATCCGCGAGACGGGCCGTCTCGCGATCAACATCCTCGCCGACGAGCAGCGCCACCACTCCGACCGCTTCGCCAAGAAGGGCGACGCCGTCCGCTCCCACGAGGTCGAGTTCAACGACCACGACCTCGGCGTGCCGACGATCCCGGGGGCGCTGGCGACGATCGCCTGCGACGTCCAGTCGATCTACCCGGCGGGCGACCACGAGATCGTCGTCGGCTTCGCCCAGCACCTCGAGCACCGCGAGCCGGGCGCCAAGCCGCTGCTCTTCTACCGCGGCTCCTACAGCCAGATCCAGATCGAGGAGGACGATCTTGCCGCTTGAGATGCCGACCGCCGAACTCGATCTGCCGACCCCACCGCTCGCCGCCGTGCCCCCGCTCGATGACGCCGACGCGCTCCCCGACGCCTCGGTCCGGGCGATCGTGATCGACGCCCATGCGCCCAGCCGGATCGGCCTCGCCGCCCTCCTCGACGAGCAGCCGTGGATCGAACGCTGCCTGCTCGCCGCCGACAGCACCGAATCGGTGACGCTGACCCGACGCCACCGGCCCGACGTGGCGATCCTTGACATCTCCCAGATCGGCCCCTTCGCCGGCTCGATCACGGCGGCGATCCGCGAGGCCCACCCGGGCGTGCAGATCCTGCTCACCTCGCGCTGCCGCACCACACCCGGGGCGACGCCCGCCAGCCTCGGCGCGATCGGCTTCCTCCCCGCCGGCGTCTCCGGCGAGGAAGTGATCGACTCGGTCCGCGCCGCGGTGCTCTCCGGCGAGCCGCTCGACCTGCCGGTCACCGCCCCCGCCGGCGGCCTCGACCTCTCCGACCGCGAGCGCGAGATCCTGCTCCTGCTCGGCACCGGCAAGACCAACCGCGAGATCGCCGAGCGCCTCCACCTCGGCCCCGACAGCGTCAAGAAGAGCGCCACCGCGCTCTATCGCAAGCTCGGCGTCCGCAACCGCACCGAGGCCGCGCAGCGCGCCGCGACAGTCCTCGCCGCCTGACCCAAGCCGTCCCGCTTCACCAGCTTCACCCGGCTAGTCCGACTCTCCCCACCCCATAGGAGCACCCCCATGAACGACCAGCCACTGAACTTCTGCGCCTTCGTGATGAACACGCCGTCCCACATCATCCACGGGCTCTGGCGCGACCCCGAGGGCAACCAGCTGCGCTTCAACGAGCTCGAGATGTGGATCGACCTCGCCCAGCGACTCGAGGCGGGCGGCTTCGACGCGGCCTTCTTCGCCGACGTGATCGGCCTCTACCCGGACTTCCGCGGCGGCCCCGAGTTCCACGAGGAGCTCGGCCTGCAGATCCCCTCCAACGACCCGATGGTGATCATCTCGGCGCTCGCCGCGGCGACGAAGAACCTCGGCCTCGCGGTCACCCTCGGCTTCGCCCAGTCGCCGCCCTTCCAGTTCGCCCGCCAGATGGCGACGCTCGACCACGCGACGCGCGGGCGGATCGCCTGGAACATCGTCACCGGGGCGAACCCGAACGGCTGGCGCAACCTCGGCTGGGAGGGGATGCCCGCCCACGACACCCGCTACGCGATCGCCGACGAGTACCTCGAAGTCCTCTACAAGCTGTGGGAGGGATCGTGGGACGAGGACGCGCTGCTCGCCGACCGCGAGTCGGGCTTCCACGCCGACCCCTCGAAGATCCACCCGATCAACCACGTCGGCGAGCACTTCAAGTGCGAGGGCCCGTTCCTGGTGACGCCGTCGCCGCAGCGCACGCCGCTGCTCTTCCAGGCCGGCTCCTCGCCGGTCGGCCGCGATTTCTGCGCCCGCCACGCCGAGGCGCAGTTCATCCAGAGCCCCTCAACTGACGACGCGCGGAGGCAGATCACCGAGACGCGGGACCTGCTCGAGAAGCACGGGCGGACGCGCGACGAAATCAAGTTCTTCCAGGGCCTCTCGTTCGTTGTCGGCTCGACCGAGGAGGAGGCGCTGCGCAACGAGCGCGAGCTCGAAGAGAAGATCGACGTCGACGGGATGGTCGCCCACATGGGCGGAGCGATCGGCGTCGACCTCGGCGGCCTCGACCCCGACGACTCGCTCGACGCGGTCTCGACCGAAGGCGTCCAGGGCATCCTCCAGTGGCTGCGCGAGGCGGCCGGCGGCGGCGACCCGACGGTGCGCGACGTGATGCACCTGATGAGCCGCCGCACCCGCGTCGTCGGCACCCCCGAGCAGATCGCCGACCGGCTGGCCGAGTACCGCGAGGCCGGGGTGGACGGGGTCAACGTGATCAACGCGGTGATCCCCGGCAGCTACCAGGACTTCATCGACCACGTGATGCCGACGCTACGCGAGCGCGGCCTCGCCGCCGACGGCTACCGCGAGGGCACGCTGCGGAACAAGCTCTTCGGCCACGACCGCCTCACCGAGCGTCACCCCGCCGCCCAGTACCGCGGTGCTTTCACCGATGCCGCGCCCGCTCCCGTAGCGGCCTAGAGCACACCTTCCAAACGTCCGTTTCCCCAACCGGGTAAAGCCATACCTCTTTTACGACTTACCTGGTCAACTTACTCCAGTATGGACCGTGACATGAATAGACAAGACAAGAACCTCTCCTCCAGCAGTACCCACCCGCGGACTCCCCGCCGCGCGACCCTGAGTGGCATTGCCGCCGCCATGGCACTCACCCTCGCCCTCGTGCTCTCCGCCTGTGGCGGTGGTTCGTCGGCGACGGGCGCGGCGGGGGGTGCGTCAGGTACCAACTCCGGCAACGTCGCCGGCGCCGAAGCCGCCACCGTCTCCGACAACACCGGGACGCCGAAACAGGGCGGCACGATCAACTACGCACACGAGCAGGAAACTCCCTGCCTGACCGGTGGTTGGGTGCAGGAGGCGTTCATCGAGCGTCAGTACGCCGACGAGCTCGTCTCGCAGACGAAAACCGGCAAGATCGTCCCCTGGCTGGCGACCTCCTGGGACACCTCCAAGGACGGCCTCACCTGGACCTTCCACCTGAAGCCGGGCGTCAAATTCACCAACGGCGAACCGCTCGACGCCAAAGCGGTGGTCAAAAACTTCGAATACTGGTCGGACCCGAGCAACGGCAACGGCGTCGCTCCCTTCCTGCACAACTACTACAAGTCGTCGAAAGCGATCAACCCGACGACGGTGCAGGTGACGCTGTTCAAACCGTACGCGCCGCTGCTCTCCTCGATCTCGCAGGGCTACGACGGCATCCTCGCGCCGGCGACGTACGCCGCGGGCCCGGAAGCGATCTGCAACGAACCGATCGGCAGCGGCCCGTGGATCATCGACAAGTGGACCCACGGCCAGAACATCACCTTCAGCCGTAACCCGAACTACAACTCGGCGCCGTCCAACGCCCTTCATCAGGGCCCGGCCTACGCCGAAAAACTGATCTGGAGCTACGTCGCCGATCCGACCACCCGGTACGGCTCGTTGACCACCGGCCAGTCGAACGTGATCTACGACGTCCCCGCTCCCGACTGGGCCGCGGCACAGGAAAACTACGAAGTGCAGCAGTACATCACCCCGGGCCGCCCGGTCACGCTCGACCTCAACACCAACCAGGGCCCGTTCGCCGAACTCCCGGTGCGCGAAGCGTTCGCCTACGGCGCCGACCGCAAGGCCGCCGTCGAAAGCGCCTTCGAAGGCAAGGTCCCCTACAACGGCAACGGCGCGCTCAGCCAGTCGACGCCGATGCAGGATCCCTCGCTCGAAGAAACCTGGCCCTACAACCCCGAAAAAGCCGAACAGCTCCTCGACCAGGCCGGTTGGAAGGTCGGCAGCGGCGGCATCCGCGAAAAAGACGGCAAGCAGCTGAACATCAAACTCGTCTACGGAGCCGGCTCGCTGATCACCACCGAAGGCGCGACCGTGCTCGAGGACCTGCAGTCACAGTGGAAGGAAGTCGGCTTCAACGTCGAACTGAAGCCCGCCACGCTGACCCAGCTGTTCAGCGGCGAATACGCGGCGCCCGACAAATACGACGCGACGATCGGTTACTGGACCTCACCCAGCCCGGCCGTGTTGCTGATCGTCTGGAAGCCGTGGAACTCGAAAACCGAACCGAACGGCAACAACCAGTCCTTCTACAACAGCGACAAATTGGTCAGCCTGATCGAAAAAGGCAACAGCAGCGCCGATCCGGCCGAGCAGAAAAAGAACTACTTCGCCGCCCAGCAGATAGTCACGAAAGAACAGGCGGCGGTGGTCGGGGTGTACGTCCAGGAAACCTCCCTGGCGGTGGAAAAGAACCTGCACGACGTCTGGCTCGAGGCGTCGCAGGGTGAGCCCGTCTTCTCGGACGCCTACTTCGGCAACGAAGGCTGATCCATGGGCACCTTCGCGGAGACCCCGGGGACCACGGCGATCGGCGTCAAGCCGCGCCGTGCTCCCTGGCTGAAACGGATCGCCTGGCGGATCCTCGGCGCGATCTTCGTGCTCTGGGCGGCGGCCACCTTCACGTTCTTCGTGCAGGAGCTGCTGCCCGGCAGCAAAGCGACGCTGATCCTCAACCAGGAACACGGCACCCAGCAGACCTACAACGCGGCCCAGCTGAAGCCGGTCGAAGAAAAGTACGGTTTCGACGAGCCGGTCACCACGCAGTACTTCGAATACATCAAGGGCCTCGCCCACGGTGACCTCGGCGACTCCTACCAGCAGCACAAGCCGGTGCTCACGATCATCGGCGAACAGGTCGGCCCGACGCTGGTGCTGACGGTGACGGCGCTGATCCTCGCCTGGGTGTTCGCGTTAACCACGATCTTGCTCACCTCGAGACGAAAAAAGGTGATCTCCACCCTCGGCTCGGGATGGGAGATCTTCAGCGCCGGCCTGCCCTACTACTGGCTCGGGGTGATCCTGTTGGTCGTCTTCTCGATCGAACTGAAGATCTTCCCGGTGCAGGGAGGGACCAGCATCGAGGGCCTGGTGCTGCCGGCGCTGACGCTGGCGATCCCGCTCGCCGGGTTCATCGGCCAGGTGACCCGCGACGAGTTCGAAAAGGTGCTCGACCAGCCTTTCGTCACCTCGGCGCGGGCCCGTGGGATGGGTGACTTCGCCGTGCGGGTGAAGCACGTGCTGCGCCACGCGGTGCTGCCGGCGGTGACGCTGTCGGGCTGGGCGCTCGGCGCGCTGATCTCCGGCGCGGTGATCGTCGAGACGGTCTTCGCCCGCCCGGGCATCGGCCAGATGATCGTCACCGCGGCGAGCAACCGCGACGTGCCGCTCGTCTCCGGCGTGGTGATGCTGGTCGCCTTCATCTACGTGATCGCGAACATCCTCGTCGACATTGCCTACGCGATCATCGACCCGAGGTTGCGAGCATGAGCGCCACCCCCGTCAGCCCGTCCGGCGCGCCCGTCGGCGCCCCCGCTCCGGCCCGCTCCCGCGTCACCGTCCCCGACTGGGTCCGCAGCCTGCGGCCCGGGGTCATCGTCGCCGGCGTGATCGTCGCCTTCTTCGTGATCGCGATGATCGTGCCCTCGCTGCTGACCAGCCAGGACCCCTACGCGGTCAACCTCAGCCAGACCCTGGAGGCGCCCTCGTGGGCGCACATCATGGGCACCGACCAGTCGGGCCGCGACCTCTACGCGCGGATCGTCTACGGCGCCCGCCAGTCGCTGTTGATCGGCCTCGGCGCGACCGGCGTCAGCGTCGGCATCGCGATCGTCCTCGGCACCCTCGCCGGCCTCGGCAACAAGTGGGTCGACGGGATCATCAGCCGCGGGGTCGAGGTGATGTTCGCCTTCCCGGTGCTGCTCCTGGCACTGCTCTTCGTCGCCGTCTTCGGACCCAGCGCGGCGACCGAGATCTTCGCGGTCGGAATCGGCACGGCCCCTGGCTACGCGCGGATGGTGCGCGGTCAGGTCCTCGCCACGCGCGATTCCGGATACGTGGAGGCCGCGCGAGCGCTCGGGCATCCCTATGGCTCGATCGTGCGGCGGCACATCTTCCCCAACGCGATGCGGCCGCTGGTGGTCGTGTTCACGCTCGGGGTCGGCCAGGCGATCGTCTGGGCCTCGGGGATCGCCTTCCTCGGCCTCGGCATCCCGCCGCCCTCGCCCGAGTGGGGAGCCCTGCTGAACGCCGGGCGCAACTACATCACTCAAGCCTGGTGGCTGGAGGTGATGCCGGGTCTGGCGATCGTCCTGTTCGCCCTCTCGCTCACCACCCTCGGCCGATACGTACAGCAACGCCTCGAAGGAGGGGTCAACCGATGAGCACCACGACGAACGAGAGCACCGCGGGGCAGCCGCGGCTGCGCGATCCCGAGGCCCGGGGTCAAGGGGACCTGCTCCGGGTCGAGAACCTGCGGGTCGGCTTCGGCGAGAAGCGCGACGTCACCGAGATCGTCCACGGCGTCTCCTTCTCGTTGGCTCCGGGCGAGTGCCTGGCGATCGTCGGCGAGTCCGGGTCGGGGAAGAGCGTCAGCGCTCGCACCCTCGTCGGGCTGACCGGCGGCAAGTCCCACGTCAGCGCCGACCGGATGGAGTTCGACGGCCGCGACCTGCTCTCGTTCAAGGACCGCGACTGGCGCGGCCTGCGCGGCAAGGACGTCGGCTTCATCCTCCAGGACGCGTTGGTCTCGCTCGACCAGCTGCGGCCGGTGGGCAAGGAGATCGACGAGGCGCTGAAGCTGCACGACTGGGGCTCGAAGAAGGAGCGTCAGGAGCGGGTGATCGAGCTGCTCGACCTGGTCGGCGTGCCCGAGCCCGAGGTGCGCGCCCACATGCGACCGTACGAGCTCTCCGGCGGGCTGCGCCAGCGCGCGCTGATCGCCTCGGCGATCGCGATGGACCCGAAGCTGATCATCGCCGACGAGCCGACCACCGCCCTCGACATGACCGTCCAGGCGCAGGTGCTCGAGCAGCTGCAGGCGGCGAAGGCGCGCGGCAAAGCTCTGATCCTGATCAGCCACGACCTCGCCGTCGTCTCGCAGCTCGCCGACACCGTCGCGGTGATGTTCAACGGCGACATCCTCGAGTACGCGCCCGCGGCGCAGCTCTTCTCGCGCCCCGAGCACGAGTACACGCAGCGCCTGATCGAGGCGATCCCGAGCGCCGAGTCGCGCGGCGCCCGGCTCTCGCCGGTCGAGCGCAAGGCATCGCTCGGCACCGCCCGCGTCTACGAGGATTCCGACGCGCCGGTGCTGAAGGCGGAGCGCCTGTTCAAGCACTTCCGCGGTCCCGACGGGGTCACCCGCACGGTCGTCAACGACGTCTCCTTCGAGCTGCACCAGGGGGAGACGCTGGGGATCGTCGGCGAGTCCGGCTCCGGCAAGACGACGACGGCGCGGCTCGCGCTCGCCCTGCTCGAGGTCGACGGCGGCGGCGTCACGCTGGCCGGCGAGGAGTGGTCGGGCCTGCCCGAGCGCGAGCGCCGCAAGCGCCGCGCCGACATCTCGGTCATCTACCAGGACCCGCTCAGCTCCTTCGACCCGCGCTGGACGGTCGAGCAGATCATGCTCGACGCGCTCGGCGAGGGGTATGACAACAAGGCCGCCCGCAAGGCGCGGATCGCCGAGCTGCTCGAGATGGTCGGGCTGGAGCGCGAGCACCTCGGCCGCCGGCCGCTGCAGCTCTCCGGCGGCCAGCGCCAGCGCGTCGCGATCGCCCGCGCCCTCGGCCCGCAGCCGCGGGTGATCGTCTGCGACGAGCCGGTCTCGGCGCTCGACGTCTCGATCCAGGCCCAGGTCCTCGACCTGCTCGCCGACCTGCAGGACGAGCTCAACGTCTCCTACCTGTTCATCTCCCACGACCTCGGCGTCATCCACCACATCTCCGACCGCGTGCTGGTGATGTGCGACGGCAAAGTGGTCGAGTTCGGCGACGCCGACGACGTGCTGCTGCGCCCGCATCACCCGTACACGAAGAAACTGGTCGAGTCGCTGCCGGCGCTCGAGCGTCCCGAGCCGACCGGCCCGCGCCCCTTCGGACGGCCGCCGCGCAAGGGCAGCCCGCGTCCCGCCGGCGCCTCGCCGTATTCCGAGGAGCTCGCCGCATGAGCGCGGCGCCGTCCCCCGGGTCAGGGCCCGGGTCAGGGAAGAAGCAGGCCCACGTCTTCCTCTTCGACGCGGTCACGATCAACCAGTTCTATTACGGCGTCTGGGCGCAGAAGAGCGACCGGCGGGTGGAGTTCAACACCCCCGAGTTCTGGGCGACGACGGCGAAGCTCTGCGAGCGCGGCAAGCTCGACGGGATCTTCTTCGCCGACCTCGCGGCGGGGCCGAACAACCACCGCGACTCCTACGACCCGGCCGGGCGCGACGGGGCCTTCTTCCCCGCCTACGACCCGCTGCTGGTCGCCGGGATCATCGCCGCCAACACCACCGACCTCGGCATCATCGTCACCGTCCCGACCACCTGGACGCACCCTTACCGTGTGGTCCGCTCGTTCTCCACGCTCGACCACCTGAGCCGCGGCCTGGCGGGCTGGAACATCGTCTTCTCCAACACCCCGGCGGCGGCGCGGGCCTACGGCCGCGAGCGCCCGCTCACCTCCGACGAGTACTACGCGCTCGCCGACGAGTACATCGACGTCGCCTACAAGCTGTGGGAGGGGTCGTGGGACGAGGGCGCCGTCGTCGCCGACAAGGACGCCCGCGTCTACGTCGAGCCGGGCGCCGTCCACCCGATCGGCCACGCGGGCGAGCACTTCACCGTCGACGCCGCCAACTACGTCGACCCCGGCCCGCAGCGGCTGCCGGTGCTGGCGCAGGCGTCGGGGACGGCGCGGGGCACCGCCTTCGCGGCGAAGAACGCCGAGCTGATCCTGGTCGGCGGGCCGACCCGCGAGTACTGCGCCGAGAACATCCGCGGCATCCACGAGGCCGCCGCCGAGGCCGGGCGCGCGCCCGGCTCGGTGAAGACGACGGCGCTCGTCGACGTGATCGTCGGGCCGACCCGCGAGGCGGCCCAGGCGAAGGCCGAGGAGTACGACTCCTTCATCACCCTCGAGGGCGCGCTCGCCTTCGCCGAATCGAAGCTGAACCCGGAGGAGCACGCCGACGACGTCGCGCTCGCCGACCTGGTCGCCGCCGGCGAGCTGCCGGAGACCGACGGCGTCGTCCGCTACTTCGGCGGCCGCACGGTCGGCGACGTGAAGGAGAGCTTCCGCTTCCTCCGCCTGCCCCATCGGGCGGTCGGCACCCCCGCCGAAGTCGCCGACGAGATCGAGTCGTGGCTCGACGACGACGGCCTCGACGCGATCAACCTGCGCCAGTGGCACTGCTTCGACACGCTCACCGAGTTCGTCGAGCTGGTCGTCCCGGAGCTGCGGCGCCGGGGCCGCTTCCGCGCCGAGTACACGCCCGGCGAGACGCTCCGCGAGCGCCTCTTCGACGCCGGCCCCTGGGTCGGTCCCGAGCACCCGGCCCACCGCTACCGCAACGCCTTCTCCGCAGTCCCCAACTGAAAGGACCACCCCTCATGCCCCGGCTTCGCTTCAACGCCTTCTCGATGAACTGCGTCTCCCACATCCACCACGGTCAGTGGGTGCGTCCCGAGGGGCGCAGCATGGACTACACCGACCTCGACGCCTGGATCGAGCTCGCCCAGATCCTCGACCGCGGCAAGTTCGACGCGCTCTTCCTCGCCGACGTGGTCGGCACCTACGCCGCCTACGGCGGCAGCCGCGACGCGGCGGTCGAAGAGGGGCTGCAGACGCCGGTCAACGACCCCTCGCTGCTGATCCCGGCGATGGCGGCGGCGACCGAGAACCTCGGCTTCGCCTTCACCCAGTCGGTGCTGCAGGAGCAGCCGTTCAACTTCGCCCGCCGGCTCTCCACCCTCGATCACCTGACCAAGGGCCGGGTCGGCTGGAACATCGTCACCTCCTACCTGCCCGACGCGGCGCGCAACCTCGGCTACGGCGGCCTGCCGACGCACGAGGATCGCTACCGGCGCGCCGAGGAGTACATGCAGGTCGTCTACAAGCTGCTCGAGGGGAGCTGGGAGGACGACGCGGTGATCCGTGACCTCGAGAACGGCATCTACGCCGACCCGGCGAAGATCCACGACATCAACCACAGCGGCGAGTTCTTCCCCGACGTCCCCGGACCGCACCTCTCCGAGCCCTCGCCGCAGCGCACCCCGGTGCTCTTCCAGGCGGGCACCTCGGAGCCGGGCCGCGAGTTCGCCGCCCGCAACGCGGAGGCGATCTTCATCATCACCCGCACGCCCGACGCGGCGCGGCAGACGATCGACGACATCCGCCGCCGCGCCGCCGCGGTCGGCCGTGACCCCGAGGACATCGTCTTCTTCCAGGGCATGTCGTTCGTCGTCGGCGGCACCGAGGAAGAGGCAAAGGCCAAGGCCGCCGAATACGACGAGACGCAGAGCCCGCGTGGGTACGCCGCGCACATGGGCGGCGGCATGGGCGTCGACCTCGCCGACATCGGCCTCGACTCGCCGATCGGCGAGCTCGAGCAGTACAACACGCAGGGCATCGTCAAAAGCCTGATCGACACCGCCCCGGACAAGACCTGGACCTTCGGCGACCTGCTCGCCAACCGGTCGATGAACCGCATCGTCGGCACCCCGGAGCAGATCGCCGACAAACTCGAGGAGTGGGTCGAGGCGGGCGTCGGCGGCATCAACATGCCGTACTACGTGACCCCCGGGACCTTCGCCGACTTCATCGACGGCGCCGGGCCGGAGCTGCAGCGGCGCGGCCTGATGCAGAGCGAGTACACCGAGGGGACGCTGCGCGAGAAGCTGGCGAGCGGCGCCGCCGAGGCGCGGCTCCCCGAGTCCCATCCCGGCGGCCGGATCCGGCGCGAGCGCCTCGGCGCGCCCGCGGCGGCCTAAGGTTTCGGCGATGCCCGTACGACTCCACTGGTTCCTGCCGACCAACGGCGATTCCCACACCGACCTCAGCCTCGGCAACGCGGTCGGGGCGCACGGGGCGCGGATCGACGACGCGGCGACGAACGCCCGCAAGGGTGACCTCGCCTACATGTCGCAGGTCGCCCGCGCCGCCGAGAGCCTCGGCTTCGAGGCGGCGCTCACCCCGACCAGCTCCTGGTGCGAGGAGGCCTGGGTGATCACCGCGGCGCTGACCCAGCACACCCGCGACTTCAAGTACCTGGTCGCCTTCCGTCCCGGGCTGCAGTCGCCGACCCTCGCCGCGCAGGCGGCGGCCACCTACCAGCGGGTGTCGGGGGATCGCCTGCTGCTGAACGTGGTGGTCGGCGGCGACGCGGTCGAGCAGCGCCGCTATGGCGACACGATCGGCAAGGACTCCCGCTACGCGCGGGCCGACGAGTTCCTCGCGATCGTGAGGGAGCTGTGGACCGGGGAGGAGGTCAACTTCTCCGGCGAGTGGTTCGACATCGAGGGCGCGCGCCTCCTCGACCCGCCTGCCTGGCCGACCGTCTACCTGGGCGGTAGCTCCGCCGCCGCGGTCGAAGTTGCCGCCCGCCGCGCCGACGTCTTCCTCACCTGGGGCGAGCCCCCCGCGGCGGTCGCGGCGAAGCTCGACACGGTCCGCGAGGCGGCCGACTTGGAGGGCCGTGAGCTCGGCTTCGGCATCCGCCTCCACGTCATCACCCGCGATACCGCCGAGGAGGCCTGGGCCGTCGCCGAGCGCATGCTCGCCGGCCTCTCCGACGAGCAGATCGCCAAAGCCCAGTCGATCCAGGGAGCCTCCGAATCAGAGGGCCAGCGCCGCATGACCGAACTCCACGGCGGCCGCACCGACCACCTAGAGGTCTCCCCGAACCTCTGGGCCGGCATCGGCCTGGTCCGCGGCGGCGCCGGCACCGCCTTGGTCGGCTCCCACGACGAAGTCGCGGACCGCATCGCCGAGTACCACGACCTGGGCATCGACGAGTTCATCCTCTCCGGCTACCCCCACCTGGAGGAGGCCTACCGAGTAGGCGAGGGCCTCATCCCGGTCCTCCGCTCCCGAGGCCTGATCGCCTCCCCCGAGCCCTTGGTCGTCTAGGTCGACGGGCCGAAAACCTCCCTATATGTCCGGTTTTCGGCCCATCAACAGCGGGGTGTCACCGAACCGTCGCACCGCGCCGCCGGCCGAAAGCTGAAAGGACGAGGCCGTCTCGGCCACGGCCCGGGCAGGCTGTGGCCGTGCCCGAGACGGCCGAGGGTGCGGGGAGACGTCACAGAGACGCGCGGAACGTCACAGCTTCTCCGGTATCCACGCGCCTCTCGTGCGCGTCGCATGACACTCCCGGGTTGATGGGCCGAAAACCTCCCTATATGTCCGGTTTTCGGCCCATCAACATCCCGGGCGCACGGAAGGGTGGAGTTCGTGGCGAACCCTTGACCTTCCCTGAATCTCCCTCACGGACTGGGCGTCTCGATGGCGGCCACAGCCTGCCCGGGCCGCTGTCGAGACGCCCAGGACCATCTCGGACGGCCGCCCGTCCCTCGCCAACCTTGATTCAAGACGGGTTGAACCAGAAGGGGGGCACAATTGTTGACATGACTGATCGACAATTGAAATTCGGGGTCGCCCCGGTTGGTGTGGGGGGTCCTGGTCAACAGAACACTTGGCTCGACCCGGAGATCCCCGGCGACGCGAGCGTCAAAATCGACTGGTACATCGAGCGCGCCCGGCAGGCCGAAAAGGCGCTGTTCGACTTCGTCTTCGTGGTGGACAGCCAGTTCATCACCCCCGATTCGCCGCCTCACTACCTGAACCGGCTCGAGCCGCTGACCCTGCTCGCCGCCCTCGCCGTGGCGACCGAGAAGATCGGCCTGGTCGCGACGATCACGACCTCCTACACCGAGCCGTTCCACGTCGCCCGCCAGCTCGCCTCGGTCGATCTGATCAGCGCCGGCCGCGCCGGCTGGAACGTCGTCACGTCACTCGACCCCGGGACGTCGAAAAACTACGGCCGCGAGGAGCACTTCGACTACCCGACCCGCTACGGCCGCGCGCTCGAGCACGTCCGCGTCGCCCAGGGCCTCTGGGACTCCTACGAGGACGACGCCTTCCCCCGCGACAAGGCCGCCGGCGTCTTCTTCGACCCGAGCCGCCAGCACACGCTCGACCACCAGGGCGAGCACTTCTCGGTGGTCGGCCCGCTGAACATCGAGAGCTCCGCCCAGGGCCGCCCGGTGATCTTCCAGGCCGGCGACTCCGAGGAGGGGCGCGACCTGGCGGCGACCGTCGGCGAGGGCATCTTCACGATGGCCCGCAGCTTCGAGGAGGCGCAGGACTTCTACGCCGAGATGAAGGGACGCGCCGCCGACAAGGGCCGCAACCCCGACGAAATGGTGATCATGCCCTCGATGCTGCCGGTGATCGCCGACACCGACGAGGAGGCCCACGAGCTGAGGGAGGCGCGCGAGGGGGCGAAAAGCTTCGAGAAGTCGCTGGCCGAATTCGGCCGTCCCTACGGCTGGCACGACTTCAGCCAGTACGACCCCGACGCGCCGTTCCCCGACGTCGCCCAGTACGCCGCCCGCGGGGGCGCCACGATGACGAATCGGCTGCAGACGATCGCCCGCGAGCAGGGGCTGACCCTGCGCGAGACGGTGCTCTACGCGCAGCGGATGTTCCGCGGCGGCGGCTTCGTCGGCTCGCCGCAGACGGTCGCCGACGAGATCGAGCGCTGGTTCGAGGGCCGCGCCGCCGACGGGTTCATCCTCCACGTCACGGTGCCGAGCGAGTTCACCCGCTTCACCGACGAGGTCCTGCCGATCCTGAGGGAGCGCGGCCTCGCCCGCTCCTCCTACCAAGAGGACACCCTGCGCGGCCATCTCGGCCTCGCGATCCCGGAGAACCGCTACACCGTCGAGCGCCTGTCGCCGGCCGGGGGAGCGTGATCACCGCCGACCCGCGCGACGCCGCCGATCAGCGGCCGCTGGCAGGGGTGCGGGCGGTCGAGATGGGCCACGTCGCCGCGGGGCCGTTCGCGGGGATGCTGCTCGCCGACCTCGGCGCCGACGTGGTCAAGGTCGAGCCGCCGACCGGCGACATGATGCGCAACTGGGCGCCGATCGTCACCGACGAGACGGGCGAGTCGTTCAGCCACAACTTCGCCTCGCTCAACCGCAACAAGCGGAGTGTCGCGGCGGACTTCAAGGACCCCGAGGACCTGCGCAAGGTGAAGGGGCTGATCGAGGCCGCCGACATCGTCGTCGAGAACTACCGGCCGGGCGTGCTCGGCCGCTTCGGGCTCGCCTACGAGCAGGTCTCCGAGGGGCACCGCGGGCTGGTCTACGCCTCGATCTCGGGCTTCGGCCAGACCGGGCCCTACCGCAACCTCGGCGCCTTCGACGTCGTCACCCAGGCGATGAGCGGGATGATGAGCGTCACCGGGACCGAGGAGGGCGAGCCGGTCAAGGCCGGTGTCCCGATCGCCGACTTCGCCACCGGCCTCTACGCGGTGCTGACCGCGATCGCCTACCTGCCGAGCGTGCGCGAGACCGGCCGCTCGATCCACCTCGACACGCCGATGCTCGACTGCATGCTGGCGATCTCGGCGCTGCAGACCAGCGAGTACTGGGGCTCGGGCAAGAGCCCCGAGATGCTGGGGACGCGCCATCCCCGCAACGCGCCGTACCAGATGTTCAAGGCCCGGGATCGGGAGCTGGCGATCGCCGCGGGCAACGAGAAGCTCTGGGTCTCGCTCTGCGAGCTGCTCGAGCTGCCCGACCTGCCGACCGACCCGCGGTTCGTCAGCCAGACCGACCGGGTCGCCAACCAGGTCGAGCTGGAGAGCATCCTGAACGCGCGGCTCGCCGAGAAAGACGCGGAAGTCTGGGTGGCGATGCTGCGGGAGCGCGGCATCCCGGTCAGCCCGCTGAACACCTTCGCCGACATCCTCAACGACCCCGCCGTCGTCGACTCCGGCCTGATCCGCGAGATGGCGATGCCGGTCGCCCACTCGACCTCGACCACGGTCTACCCGGTCCGCGACGGCCGCGCCGGCCCGCGACTCGACCTGGCGCCGCCGCGCCTCGGCGAGCACAACGACGAGGTGACCGCGGACTGGGGCGTCGAGGTGCCGGCCGACGAGGAGCTCGTATGAACGACGCGCTGCCGCCGATCGTCGTCGCCAAAGACGGGCCGGTGACGACCGTCACCCTCGCTTCGCCGGACAGCGCCAACGCGCTCGACGCGACGATGGTCGAGGCGCTCCACGAGGCCGTCGACACGGCGACCGAGAACGGGACCCGCGTCCTCGTGATCGAGGCCGAGGGCCGGGCGTTCTGCGCCGGGCTCGGGCTGGCCGGGCTGATCGGCGAGACCGACGCCTCGATGCTGCTGCGCCTGGTGCGGATCGAGCTGCTGCTGGAGAAGCTCTGGTACGGCCCGCTGCTCAGCGTCGCGGTCGTCCGCGGGGCGGCCGCCGGCGCCGGCGCCGACCTGGTGATGGCGACGACGGTCCGCTACGCCACCGCGGCGGCGAGCCTGCGCTTCCCCGGCAGCGAGTTCGGCGCCGTCCTCGGCGTGCGGCGGCTGGCCGAATGCACCAACTCCGCCTTCGCCGCCGAGGCCGCCGCGACCGGCCGCGCGATCCGCTCCCAGGAGGCCGAGCGGGCCGGGATCTGGAAGCGCCTCGACGACGACGGCCCCGGCGTCGGCACCGACATCGCCCGCGAACTGGTGCGCCGCGCCCCCGAGACGGTCGCCGCGATCCAGCGAGAGGCGGGGGCCCACGGCTCGGCGCCCGATCCGATGGGGTCGCTGGTCCGCTCGCTGGCGAGCCGCCCCGGCCTCGCCGGCCGGATCCGCGAGATGAACGAGCGTCGCCTGCGGGCGAGGAAGACCACGGTATGACCGACGACCAAGAGGGAGGGCCGGCGATGGCCGATCCGAAACTTCAGCAACTGATCGACGAGGTCGAGACGATCGTCGACGCGGGCGGCACCGAGGAGGAGATCACCGCCAAGGTGGCCGGGAAGCTGACCGGCTGGCTCGCCGAGGGCCCGGCGATCGACGCCGACTACCGGCGCCCCGACGACGACAAGTACGTCCTCTACCCGCTGCACGTCGACCCCGAGGGCCGCTTCTCGATCGCCTCGGCGGTCTGGAACGTCGGCCAGAGCACGCCGATCCACGGCCACGAGACCTGGGGGGTCGTCGGCATCTACAGCGGCACCGAGCACGAGATCGCCTACGCCAAGCCGCACTCGGAGGGCGAGCAGCTCGTCCAGGTCGCCGAGTCCGACTGGACGCCGGGCGACGTGACGGTCTGCTGCACGACCGACGACGACGTCCACTGGGTCGCCTGCGGCGGCGACGAGCCGTGCGTCGGCGTCCACATCTACGGCACCGACATCGGCAACTGGCAGCGCCGCGCCTACGACCCCGACGACGGCTCGGTGAGCTGGTTCAGCTCGAAGTGGTCGAGCTGGCCGCCGCTCAGCGCTTCCCACTCAGGGTAATTGTTTACCAAGTCGCTCAAGAAAGTGCGCTACCATCGGTCCAGTGCTTGTCGGCGAAACTAAAAGTGGGCACCTAGATGGCCGGTGACGCGGACCTCGCGGCGGTCGGCGCGCTCCTGTCCGACCGGACCCGGGCGACGATCCTGCTCACCCTCCTGAACGGCGGCATGACCTCCGCCTCGGCCCTCGCCGGCCGCGCCGACGTCTCGCGCCCGCTGGCCAGCGCCCACCTGCGCAAACTGACCGAAGGCGGCTTGATCACGGTCGAGCCGCACGGCCGCCATCGCTTCTACCGCCTCTCGAGCCAGCGCGTCGCCGACGCGCTGGAGTCGCTGATCCTGCTCTCGCCGGCGCTCGCCGTCAACTCGCTGCGCGGCTCGAAGGAGAGCATGGGACTGCAGCGCGGCCGCCTCTGTTACGACCACCTCGCTGGCCGCCTCGGCGTCGCCCTCACCCAGCGGATGTTGGAGGGCGGCTACCTCGAAAAGGACGGCGGCGACTACGACATCACCGCCCTCGGCGCGACCGCCTTCGAGGATCTCGGCATCGACCTCGACACCCTGCGCGCCCAGGAGCGCCCGCTGAGCCGCGCCTGCCTCGACTGGAGCGAGAAGGACCACCACCTCGCCGGCAGCCTCGGCGCCGCCCTCACCAACGAGCTCTTCCGCCTCGGCTGGCTCGAGGGCCGCGAAGCGAGCCGCGTCGTGATGGTCACCGAGGTCGGCCGCGAAGGCCTCTGGAACGCCTTCGGCCTCGAGCCGAACTCGCTCGAACTGACCGCCGCCGCCGCGGCCTAGCGCCTCGGCGAGTTCGCACTTTCGGCCGCTATGCGGCCCTTACCGCGAACTCGCCGTGAGGGGGGCTAGTAGCTGGCGGCGATCGCGGTGCGGCGCTCGGCCTCGACCGGGTCGAGCCAGAGCGGGTTCGTCGAGGTGCTCACCTCGACCGCGCCGACGGGCGGCTCGCAGCTGCCGGTCAGGAGGCGCAGGTCCTCTTGGCTCAGGGAGCGGTAGATGGCGAGGGCCTCGGCGGGGTCGAGGGGGGTGAAGGTCGTGCCGCGAAGCTCCGGGGCGACGGCCTCGAAGGCCTCCTCGTACTGCTCGATCGAGCGCCAGCCGGGCATCACTCGCTCGCCCTCGGGGCCGGTGATGATCAGGGTGGGGAAGGAGTAGCGGACGATCGGGCCTTCGGCCTTGGCGGCGCCGGGGTGGGGGCCGTCCTCCTTCAGGCCGACGACGTCGGGATGCGGGTCGCGGGTCTCGTCGAAGTCCCTGGCGATCGCCTCGGAGACGGCGTCGGAGTCGAGGTCCTCGAGCAGCCAGTCGAGGTCGAGCCCGGGGACGCCGGTGAGGGCGAGGGCGATCCGCTCGGGGTTGTCGGCGGGCCGGCCGTCGACGAAGACCGCCTCGCGCAGGCGCCGCAGCACCGCGTCGGCGACCTCGTCGCCCTGGGCCTCGGCGGCCTTCGCCGCGCGGCTCGCGGGCCAGGTCGAGGTGTGCATCCACTCCAGCCGCGGGGTGATCGGGGCGCCCGAGTGGGCGGCCACGGCGAGCCAGTCGGCCCGCCAGTCCTCGGCCCCGTCGACCGGGTCGCGGTCGGGGAAGCTCAGCTTCACGTCGTCGATCTGGATCCCGAAGACCCGTCGCCAGGCGACGCGGTCGCCGTACTGCCGGCGCAGCCGGCGGAGCTTCGGCTCGCTGCTCCAGGACCAGACGCAGCCGGGATCGGTGAATTCGGTCACTTCGATGGTCGCCATCCGGCGAGCGTAGGCCCGAACTATTGAAAGTTGAGTTTAACCGTCAACAACTCAAGCTTTGGGAGGTCCACATATAGGAGACCGCTTCGGCGATCTCCGTCGGCGCCCCAGGCGAGAGGGCTTGGGGTAGGGCCTGAAAGCAAAACCCTTGCGGCCGATCTACGATTCAATTCCCGATTAAGTTTATCGACAATATCCTCATCCATATGGCCGAACCCCAGAAGCAGTCCCAAGAGATCCCGTCAGCCTCCACGTCGCTGTCGGGACCCCCCGCGCGTCGACGTCCACTCCGCCTCGTCGCGGCGATGCTGATCGCCGCCGTCCTCGGCGCCGCGGTCCTCGCCGGTTGCGGTGGCAGCAGCTCCAGCTCGTCGAGCTCGGGCGGCAGCACCAGCGCCGACACCAACGGCAGCGGTAGCGGCAGCGAAAGCCAGACGACCGCCGCCGACACCTCCGAAGAAGAAGGCGGCCCCCCGAGCGGCACGCTCGGCTGGTCGACCGCCGGCCCCACCGCCTGGGACCCGGTCGTCTCCGCCGCCGGCAACGACGTCTCCGACCTCAGCCTCGTCTACGCCTCGCTCACCCGGCTCAGCCCGGAAGGCGAAGCCGAACCGGCGCTCGCCGAAAAATGGGACTTCTCCAAAGACGGCCTCACCTTCACCATCGACCTGAAGAAAGGCCTGAAATTCACCGACGGCACGCCGGTCGACGCCGAAGCGGTGAAAATCAACCTCGAACGCGGTGAGCACGAGTCCGACTCGCTGATCATCCCTTACCTCGAAGTGATCAAGTCGATCAAGGTCGACAGCCCGACCCAGCTCACGCTCTCGCTGAAAACCAAGGACTACGTCCTGCCCCTGGTGCTCGGCGGCAAGGTCGGGATGATGGTCAGCCCGAAAGCGATCAAGGAAAACGAGAAAGGCCTCGCCACCCAGCCGGTCGGCGCCGGGCCGTTCGAACTGACCAACTACACCGCGCCGACCTCGGCGACGCTGGTCCGCAACCCGGGCTACTGGGACGCCAAAGACATCCACCTCGAAGGTGTCGACCTCAAATTCTTCACCGACGAACAGGCGCTCCTCTCCTCGCTGCTCAGTAACCAGGTGCAGCTCGCGAACATCGGCGGGGAACAGGTCTCGACCGCGGAATCGGCGGGCTTCGAAGTCGAAGAATTCCCCAGCCTCCACGTCGCCTCGATCGAGGTCAACGACAAGATGGGCCCGTTCACCGAACACAAATTCGTCGAAGCCGTCAACTACGCGATCGACCGCGAAACCCTGCTGCAGACGCTCGCCGGCGGTCACGGTGAAGTCGACGACGAGGCCTTCGCCCCCGGCTACAGCGCCTACAACGAAGAAGTCGCCGACTACTACGAATACAACCCCGAAAAAGCCGAAGCGCTGCTCGGTGAAACGAAATACGACGGCACCCCGATCACGATCACCTGGTTCGCCGGCGCCGGCGTCAACTTCCAGTCGGAGAGCGAACAGCTCCAGGCCGAGCTGGAAGAAGTCGGGATCAAGTCGACGATCAAATCGCTGCCCTCGGCGCAGGCCGCCGAAGACGTCTACGTCAAACACAACGTCGAATTCAACCCGAACGGGATCGTCGGTCGCGAGGCTCCCTCGCAGATGCTCGAAACCCAGTACGCCGCCGACGGGTTGCTGAACCCCGGCCGCGACGCCAGCCCGGAACTGACCAAAGCTCTGGACGCCGTCGCGACCTTCGAAATCGGCACCCCGCAGTACGAAGCGGCGCTGCAGGAAGCGACCAAACTCGCCACCGAACAGAGCGCCAACATCATGCTGTTCACGCAGCCGTTCCTGCTCGCGCACAGCTCCTCGGTGACCGGCCTCAAGCCCTGGATCGAGACCCCGCGTCTCGAGGGGGTGCGGCTCTCCGAATAGGAGAGTCGCGGAAGGGATCGACATGGAGGCCGGACGCATCAGTGTCGGGACCCGGACCTCGCCGTCCTATGAACGGCGAGGTCCCCTCGGGTCCCTCGGAAAGCTGGCGCCGGCGGTGTCTGGCCGGATCGGCCAGATCCTGCTCAGCACCCTGACCGTGGCGCTGTTCAGCACGCTGCTGATCTTCGCCCTCGCCTACTTCTCGCCGTCCAACCCGGCGGCGACGAAACTGGGCGAAAACGCAACCCCGGCGGCGATCGCCCACCTGAACCACGCGATGGGCCTCGACCGCGGCTTCTTCGCCCAGTACTTCAGCTGGATCGGGAACGCGATCCACGGTGACTTCGGCGTCTCCTGGTTCACCGGGGTGCCGGTCGGCAAGAGCATCGCCACCGGGTTGCCGGTCGATCTCTCGGTCACCGGCGTGGCGCTGGTCATGGCGCTGCTGATGGGCATCCCGGCCGGCATCGTCGCCGGGACCCGGCGCGGCGGCTTCCTCGACCGCGCCATCAACGCGGTCTCATCGACCGCGATCACCCTGCCGGTCTTCTGGATCGGGATGGTGCTGGTGATCGTCTTCGCGGTGAAGGCGAAGTGGCTGCCGGCGACCGGTTACGTGCCGCCGTCGGCGGGCCTCTGGGCGTGGCTCAGCCACCTCCTCCTGCCCGCCTTCGCGCTCGCCGTCGGCGTCGCCGCGGTGGTCTCCCGACTGCTGCGCAACTCGCTGGTCGCGGCGCTGGACGAAAACTTCGTCGTCGGGGCGACGGTCCGCGGCCTCTCGCCGCGCCGGATCCTCTATCGGCACGTCCTGCGCAACGCCCTGGCGCCGACCGTCACGATCATCGGCCTCGAGATCCCGCAGCTGCTCGGCGCCGCGGTCGTCACCGAGGCGCTCTTCGCCCTGCCCGGCCTCGGCCAGCTGGCGCTGACCGCGGCGCAGGAGCACGACCTCCCCGTCATCCAGGGTGTGCTCCTGGTGATGGTGGCGATCGTCCTGATCTGCAACCTCGGCATCGATGCCCTGCTCGGCTGGCTTCGTCCCGCGACCCGGAGGACCCACTCGTGAATACCGTCCGTCGCGTCTTCGCCTCGCCCTCGACCAAGGTCGCCGCCTTCGTCCTCTTCGTCGTCCTGATCCTGACGATCACCGGCGGCCTCCTGGCCCCGAACGATCCGCTGGCGCAGAACGTCCCCAACCACTTCCAGGGCCCGAGCTCCGGCAATCTGCTGGGGACCGACTACCTCGGCCGCGACACCCTCAGCCGGCTGATCGCCGGCACCCGGGTGACGGTTCTCGGCTCGCTCGCCACGGTCTTGCTCGGCTTCCTGATCGGGGCCGTGCCGGGGATCCTCTCGGCCTTCCTCGGGCGCACCTCGGAGTTCTTCGTCATGCGCTTCGTCGACTCGCTGCTGACCCTGCCGATCATCGTCCTCGCGGTCGCCGCGACCGGCCTCTTCTCCAACGGGACCGGCGCCGTGGTCCTCGCCGTCGGCGTGCTGCTGGCGCCGCGCTTCTTCCGCATCGCCCGGGCGGAGACGCTCGGCTTCGCCTCCGAGCAGTACGTCGAGGCGGCCCAGCTCTTCGGCGCCTCGCGCTTCTGGGTCATCCGTCGCCACATCTGGAGCAAGGCGCTGCCGACGCTCGCGGTCACCGGCGCGACCTCGCTCGGCTACGCGATCCTCGCCCTCTCCAGCCTCGACTTCCTCGGCATCGGCGTGAAGGCGCCGGCGCCGAGTTGGGGCGGCATGCTCGCCTCCGACGTCCAGTACCTCTACCAGGACTGGAGCGCGGCGATCTGGCCCGGGCTGGCGATCGCGATCACGGTCTGGGCCTGCAACGCGGTCGCCGACGGTCTCCGCGACGGCCTCGGCGCCCACGCCGGCGGCCACGGTGAGACCGGCCAGGAGGCGCCCGCGCACGATCTCGATTCTCTGTTGACCAGCGAGCTGGCGGGAGCCCAAGGTGCCTGAGACGAACGGACACATCACCAACGGGAACGGGGCGAGCGCCGTCGCCGAGCGGGCGCCGCTGCTGCGGGTCGAGGACCTCTCGATCGCCGTCCCCACCGACGACGGCACGCGGACCACGGTCGAGGGCGTCTCCTTCGGCCTCGCCCGCGGCCGCTCGCTCGGCCTGGTCGGCGAATCGGGCAGCGGCAAGACGCTGACCTGCCGCGCCGTGCTCGGCATCCTGCCGCCCGGCTGCACCCAGGCCGGCGGCACGATCGAGTTCGACGGCCAGGGCCTCGCCGCCTTCGACGAGCGCCAGTGGCGGAAGATCCGCAGCACCCGCGTCGGCGCCGTCTTCCAGGACCCGGCGTCCTACCTCAACCCGTCGCTGTCGGTCGGCCGCCAGCTCTCCGAACTCCTCCGCGTCAAGGGCGGCAAGGACCGCAAGGAGGCCAAGCGCCGCGCGGTCGAGCTCTTCGACATGGTCGGCCTGCGCGAACCCGACCGGGTCTACCACCAGATCCCGGCCCACCTCTCCGGCGGCATGCAGCAGCGGGTGATGATGGCGATGGCGATCTCCTGCGACCCCGACCTGCTGATCGCCGACGAGCCGACCACCGCGCTCGACGTGAAAACCCAGGGCGAGATCCTGGCGCTGCTGCGGGAGCTCCGCGAGCGGCTCGGCCTCGCCGTCCTCTTCGTCTCCCACGACCTCGACGTGATCGCCGCGATCTGCGACGACGTCTGCGTCTTCCACAAAGGCCACGTGGTCGAGGCCGGGCCGACGATGGAGATCCTCGCGAACCCCACCCATTCCCACACCCAAGGCCTGGTCGCCGCATCGGGGGTCGCAAGTCGCGTCCAGGCGCTGCAAGCGGAGGCAATCTGATGCCAGAGAACAAGGGCAGCTCACTGCTCAGCATCCGCGACCTCGAGGTCGCCTTCCCCGGCGCGGGCCGCGGCGTCCTCAAAGGGGTCGACCTCGACGTCGAGCCGCGCGAGATCGTCGCCGTCGTCGGCGAGACCGGCTCGGGCAAGACGACGCTCGGGCGGACGGTCATGGGACTGGTCAAGCCGAGCGCCGGCAGCATCGTCTTCGACGGCCAGGAGATCGCCAAGCTGCGCGGCCGCGCCCGTCGCAAGCTGCGCCGCGAAGGCAACATGCAGCTCGTCTTCCAGGACCCGCTGCGCTCGCTCGACCCGACCGTCACCGTCGCCGACACGATCGTCGAGAGCCTCGCGATCGCCGGCACCGGCGACCGCGCCGAGCGCCGCGCCCGGGCCGCCAAGGCGCTCGAGCTGGTCGGTCTCGATCCCGGGCTGCTCGACCGCCGGCCGGGGCGGATCTCCGGCGGCCAGCGTCAGCGCGTGGCGATCGCCCGCGCCCTCGTGCCGGAGCCGAAGCTCTTGATCTGCGACGAGCCGGTCAGCGCCCTCGACGCCTCCAGCCGCGCCGCGATCCTGTCGCTGCTGCAGAAGCTGCGCGACGAGACCGGCACCTCGATGGTCGTCATCTCGCACGACCTCGCCAGCATGCCCGGCTTCGCCGACCGGATCGCGGTCCTCTGCGAGGGGGTCGTGGTCGAGGTCGGCAAGACGGCCGAGATCTTCGCCGCCCCGAAGCACGAGTACACGCGGTTGCTGCTCGAGGCGGCGGCCGTCCCCGAGATAAAGGAGTTCACCTATGTCAGTTGAGTTCGTCGGCATGATCGCCACGCTCGACCAGTCCGAGACGCGCGCCTCCAAAGGCGGCCCGCTGGTCGACCGCGAGTACGTGCGCCGCTTCGCCCGCGCCCACGAGGACGGCGGGTTCGACAAAGTCCTGATCGGCTACAGCTCGGGCTCGCCCGACGGCCTCCAGGTCGCCGCCTACGCCTCGGCCCACACCGAGCGGCTGAAGTACCTCGTCGCCCACCGTCCCGGCGTCGTCTTCCCGACCGTCGCCGCGCGCACCTTCGCCACCCTCGACCAGTTCAACGAGGGGCGGACCGCGCTGCACACGATCACCGGCGGCTTCGAGGTCGAGCAGCGCCGCGACGGCGACTACCTCGACAAGGAGCAGCGCTACGCCCGCACCCGCGAGTACCTGCAGATCCTGAAGCTGGCGTGGACCGCCGAGGAGCCGTTCGACTACGACGGCGAGTTCTACAAGCTCGAGGGCTACTCGGCCGAAATGAAGCCGTTCCAGAAGCCGCGGATCCCGATCTCCTTCGGTGGCTCCTCGGAGACCGCCTACGCGGTCGGCGCCGCCGAGGCCGACACCTACGCGATCTTCGGCCAGCCGGTCGACCAGGTCGCCGAGGAGATCGCCCGGATCAAAGCCGAGGCGGAGGCCGCCGGGCGGACCGAGCCGCCGCGGATCCACGTCTCCTTCCGGCCGATCCTCGGCGCCACCGACGAGCTCGCCTGGGAGCGCGCGCACCGGATCCTCGACACGACGACCGCGCGGATCAAGGAGGGCCAGAACTTCCGTGGCTGGCGGGCGCTGAAGGACGCGCCGCCGACCGGCGGCTCGCAGCGGCAGCTGAAAGCGGCCGAGCGCGGTGAGCTCCACGGCAAGGCGCTGTGGACCCCGCTGGCGATGGCGACCGGCGCGCCGGGCAACTCGACCGCCCTGGTCGGCTCGCCGGAGACGGTCGCCGAGGCGCTGCTCGAGTACGTCGACATCGGCGTCTCGACGATCCTGATCCGCGGCTACGACCCGCTCGACGACGCGATCGACTACGGCCGCGACCTGCTGCCGATCGTGCGGCAGGAGCTGGCGCACCGCGAGCGCGCCGGCGAGAAAGTCGCCGCCTGAGCGGACCGGCCGGGGCCTTCGCGGAGCGTCGAAGGTCCCGGCCGGCTCGACTGTTCAACGCCAATTACACCCTTTTGCGGCAAGAATGATCGGGTAATAGTGGACTTTGGAGATTCAGAAACTCAAATGATCGAACCGGCGCAGAGAGTCGCGATCGTCGGCGGCGGGGCCGCCGGTGCGCTCGTCGCGATCCACCTGCTCTGCGAGCACCGAGAACGCGGCGCCCTCGAGATCGACCTGATCGACCGGGACGGGAGCTTCGGCGCCGGCGTCGCCTACGGGACCGAGGATCCGCTCCACCTGCTGAACGTCCCGGCGGTGCGGATGGGCGGGATCTCCGGGCATCCCGAGCACTTCCACGAGTGGCTGTCCGAGCGTGGCGAAGACGTCGCCGAGGAGGCCTTCCTGCCGCGCGGCCTCTACGCCACCTACCTCCGTGACCTGCTCGCCCGCGGCGAACGCGAGGCGATCGACGCGCGGGTGCGGCGGGTCCAGGGCGACGTCACCTCGATCGCCGTCCGCGCCGGCGCCGCCGATCCGGTCCTCGAACTGAACCTGGCCGACGGCGAGCGGATCGAGGCCGACCGCGTCGTCCTCGCGCTCGGCCCGCTGCAGGCGGGCGACCCGATCACGGTCCCGGCCGAGCTGAAGAAGTCCGGCGTCTGGATCTCCGATCCGTGGGCGGCGGGCGCCCTCGACGAGGCGCGGCGCGAGCGCTCGGTGCTGATCGTCGGCAGCGGCCTCTCGATGGTCGATGTCGCGCTGACACTCGGCGAGGAGGGCGAGGGGCCGCGCGTCCGCGCCGTCTCCCGCCACGGCCTCGTGCCGCGCCGCCATCGTCCCGGCCTCACCAACGTGCGCCGCTTCCACGTCCCGACCGAGACCGGGACGATCGAGCCGATGCTCGCCGCCTTCCTCGCCCAGGTCGGCCGCGTCTCCCGCCAGGGCGACGACTGGCGCGACGTGATCGACTCGATGCGCCCGGCGACGCCGCAGCTGTGGAAGGCGCTGAAGCTGGAGGAAAAGGAACGCTTCCTCTCCGAGTACCAGCGCTTCTGGGACGTCCACCGCTTCCGCATGGCACCCGAGGTTGCCGACCGCTACGACGCGCTCGTCGCCGCCGGGCGCCTCGAAACCGGCGCCGCCTCGATCGTCTCGCTCGAATCCCACGGCCGCGGCGCTCGCGTCTTCCTGCGCACGCCCGGCGCCCATGAGCTCGACATGGTCGAGGTCGACCGGATCGTCGACTGTACGGGCGCGGGCTTCGACCTCCGCCGACAGGCGCCGCCGATCCTCGCGGGCCTGCTCGCCGCCGGCCGCGCCCGCGCCGACGAGCTCGGCCTCGGCCTCGACGTCGCCGAGGACGGAGCGCTGCTCGACTCCGAGGGGTTGGCCTCCGACCGGATCTTCGCCGTCGGGGCGGTGCGCAAAGGGGTCGAGTGGGAGGCGATCGGGATCACCGAGATCCGCGACCACGCCGGCGCGATCGCCCGGCGGATCGTGCGGACCGGCGAAACCGAAGAGATGCCGCTGCCGACCGAGCTGCGCCCGTTCGCCGCCGGGCCGACGAAGTGGCAGGCCGCCTGATGGGCCCGCCGCGCCCGCTTCGCGTCACCCCGACCCCCTGGAGGGCCGCCCGATGAACCCGCTCGACCTCGTCCCGAACGTCCCCGTCGCGCGCGACGCCTTCACGGTCGCCACCGAGGAGCTGGCGGCGGGCCGCATGGTCCTGCTGCGCGACGACCGCGAGCGCCAGGGCGAGGGCGACCTGCTGATCGCCGCCGAGTTCGCCGACGCCGCGGCGATCAACTTCCTGGTGACCGAGGCCCGCGGCCTCGTCTGCCTGGCGCTCTCGACCGAGCACTGCGCCCGGCTCGGGCTCGAGCAGATCGGCAACCGCGGCAACCAGTCCTCGCTCGGCGACTCGGCGATGGTCTCGATCGAGGCGAAGGAGGGCGTCACCACCGGCATCTCCGCCGGCGACCGCGCCCGCACGATCGCCGCCGCGATCGATCCGGCGAGCGACCCGGCCGACCTCGTCCAGCCCGGCCACGTCTTCCCGTTGCGCGCCCGCCCGGGCGGCATCCTCGAGCGCGCCGGTCGCACCGAGGCGGCCGTCGACCTGGCGGGCACCGCGGGCCTCGGCGGCGGCGCCGTCCTCTGCCAGCTGATGCGCGACGACGGCCACATGGCGCGCGAGCAGGATCTCGAGCGCTTCGCCGAGTCCCACGGCCTGGTGATCGTCAACGTCTCCGACGTGGTCGAGCACCGGCGCGCCGCGGCCCCGGAGGCCGCCGCCGAGATCGCCCAGGTCGGCCGGAAGATGCGCGACGTGATGGGCCACTTCGCCACCGGGGTGACCGTCGTCACCGCGCGCGGGGAGGGCGGCGCCCCGGTCGGTACCACCGCCAACGCGATCTCCTCGGTCTCGCTCGATCCGCCGCTGCTGCTGGCCTGCCTGGCGCGCAGCTCGGAGACGCTGGCCGCGGTCCGCGCCGAAGGGCGCTTCGCGATCAACATCCTCGCCGCCGAGCAGCGCGAGCATTCCGACCGCTTCGCCAAGAAGGGCGACGCCGTCGCGTCCCACGAGGTCGAGTTCCACGAGCACGACCTCGGCGTCCCGGTGCTGCCGGGCGCGCTGGCGACGATCGCCTGCGAGGTCGAGGCGATCTACCCGGCCGGCGACCACGAGATCGTCGTCGGCCTCGCGCACCACCTTGAGCACCGCGAGCCGGGAGCGAAACCGCTGCTCTTCTACCGCGGCGCCTATTCGGAGATCCACATCGAGGAGGACGAACTTGCCGCTTGACACGAACCCCATTGATATCCGCGTGATCCTCGGATCGACCACGCCTCCGGGGCGCATGCACCGGGCGATCGACAGAGCGATCGAGCGGGCCGCCGCCCGCGGGACGAGCGCCGACCTGATCGACCTCGGGGCGATCGACCTCGGCTTCGCCAACGGCACCCCGCCCGCGGACCTCGACGACGACACCGCCGACGCGATCGCGGCGATCGAGAACGCCAAGGCGGTGATCTTCGCGACGCCGATCTACCGCGGCTCGCTGAGCGGGTCGCTGAAGAACCTGATCGACCTGACGCCGGTCCCGGCGCTGCAGGCGAAGGTCGTCGGCATCGTCGCGATGGGCGCCTCCGACCACCACTTCCTCGGCGCCGAACGGCACCTGCGCGATGTCCTCACCTTCTTCGGCGCGGTGGTGGCGCCGGTCGCCGTCTACCTCAACGGCACCGACTTCACCGACGGCGTCCCCGGCGAGCGCGCCGAGACGGTGCTCGACCAGCTCTTCACCGGCGTCGCCGCGACGGCCGCCGCGCTCGACGGGGTGGACGCGGTCGCCGAGCCGCTCCCGCTCGGCGCCAAAGCGGTCAAACCGCGCACCAAAGCGGCCGGCTGATGGGCGTCCGCGTCCATTGGTTCCTGCCGACCAATGGGGACTCGCGGACGAACCCGAGCTTCGGCAGCGCGATCGGCGCCCGCGACGGCCGCGGCCAGGCGGGCGCGACCGAGCGCAAGGGCGACCTCGCCTACATGTCGCAGGTCGCCCGCGCCGCCGAGGCGATGGGCTTCGAGGCGGCGCTCACCCCGACCAGCTCCTGGTGCGACGACGCCTGGATCGTCACCGCCGCGCTCTCCCAGCTGACCAGCACCTTCAAGTTCCTCGTCGCCTTCCGGCCCGGGCTCCAGTCGCCCACCCTGGCGGCGCAGGCGGCGGCGACCTACCAGCGCGTCTCCGGCGACCGACTCCTCCTCAATGTGGTCGTCGGAGGCGACGCCGTCGAGCAGCGCCGCTACGGCGACACGATCGGCAAGGGCTCGCGCTACGCCCGCGCCGACGAGTTCCTCGCCGTGGTGCGAGAGCTCTGGAGCGGGGAGGAGGTCAACTTCTCCGGCGAGTGGTTCGAGATCGAGGACGCGAGGCTGCTCGACCCGCCCGCCTGGCCGACGGTGTACCTGGGCGGCTCATCGGCGGCGGCGATCGAAGTCGCGGCCCGAAGGGCTGATGTCTTCCTCACCTGGGGCGAGCCGCCGGAGGCGGTCGCGGCGAAGCTCGACACCGTGAGGGAGGCGGCCGATCGCGAGGAGCGCGAGCTCGGTTTCGGCATCCGCCTCCACGTCATCACTCGCGACACGGCCGACGAGGCCTGGGAGGTCGCCGACCGCCTCCTCGCCGGCCTCAGCCCCGAGCAGATCGCCAAGGCCCAGTCGATCCAGGCGGCGAGCGAATCCGAGGGCCAGCGAAGGATGCGCGCCCTCCACAACGGCCGCACCGACAACCTCGAGGTCTCCCCCAACCTCTGGGCCGGCATCGGCCTGGTCCGAGGCGGCGCCGGCACCGCCCTGGTCGGCAGTCACGACGAAGTGGCAGACCGCATCGCCGAGTACCACGACCTGGGCATCGACGAGTTCATCCTCTCCGGCTACCCCCACCTGGAGGAGGCCTACCGAGTAGGCGAGGGCCTCATCCCGGTCCTCCGCTCCCGAGGCCTGATCGCCTCCCCCGAGCCCTTGGTCGTCTAGGTCGACGGGCCGAAAACCTCCCTATATGTCCGGTTTTCGGCCCATCAACAGCGGGGTGTCACCGAACCGTCGCACCGCGCCGCCGGCCGAAAGCTGAAAGGACGAGGCCGTCTCGGCCACGGCCCGGGCAGGCTGTGGCCGTGCCCGAGACGGCCGAGGGTGCGGGGAGACGTCACAGAGACGCGCGGAACGTCACAGCTTCTCCGGTATCCACGCGCCTCTCGTGCGCATCGCATGACACCCCCGGGTTGATGGGCCGAAAACTCAACTATGTGTTTAGTTTTCGGCCCATCAACATCCCGGGCGCACGGAAGGGTGGAGTTCGTGTCGAACCCTTGACCTTCCCTGAATCTCCCTCACGGACTTGGCGTCTCGACGGCGGCCACAGCCTGCCCGGGCCGCTGTCGAGACGCCCAGGGCCACCTCGGACGGGCGCGCCGCCGTGAGGCGCGGTCGCTACGAGGCCGCGCGCTCGTCGCCCTCGGCGAGGGACTCTTGGACCCAGCCTGAGCCGACGGAGAAGTCTTCGATGCCGAGGGCGGCGGCGACGTTGCACCACATGCCCTTCTCGAAGAAGGCGTCGAGGCGTTCGTCGTCGGCGACGCCGGAGATGCGGCGGCAGACTTCGACGAGCTTGGCGTACTGGCGGCGCACCGCGGTCTGGATTTCCGGGTCGTCGCCGCAGGCCGCGTAGGCCTGGAGCTGAAGGAGCAGGAGGTCGGGGTTGTCGGCGATCGAGTCCATGTAAGCCCTGCCGATCGCCATCAGTTTGTCTTCCTCGGGTTCCTGCGGGCCGTTCTTGTCGAATTCCTCGCCCGCCTTCTCGAAGAGCGCCGACACTTTGTCGAAGCAGCGCTCGTCGGCGGCGAGGAAGAGGTCGCGCTTGGTCGGGAAGAGGGAGAAGACGTACGGCTGGGCGACGCCGACGTCGGCGGCGATCGCCGAGACCTTCGTCCCCTGCAGGCCGCCGTGCGCGAAGTGGTGGACCGCCGCCTCGATCAGCGCGTCCCGGCGCTCGGCCGCCGGGACGCGCTTGCGAGGAACGGTTTTGGTGTCTGCCGCCACGGACCGATCCTAGTTCGCCGCGGGGAGGGGCTGCGAGGAACGGGCGCGCCCGTCCTCCAGCTCCTCGTATTCCTCGGCCTCGGCAACCGTCGCCTTGCCGCCGAACGGCAGCAGCAGGGCGGTCAGGGCGCCGAAGGTGAGCACCCCGACGCCGACCCAGAGGGCGGGGACGAGGCCGTCGACGAACGCCTGCGGGGTCGTGTAGGCGCCGGCGCCGCTGAACACGGTGGCGAGGACGGCGATCCCGAAGGTGCCGCCGAGCTCGCGGATCGCGTTGGTCGCGCCGGAGGCCTGGCCGGCCTGGTCGACGCGGACCGAGTTGAGGATCGCGCTCGCCGAGGGGGCGAACACGAGCGCCATGCCGGAGCCGGCGAGGATGAACGGGACGATCATCGACCCGTAGGTCTGCGTCGTCGAGACCTCGGTGGCGAGCCAGCCGAGCGCGATCGCCTGCAGCGAGACCCCGGCGACCATGAACCAACGGGCGCCGAATTTTTCGCTGAAGATCCCGGCCAGCGGCGCGACGATCATCGTCGCCCCGGTCCAGACCAGCAGCTTCAGGCCCGCCTGCAGCGGGGTGTTGCCGAGCACGTTCTGCATGAACTGGCTGAGGAAGAAGATCGAGCCGAACATGCCGAAGTACATCGCCATCGAGACCACGTTGGTGACGGCGAAGCTCCGCTTGGCGAAGAATTCCATCGGCAGCATCGGCGACTCGGTCCGCAGCTCCTGGCGGACGAAGGCGGCGAGCAGGACGATGCCGGCGCCGATGCTGATCATCACCTCGGCCGAGGTCCAGCCGATCGTCTGGGCGCGGACCAACCCGAAGACGAGGCCGAAGAGGCCGGTCGAGGCGAGGCCGAGCCCGGGCAGGTCGACCGGGATTTTCGGGCCGTAGCTCTCCTCGAGTTTGCGGTAGGCGAGCGGGGCGAGGACGATGCCGATCGGCACGTTGAGCCAGAAGATCCAGTGCCAGTCGCCGATCTCGATCATCGCGCCGCCGACGAGCGGGCCGATCGCGACGGCGATGCCGGAGATGCCGGACCAGACGCCGAGCGCGACGCCGCGTTTTTCCGGCGGGAAGGCGTTGGCGAGGAGGGTGAGGGTGAGCGGGGTGACGATCGCGGCGCCGATGCCCTGGATGGCGCGGGCGGCGATCAGGAGGTCGACGCTCGGCGCCAGCGCGGCGCCCGCCGAGGCGAGGGTGAAGAGCGTGATCCCGGCGACGAACATTCGCCGCCGGCCGAAGCGGTCCCCGAGCGCGGCGCCGGTCAGCAGGAGCACGCCGTAGGCGAGGACGTAGGCGTTGACGGTCCACTCCAGGGCCTGCACGGAGGCGCCGAAGTCGTTGTGGATGCTGGGCAGGGCGACGTTCACGACGAGGTTGTCGAGGACGACCATGAAGAGGCCGACGGAGACCAGGACCAGCGTCCAAATCCTTCCTCTGTCTGCCTGAGCTTGCGGTTCCATCACTGGATCCTTCCGTAGTTAGTAGCGGCGACTAAGAAACAACTTAGCAGCGACTAATAACTTGTGTCAAGAGAGAGACCGGCGCACTTTTAGACAGTCGGTGAAATCCAATCGACCACGGTAAAGTGGCCGGGAATGTCTGTCGAGAAGGTGACGGTGTTGCTCCAATCCGTGACGAATCTCGAAGTTGGCATGCTGGCTTCCTCCGCGGCTCACCGCGACCTCGGCATCGGCAAGGTCGTGTCGGTGGGCGACCTCAAGGCCGAGATCGACTACTTCGACTCGGTCGCCGACCCCGTCGCGCAGCGGGTCGAGGTGTCGCTTGCGGATGTCGTCCCGGCCCGACTCGAACGCCAGATGAGGGTGTTCTTCCGCGAGGACGGCACCTGGCGCGTCGGGCGCGTGATCGAGGGAGAGCATGGCCGGGTGCGGGTCCGCCCCCCGGGCGATTCGCCCGACGTCCTGCTGGCCGAGGCCGAGCTCTTCGTCCGCTGGGATCGGCCGCTCGAGAACCCACTGGCGATCCTCAAGGCCCGTACGACCGAGTCGCCGCATCATTACTACTCGCGCCGGGACTTCGTGGATTCGATGCTCGAGGAGATCGCCGCGACCCATGGCAGCCGGGCCCTGTCGTCGAGCGCGATCGCCCTCTACGACCATCAGTTCGCGGTGGTTGGTCGAGTTCTCAGCGATCCGGTCCGTCGCTTCCTGCTGGCGGACGAGGTCGGCCTCGGGAAGACGATCGAGGCGGGCATGATCATCCGACAGCAGTTGCTCGACCAGCCGACCTCGACCGTCCGGGTGATCGCCCCCCAGCGGATCTGCCACCAGTGGCAGCGCGAGTTGCGCGAGCGATTCTTCGTCGACGACTTCACCTTCGCCGAGGTCGAGGTGCTCTCCTTCGACGATCCCCAGGCGCTGGCCGGGTCGCCGGGGGAGCTGGACCTGTTGATCATCGACGAGGCCCACCATGCCGCCCGCTGGTCGGTCGGTACCGATCGACAACGACGGAGCTTCGACCGGCTCGCCGAACTCGCCCATGGGACGCCTGCCCTGCTACTGCTGTCGGCCACCCCGGTGGTGGCCGACCAGGCTGCGTACCTGGCGATGCTCCATCTGATCGACCCGGACAACTACGACCTCTCGGGACTCGACGAGTTTCGACGCCGGATCACGGATCGTCAGGAGTTGGCGCGTCGGTTCGTCGCCCTGCGGCCGGGGCAGTTGTACCGCCGGATCGTCGGCGTCGCAGAGCGCATCCGCGAACTCCTGGATGGCGACGAGGTCAGCCTGGCCTGCCTCGACGATCTGCTTGCGGCGGGCGAGGACGCCGGTCGCGATGTCCTCGACGAGCGGATCCGAGCACTCCGCGTGGCGATCAGCGATCGGCACCGGATCCACTACCGGATGCTCCGGAGTCGACGGGAGCAGGTGCCGGACTTCCCTGCCCGGGGACGGCGGATGGGCCCCGCCCTGACGGCGATCGATCCTGGTCCCGATGAAATCACGAGTTGGATAGATCGTTGGCGGAATGCGTTGGTGGCGGATTACGACGCCGTCGGCAGGGATTGGGAGCCCGCCGCCCGGGAGATCCTCAAGGGGGCCTTCTCGCTCGGGGAGACGTTTGGGATCGCGGTCCGGGCGAGGCTTGAGGATTCGTCGCCTGGCGAGGTCGGCCCCGAAGAGCGTGCCAGCCTCGAAGAATGGCTGGAGCGCGATCACACGATCGCCTC
>DAIQOT010000019.1:0-29666 GCA_036787695.1 Solirubrobacterales bacterium | reverse complement strand
AGCCGAGGTAGTGCCGCCACTCTTCCCAGTTGTCGCCGACCGAGCGGCCGAGCAGGGCCAGCGCCAGGACCCAGGGGATCGAGCCGAGCGTGGTCAGGAGGGAGAAGCGTCCGAGCGGCATCCGCGCCACCCCCGCCGGCACCGAGACGAAGGTGCGCACCACCGGCAGCATCCGCGAGAAGAAGACGGCGGCCGAGCCGTAGCGCTCGAACCAGCCTTCGGTCTGCCGCAGGCGCGCCTCGCTGACGTGGAAGAGGCGGTTGCGCTCGAGCAGGTCGAGCCGGCCGAAGTAGCCGATCGCGTAGCCGACGAGCGAGCCGACCAGGTTGCCGAGCACTCCGGCGAAGACGACGCCGGCCAGCGTCAGTTCGCCTTTCGAGACGGCGAAGCCAGCGAACAACATGATGGCCTCACTCGGGATCGGCACGCACGCCGACTCGAGCGCCATCAGCACGAAGACCGCGGGCAACCCCACCGAGCTGATGAATTCGGTGGCCGCGTTGACGATCGGGTTCAGGACAACATCGGTGATGGACGAGTAGAGCATCGCCCCACCGTTGCGGCCGTTACTTAAAGGGCGATGAAGATCAGGGAACGACGACGAAGCTGTCGACGTACTCGGGAGCGTCGCGGTCGGTGGGCTCGAAGGTGTAGACGAGCCGCGTATCCAGAGCCTCCGCCAAACGCTTCAGGGTCGACGGGGAGAAGTTCTGCCGCCCCCTTTCCAGGCGCGAGATCACCGCGACGCTGGTCCCCATCCGGTCGGCCAGCTCCTGCTGACTGAGGTCCAGTTCGATCCGCCGGATCATCAGGACTCGGGCGAGCTCGCGCCGCGGGCGATTGCGTTCCCGTTCTTTCTTGAGCTCAGGATGGAGGCGCTCCTGTTCGGCGATGGATTCCTCGATGCTCATGCCGATGGGCGAAATCCACTCCTGGGTGTCACGGTCCTCCGCCTGCGCCATCGGACTCAAGTTAGCGGACACCGCGAGGGTTGAAGCCGTATTCATGGTGCATCCTTTCCCACCGGTCTTGGTCCGCGCCGAACCGACGCGTCCATCCGATTCTTGTAATCCCGCCACCGCCGCTGCGCCAACTCGATATCCCGCCGCGGAACCGCGCGACTGTCCTTACGGATGATGTGGAGCAACACGAACAGGTTCTCCGAACGGCGATAAAAGATCCGGTACGGCCGGCGGCCACTGTGGCAGCGCAGCTCGCGCAGTCCTCCTTCGATCTGAGAGGTTCGCGGGAAGGGGAGAGGCGCGAGACCGTCAGGAAGTCCGTTCATTTCTCGAATCTGGTCTTCGATCTTGGACCGAGGTTTGAGGTCGAGGGAAGTCCATAGGAACTCCCGCACGGGCTCGCGCCCTTTGTCGTCCCGGAAATACACCGCTTGGGTTGGCACGCCCCCTTAAGCCGTGGGGCGGGTCGATCTCTCCCCACCTGGTTCTCATCTGGCCTTCATCTAGGAGGAAGATCCTTGGGTCATGCGAGTTTTGGTGGTCGAGGACGAGGTGAAGATGGCGGCGCTTTTGCGGCGGGGGCTCAGCGAGGAAGGGCTGACCGTCGACATCGCCGGGGAGGGTGAGCGGGCGGTGGTGATGGCGGGGGCGTCCGAATACGACGCGGTCGTGCTCGACGTGATGCTGCCCGGGATCGACGGCTTCGAGACCTGCCGGCGACTGCGCCGCGACGGGGTCTGGGCGCCGGTCCTGATGCTGACCGCTCGCGGCGCGACCGACGATCGGGTCGCCGGGCTCGACGGCGGCGCCGACGATTACATGGTCAAGCCGTTCGCCTTCGCCGAGCTGCTCGCCCGCCTGCGGGCGCTGGTCCGCCGCGGCACGGTCGAGCGCCCGCCGGTGATCGCGGTCGGCGACCTCCGGCTCGACCCCGGCACCCGCGAGGTCTGGCGCGGCGACCAGGAGATCGATCTGTCCTCGAAGGAGTTCACCCTGATGGAGACCTTCATGCGACACGCCGGCTACGTCCTCTCCCGCAACCAGCTCCTCGAGCAGGCCTGGGACTACGACTTCGAGCACCGCTCCAACGTGGTCGAGGTGTACGTGCGCTACCTGCGACGGAAAATCGACGTCCCCTTCGGGCTGACCTCGATCGAGACCGTGCGCGGCGCCGGCTACCGACTGCGGAAGGACGGAGGGCGCTGAGCCGCCTCTCGATCCGCCTCCGCCTCACCCTCGTCTTCGCCGCGGTGATCGCCGTGGTGCTGGCCGGGACCGGCGTCTTCGTCTACCTGCAGTTCCAGCACGAGGCCGAAACGACGGTCGATTCGGGCCTCAGCTCGCGCGCCGACGAACTCTCCTCGGTCGTCCGGCAGGAGGAGACCGACCTCTCCGGACGCGAAGCGCACCTGGTCGGCAAGACCGACAGCTTCGCCGAGGTGCTCGACCCGAGCGGCAACGTGATCGACTCCTCACCGGTGATCGGCAGCGAAGATCTGCTCGATCCCGACCAGCTGCGCGACGCCACCCACGGCCCGACCTTCGTCAGCCGCGGCGCGCTACCGGGCCTTGACGGCGGCTCGCGCCTCCTCGCCGTCCCGGTCGACACCTCGGCGGGCAAGCGGATCGTCGTCGTCGGCACCTCGACCCAGGACCGTGACGACGCGATCGAGGATCTCCTGCAGCTGCTCTTCGTCGCCCTGCCCGGGGCGCTGATCCTCGCCTCGATCGCCGGCTACTTCCTCGCCGCCGCGGCGTTGCGCCCGGTCGAGGCGATGCGCGCCCGCGCCGCCGAGATCTCGACCGCCGCGCCGGAGGAGCGCCTGCCGGTCCCCGCCACCCGCGACGAGGTCGCCCGCCTGGGGGAGACGCTGAACGAGATGCTCGCCCGGATCGGCGACGCGATGGCCCGCGAACGCGCCTTCGTCGCCGACGCCGGCCATGAGCTGCGCACGCCGCTGGCGATCCTCCGTGCCGAGCTCGACCTCGCCCTCGCCGAGGGTCGCAGCCCCGACGAACTGCGCGCCGCGCTCGCCTCCGCCGCCGAGGAGACCGACCGCCTGACGCAGCTCTCCGAGGACCTGCTGACGATCGCCCAGACCGAAGGCGGCAGGCTGCCGCTGCGGCTCGAGCAGGTGCGCCTCGCCGACGTCTTCGGGCCGGTCGAGCGTCGCTTCTCCCGCCGCGCCGCCGAAGCGGGGCGGGCGATCGAGATCGCCGACGGCAGCGAGCTGGAGCTGCGCGGCGACCTCCTGCGCCTCGATCAGGCCGTCGGCACCCTCGTCGACAACGCCCTCCGCTACGGCGCCGGGACGATCGCGCTGACGGCGCGTCGCGCCGGCGACGCGGTCGAGATCCACGTCACCGACGACGGCCCCGGCTTCCCGCCCGACTTCCTCGACCGCGCCTTCGAGCGCTTCACCCGCGCCCCCGGCGCCCGCGAAGGCGGCAGCGGTCTCGGCCTGGCGATCGTCGCCACCGTCGCCGACGCCCACGGCGGCAGCGCCCGCGCCGCCAACCGCCCGACGGGCGGGGCCGACGTCTGGCTCGTCATCCCGCTCTCATCTGACGTTAATCAGAGCGCCTGAAGATCGTCACAAGATGCACCCGATCTCCTACCTCCAGGCGCTGATCCTCGGCCTCACCCAGGGCATCGCCGAGCCCTTCCCGGTCTCAAGCCTCGGCCACGGCGTGATCATCCCCAGCCTCTTCGGCTGGAACATCCACCAGAACGACGACTACTTCCTCGCCTTTCTCGTCGCCACCCATTGCGCCACCGCGCTCGTCCTCTTCTTCTACTTCCTTCAGGACTGGGTCCGGATCTTCCGCGGCTTCGTCCGCTCGGTCCGCGTGCGGGGCATCGCCCCCGGCGACGACGACGCCCGCCTCGCCTGGCTCCTGATCGTCGGGACGATCCCGGCGGGGATCCTCGGCCTCGCCCTCCAGCACCCGCTGCGCTCGCTGTTCGCCTCGGCCGAGACCGCCTCGCTCTTCCTCATCCTCAACGGGATCCTGCTGCTCGCCTTCGAGCGGCTGCGCCAGCGCCGTCCCGAAAGCGGCGACGGCGAGGGCGACTCGGACCCGCGCATCGCCCGCCGCGTCAGCCTCAGGCAGGCGGCGGCGATCGGCACCGCGCAGGCGGCCGCGCTCGTCCCCGGCATCTCGCGCTCGGGGATGACGATGGGCGGCGGCCTCCTCGTCGGCCTCTCCAACGAGGACGCGGCGAAGTTCGGCTTCCTGCTGGCGACGCCGGTGATCGCGGCGGCGGGCGTGCTCAAGCTGCCCGAACTGTTCGGCTCGACCGGGGACGGAGTGCGCGGCCCGGCCGCGGTCGGCGCGGTCGCCGCCGCCTTCACCACCTTCCTCGCCGTGAGATTCCTGCTCCGCTTCTTCCGCACCAATCGCCTGACGCCGTTCGGCATCTACTGCATAGTGGCCGGATTCGTCTGCAGCTTGATCTTCGCCTTCTAGTGCCCGACCCGGGAGATCGGTGAGCGGCGCGGAGCTCAGCCTCGCGATCTCCGTCTTCCTCGCCTGCGCGGTCGAGGCGGTCGAGGCGTTCACGATCGTCCTCGCGGTCGGGACGGCGCGGCGCTGGCGGGCGGCGCTCTACGGGGTCGGCGCGGCGACGCTGGTGCTGGCGGTGCTGATCGCGGCCCTCGGGCCGGCGCTCACCTCGCTGCCGCTCGGGGTCCTACGCGTCGTGGTCGGCGGACTGCTGCTGACCTTCGGCCTGCAGTGGCTGCGCAAGGCGATCCTCCGCGCCGCCGGGGCGAAGGCCAAGCACGACGAGGAGGCGATCTTCGCCACCGAGCGGGCCGAGGCCGAGTCGGTCCCGGTGACGGCGGGCTTCGATGGCTACGCCTTCGCGATCTCCTTCAAAGCGGTGCTGCTCGAGGGCCTCGAGGTCGCCTTCATCGTCCTCACCTTCGGCGCCAACCAGCACGACGTGGGACTGGCTGCCGCCGCGGCGGCGGCAGCGATCCTCGCGGTGCTTGGCGCCGGGCTCGCCTTGCGAGCGCCGCTGGCGCGGGTCCCCGAGAACGGGATGAAGTTCGTCGTCGGCGTGCTGCTGACCAGCTTCGGGATCTTCTGGGGCGCCGAGGGCGCGGGCGCCAACTGGCCCGGGGGAGAGGCGTCGCTCGCACCGCTGGTGGCGGTCGTCGCCCTGGCGGCCCTGGCGATGGTCGCCGAGATCAAAGCCCGCGGCGCCGCCCAGGCGACCGTCTCGCCGTCACCGAATGCCGCCGAGGAGATCGCGTGAGCCGCCCCGTCGCGACCGGGGTCGTTCGATGACCCCCCGCCGGATCGTCCTCGCGGTCTGGGACTTCGTCGTCGGCGACGACTGGCGCCTGGCCCTCGCCGCGGTCGTCGCGATCGGCCTCACCGCGGTCGTCTGCGCGCTCGGCCCGTCGGCCTGGTGGCTCGCCCCGCTGATCGCTCTCGCCGCCCTGCGCTGGTCGCTCCGCGGCGCCGTCCCGGCGGCCGGACCCTCACCGGGTGGAAGAAACGATCCAACGCCTAAAGCCGGCGGTCCTGCGGTCGATCAATCGGGCGTCCAGTCATCGCCGAAGTAGAGAAGGTCGAACTTGTTCAAAGCCACCCCGCACCGTCCTGCCGTCCGCCGCGAGCAAACGCGCTCGCGGCTCCTTCGGGCGTGCGCCGCTTTCGCCGGCGCCTTGCGCCACCCCGACCGCGGCGGCGCGGCGGACTCCTCGCTCACGAACCTCGGCACGGCTCGCCTCGCTGACCAACGTGCTGAGGACGAGCTCGTAATGGTCGCCGCGGCTCATGTGGCGAAGGTAGCCCCGCTTCCTTCAGCGGGGCTGTAGGGACGCTAAAAACTGGCCGAGAGCGGCGCGCCGCTCAGCCGGCGACCCAGGTCCGCGCCGCCGCGGCCTCGGCGAGCGGGAAGACCCGCATCTCGACCGGCACGAGGTGGGACCACAGCCTGAAGGTCGAGGTGAGCCACCCCGAATCGGTGACGATCGCGACCCGCTTCCAGGCCTTCCGATGGGCGAGGCCGAACTTGAGGTTCGCTTTCGCGTCCTCGATCCGGGCGCCGATCCCCATCCCGTCGAAGGTCGGCGCGGTCTGCAGCAGCAGCCTCACCTCACCCGCCGCGACTGCCGCCTCGAGCGGCGGCTCGAGGATCTCCCGGTACTCGGCGCTGGTCCCCTCGCCGTCGAAGGCGAAGCCGATCGTGCCCGCCGGCATCTCCGCGATCCTCTCGATCATCTTCCTGCCTCCTCGGTAGGAGCTACTGGTCGTGCTGCATCAGCTGCCAGATACCCCAGAGGACGCAGCCGATTCCGCCGACGCAGATCGTCGAGTTGACCGCTTCGGCCGTCTCCGGTTCGATCGTCGCCAGGCCGCAGAGGAGGAGCAGGGCGGCGAGGACCGCCCAGGCCCACTTCCACTCGAACCAGTTCCCGAGGTTCACGCGAGGGATGGTACGCCGAATTCGCCGCGGTAGATGTAGCCGAAATGTCACTCTCAGCAGGGTTTAATCGGCGGGTCTCCGTTTAACAGGCCGGCGATACGAGGCGCCGACGGCGGCACTAGATTCCGCCGATGGCCGAACTCGGGACCGTCGCCCGCGAGTGGACCCGGATCGGCGTCACCGGTTTCGGCGGGCCGCCCGCCCACATCGCCCTGCTGCGCAAGCTCGCCGTCGATCGCGAGGGGTGGATGGACCACGACGAATTCGAGGACGCCAACGCGGCCTGCTCGCTGCTGCCTGGCCCGTCCTCGACCCAGCTGGCGATCTTCTGCGCCTACCGCGTCGCGGGCTGGCCGGGGGCGATCGTCGGCGGCCTCGGCTTCGTCGTCCCCGCCGTCGTGATGATCCTCGCCCTCTCGCTGGTCTTCCTCTCCGGCTCGCCGCCCGACTGGATCCGCGGCGCGGGCGCCGGGGCAGGAGCGGCGGTCGCGGCGGTCGCGGTGCGCGCCGGGGAGGACCTGCTGCGCCCGAGCTTCGCCCGCGCCCGTGGCGAAGACGGCGCCCTGGTCCGCTGGGCCGCCTACGGGACGGCGGGCGGCGTCGCCGCGGCGACGATCGGGCCGTGGCTGGTCCTCGTTCTCCTCGGCTGCGGCCTGCTCGAGCTGTTGATCCGCCGGGCGACGGGGGAGGGGGTCGCGCTCCTCGCCCCGCTCGTCGCGATCAAGTCGGCGGCGCTCCGCCCGAGCGCCCTGCTCGCCAAGCTCGACCTGGCGACGCCCCTCGCCGCCGTCACCACCGGCAGCGTCGGCGACCTTGCCTGGACCGCATTCAAGGTCGGCGGCCTCGCCTTCGGCGGCGGCTTCGTGATCGTGCCCCTGATGCAGGGCGACGCCGTCCACGCCTACCACTGGATGACCAACAGCGAATTCCTCAACGCCGTCGCGCTCGGCCAGGTGACGCCGGGGCCGGTGGTGGCGACGGTCGCCGCGGTCGGTTACGGCGCCTACGGCATCCCCGGCGGCCTGCTCGCCGCCTTCGTCGCCTTCTTGCCCTCGTTCTCCTTCATCCTCCTCGGCGGCGGGCGCTTCGAGCGGCTGCGCGGCAATCCGGCGGCGCGCGCCTTCCTCGCCGGCGCCGGCCCGGCCGCGATCGGCGCGATCCTCGGCTCGGCGATCCCGCTCGCCGGCGCCCTCGCCGAGACCTGGCAGTTCCTCGTCCTCGCCGCCGCCGCGATCGTGCTGCTCCTGCTGCGCCGCGGCGTCGTCGAGGTGCTGCTCGCAGCGGGCGCGATCGGCACGGTCGTCGCCATCGCCGGCGGCCCGCTGCCCTAGTCGCCCCCGGCCCGGCGACGGTCTCAGCGGGCTGATGGTCACAACCTTCGGCCCTCATGCGTAATAAGGGCATGGACTTCCTCGAACGCCTGACCGATGCCGAGCTGCTCGAGCGCACGGCGCGCGAGCCACGGGCGTTCGCGACCCTCTACCGCCGGCACGAGCGGATCGTGCTGCGCTTCCTGATGAGCCGCTGCCGCGACGCCGAGCTGACCGCCGACCTGACCGCGGAGACCTTCGCCCGGGCCCTCGAAGCGGCGGGGCGCTTCGACGGGGCGCGGGCGGGAGGGACCAGCGCGCTGCCCTGGTTGCTGGCGATCGCCCACAACACCTTGATCACCAGCCTCCGCCGCGGGGTCGTCGCCGAAGACGCCCGCCGCCGACTCGGCTGCGAGCCGCTGGCCCTCGACGACGACGACCTGGCGCGGGTCGAGCGGCAGGCGAGCCCGGAGGTGCCGCTCGCCGAGCTGCTCGGCGGACTCCCGGACGAGCTCCGCGAGGCGGTGGTCGCCCGCGTCCTCGACGAACGCGACTACGAGGAGATCGCGGCCGAGCTCGGCTGCTCGAAGCAGGTGGTGCGCAAGCGCGTCAGCCGCGCGTTGACGCGCTTGCGATCCAGGCTGCTTCCGGCGGGTCAGTGAAGGAACAAGGAAGGCGAAGGGACCAGGAATGAGCGTGAAGAAGATCGAGCCGCCGGTACTGCCGGAACTGGAACAGATGCTGATCGCGACCGCCGCCCGGAACGTGCGGCGCTCACCAGGCGGCCGGCGGTTCCGCATTCCGACGGGGCGGATCCCGCGGCTGGTCGCGGTAGCGGCTACTTGCCTCGCGATCGGCGGAACCGCCGTCGCCGCGACCGGGGTGTGGAACCCGATCGTCGGCCACACCGGCGGCCCGGAAACCCTCTCCGGCACCCCCGTCCCGACGGCGATGACCGAACTCCTCGGTGTGCTGCGCCGCGAACAGACTCCGCGGGACCGGTCACCGGAAGTCGAAGCGACCCTCGACGGCGCCGACGTGCCGGGCGGGGTGCGACTCGAATCGGTGCGCTACCTCGGTCCCGGCGCCGACGGCAAGGCGACGGTGCTCTTCTCCGGGGTGGAAGCCGGCCCGTTCGATCGCGAAGGCGAGCCGGCCTGCGTCGCCCGCCCCCTACCCGGGGAGTCGCGCCCGATCTTTGTCTGCTTCGACCTCGGCGAGCTGAGGAGCGGCCGGGCCTACGTGTCCTCCGTCGACGGCGGCGGAGAAAACCTCGTCGACGGCATCGTCCCCGACGGCGTCGCCACCGTCACCGCCATCTTCTCCGGCGCCCCGCCGGTGGAGGTCCCGGTGCACGACAACTACTGGGAACTGACCTTGGATCGCCCCGAGGCCGCCAACCCCGACGGCGAATCCGGCGTCATCCGCACGGTCTGGCGCGACGCCGAGGGCAACGTCATCCCGCGGGCCGAGCCGCACGGATGAGTCCGCCTCCCGGATGGCCCCAATCGACGGCGGCTCTCATCTGGGTTTAAGCGGGCACGCCTACCTTCCCGCGTCATGGCCGAACAGTCCCTCTCCTCCCTGACCCGTTCCCCCCGCTCGACCTCTGGCACCTGGATGACCAAGGTCCCCGTGATCATCGCCTTCTTCTGGCTGACCAAGGTCGCGACGACGGCGATGGGGGAGACCACCTCCGACGCCCTCAACGGCCTGCCGACCGGCCCCGCGCTCGCGATCCCGCTGATGCTCGTCGGCCTGGTCTGGGCCCTGCGCCGCCAGTTCCGCACCGACCGCTACGAAGCCTGGACCTACTGGACCGTGGTCGTGATGGTGGCGATCTTCGGCACCTCCGCCGCCGACGGCCTCCACGTCGGCCTCGGCGTCCCCTACCTCGTCTCGACGATCTTCTACGCGATCGTCCTCGCCGTCGTCTTCGCCGTCTGGCACCGGGTCGAGGGCACGCTCTCGATCCACTCGATCCGCACCAAACGCCGCGAGGCCTTCTACTGGGCGACGGTCCTCGCCACCTTCGCCCTCGGCACCGCCTGCGGCGACATGACCGCGACCACGCTCCACATCGGCTACCTCGGCTCCGGCTTCATGTTCCTCGGACTGATCCTGATCCCGTTCCTCGCCCACCGATACCTCGGGATGAACGAGGTGCTCGCGTTCTGGATCGCCTACGTCCTCACCCGCCCGCTGGGGGCGTCGTTCGCCGACTGGATGGCGGTCGAACCCCACCGCGGCGGACTAGGGCTCGGCGCCGGGGGCGCCAGCCTGATCCTGATCGTGGTCGTCCTCCTCTGCATCCGCCGCCTGGCGACGACGAAGATCGACATCCTGGTCGAGGACGTCGACCTCGAAGGGGAGGGGTCAGGCGGCGATCGGCTCAGCCGCGGCCAGGCCCTCGGCCTCGACCTTAGGTAGAGCCTCAGGGAGCGTGTAGAAGTGCTCGGTGGCGCCGCGCACCGCGCGCTGGCGGACCAGCACGATCAGGTCCGCTTTGGCCAGCTCGGTGACGTGGTAGTTCGTATTGCTGAGCGGGATCTGCAGCTCCTGGCTCAGCTCTGACGGCGAGAGGACCCGGCCGCCGTCGATCCCGAGGATTTCGAGGATCGAGATCCGCAGGGGATGGGCGGTGGCCCGAGCGAGGCGCTCCCAGTGCACCGGGATCGACTCGCTGCTGCGGCGCTTTCCGTTGCCGTTGCTGATTGCAGTGGTCGAGGTTCCGTTTCGGTTCACTTCGCCGACTCCATTTCCGATCCCATCGTTCGCGTATCCATTTGCTTCGTTCAGCCCGACCATGAAACCGACATTACCAAAAAATATTGACTTGGGTACCAATTTTCGGGTAACGTCATCGACGGGATGCTCTTCTGGAGGAGAGATGCGTCGTACGGCGATGTATGGATCACTTTTTTGGTGGCCTGCGTCGGATTCGCTCTTGCGATCACCTTCACGCTGCTTCTGATCCCCGCTTTCGCCGCCGCTGACACCTCCTCGGTGATCGAAGCCAGTAATCCGCACGAACCGACCGTCGGCTCGGGTTGGCAGGCCGGGACGTGCAAGAAGGAACCGGCGATCACCGACCCCAACGCGGCTGACTTCTGCAACGCGGGCGCCGCTCCGGGCAACAACGCGGGCGAATACTTCTTCGAAGAAGCGGGCGCCCATCCGAACTACGGCTTCACCCAGTTCATCGTCCATCACGAAGGCTCGCTCGGCCTGCCGCTGCCGGGCACCGAACAGCCGACGAACGAACCGGAGTTCATCCGCGTCGACCTGCCGGTCGGCCTCGCGGTCAACCCCGGCGCGACCGGCCGCTGCCCGATCGCGGTCTTCGAAGAAGGGGCGTCCGGCTGCGAAGGCTACGGCGCCAAGGTCGGCGAAAGCGGGGTCACCGCCTCGGCCCTCGGCCTGCTGCCGATCACGCCGATCGCGGGAGTGACCGCAGTCCCGGTCTTCAACCTTGTCCCGCGGCCGGGCCAGCCGGCCCGCTTCGGCCTCGAACTGCTCGGCAACGAAGTCTTCCTCGAAGGCGACATCGACTGGTCGGGCGACTACCACGAGGGCTTCACGATCACGGTCCCGCACGCGCTGCCGATCAACCTCGGGCCGTTGCAGGGGCTCGTCAAAGGCCTGATCCTGAAGGACCGCCTCGTCTTCAACGGGCGCGCCGGCGACGGCACCTTCCTCACCCAGCCGAGCACCTGCAACGGCCGCGCCTTCCTCGAATCGGGCAGCCAGTACTCGACCTACCTCAAGGCGATGAGCTACGCCGAAGCCGAAGCGGGGGCGCGCTTCCCGCAGGACGCCGGCGCCCCGCTCGAGTCGCCGATCCCGCCCGGCACCTCGCCGAAAAACTGCAACACGATCCCGTACACGCCGTCGCTCGAAGTCGCGCCGGGGACCGACGAAACGAACTCGCCCGCCGGCGCGCAGGTGACCGTCGCCGTCCCGCACATCGCCCAACCGACCGGCCAGGACGACTCGACCACGAAGGAAGCGGTGGTGACCCTGCCGGCCGGGATGGGGATCAATCCCTCGGCGGCGGCCGAACCGAACAACCTCACGACCTGTGAAGACGGCCAGTTCCCGCTTCACTCGACGCTGCCGATCACCTGCCCGGCCAACTCACGGATCGGCACCGCGACGATCGCCTCGGCGGCACTGCCGGAAGGCGAACTCGAAGGCCCGGTCTTCATCGCCAAGCAACTCAGCACCGACCCCGCCTCCGGCGACGAGTACCGGATCTTCCTCGACGCCCACTCCGACCGCTACGCCGTCGACGTGCGTCTCGTCGGCCACGTCTTCGCCGACCCGACCACCGGCCAGCTGACGACCAAGATCACCGAAATCCCGCAGGTGCCGTTCACCAGCTTCCGGCTCAACTTCGTCGGCGGCGAGCAGGCGGTGCTGAGCAGCCCGATGACCTGCGGGCCCAACACGACCGCCGCCGCGATGACGCCGTGGTCGGGCAACCCGGCGGCGACGCCGACCTCGGCCTTCACCCTCCACGCCACCCCGGGCGGGGGAGGCTGCGCCACGTCCCTTGCCGCGCGCCCCTTCGCCCCGTCCTTCGCCGCCGCTCCCAAGTCGGGCAAGGCGGGCGCCTACAGCCCACTCCACATCACCCTCGGCCGCGGCAACGGCCAGCAGGAGCTGAAGGCCGCGACCGTCGCCCTGGCGCCGGGGATGATCGGCAAGCTGGCGGGCATTCCCTACTGCTCGGCCGGCGCGCTCGCCGCCGCGGCCGGGACCAGCGGCGCCGAACAGGCGGCCCACTCGAGCTGCCCGGCGCAGAGCGAAGTCGGTGTCGCCAATGTGCAGGCCGGGACCGGCCCGACGCCGCTCTCGATCACCGGCAAGGTCTTCCTCTCAGGCCCCTACCACGGGGCTCCTCTCTCCCTGGCAATAGTCACTCCCGCCACGGCCGGGCCGTTCGATCTCGGCACGGTCGTGGTGAGGGTGGCGCTGTTCGTCGACCCGGAAACGACGCAGGTGAAAGCGGTCTCCGACCCGATCCCCGACGTGTTCGGCGGCGCCCAGCTGAGCATCCGCCAGATCGAACTGAACCTCAACCGCAAGGAATTCACCCTCAACCCGACCAGTTGCGCGAAGCAGCAATCGACCGCGACGCTGAACGGCGGTGGCGGCAACCCGGCGAACTCGACGAGCTGGAGCTCCTACAACGCCTCGGCGGCCTTCCAGACCTCCGACTGCGGAGCGCTCGAATTCCAGCCGAACCTGGCGATCCGCTTCCTCGGCGGCCGCAAGGCGACCAAGCGCGTCGGCCATCCGTCTCTGCAGGCGACGCTCGAAGCGCGCAAGGGCGACGCCAACATCGCCGCCGCGACGGTGACGCTGCCGCCCTCCGAGCAGCTCGACCAGTCCCACATCAAAACGATCTGCACGCGGGTTCAGCTGGCGGCGAACCAGTGCCCGGCGGCCTCGGTCTACGGCTACGCGAGCGCGACCTCGCCGCTGCTCGAAAAGGAACTGGCGGGCCCCGTCTACCTGGTCTCCTCGGACCACACGCTGCCCGACCTGCTCGCCGACCTCCAGGGCCAGGTCGACGTCCGCCTCCACGGCGTAATCAAGACGGTCGGCAAGAACCGCATCCAGACCAGCTTCGCGCCGATCCCCGACGTGCCGGTGAGCAAATTCACCTTGACCATGCAAGGCGGCAAGAAGGGCCTCCTGGTCAACTCCAAAGACGTCTGCACCAAGCGCTTCTTCTCGCGGATCGAATTCAACGCCCAGAACGGCAAGACCTCGCTGAAGAAACGCTCGCCGCTCCAGGTCGGCAACGGCTGCCACGGCGTCAAGAAACACAGGGCGCACAAGAAAAAGCGCCACCACAAGAAAAAGCACGCCAAACACGCCAAAGGCAAAGGCAAACACGCCGCCGCCAAAAAAGGCAAGAACAGCCACAAATAGACCAGGCTGTTTTTCGATCGACGAGAGGTGGGTAAGAGTTGGCTCCGATGAGGAGGAGTGCACGAAACGCTGTAGGGATCGCTGCCACGATGGCGCTGATCGTCCTCGCCATCTCGGCCTTCGCCGCGAGCTCGGCCTCGGCGATCGGGATCGGCACCTGGGAAGCCGGGACCTGCAATGTCGACACTTGCACCTACGGAGGCAGCCCTAGCGACTTCTACTCGCAGGCGGCGGGCCACCCAGCTTTCGGAGTCACCAACTTCACCGTCAACGTCGAAGGCACCGACCAGGCGAAACGGGTGAAGGTCGAACTCCCCGAGGGGTTGAACGTCAACCCACAGTCGGTCCCGCAATGCCCCGTCGAAACCTTCAAAACCGACGAAGCGGCGTGCGCGGCGAGCAAAGTCGGCACCAGCGAAGTGACGACGGTATTGATCGGAATCATTCCGGTCACGCTCCCCTTCACCGTCTACAACCTGGCCCCGGCCGAAGGTGAACCGGCGCTCTTCGGCTTCCACGTGACGACCCCGGTCCTCCCGATCATCAACGAGTACGTCTTCCTCGAAACGGCGATCGAATGGGCGGGCGACTACCACGAGTCGTTCTTCATCAACAACATCGAAGCCTTTCCGGCGCTGAACGCGAACAAACTGAAATTCGAAGGCACCGCGGGCGGCAACTTCCTCACTCTCCCGAGCCCCTGCAACGGCGCCTCGTCGTCGAAGCTCGAACTCGAAAGCCAGGGCGGCGCGACCGCCGGGCCGCAGGTGACGACGCCGCCGGTGCCGATCGCCGGTTGCGCCGCCGTCCCCTTCGCTCCGAGCGTCACCGCCGCCGCCAGTGGGTCGACCGACTCCTCCTCGACGGTGTCCGTCTCCTTGAACGTGCCGCAGCACCAAGGTGCGAGCGAAATCAACTCGTCGACGGTGAAGAACGCGAACGTCACCCTGCCGGTCGGCACGGGCCTGAATCCTGCGACCGCGACCGGGCTCGAATTCTGCAAGGACGGCCAGTTCCCGTCGAACTCGCGGGCGGCGATCAGCTGCCCGGAAAAATCGCAGGTCGGCACGGTCGCGATCGAAGCGCCGGAGTTGCCGGCGGGCTCGCTCAAGGGGCCGGTCTACCTCGCCGAACAGAAGAGCCGCGAACCGCTCTCGGGGCAGGAGTACCGGATCTTCTTCAACGCCGAATCGTCGCGGTACGGGGTGCAGGTGCGCGAGGAAGGGAAGGTGAAGGCGAATCCGACCACGGGTCAGCTGACGGCCGAATTCACCAACCTGCCGCAGGTCGCCTTCAGCTCGGCGACGCTGACCTTCGGGCCGACCGCCAAACACGCGATCCCGGTGTTGAGCAGCCCGCCGCTCTGCACCAACACCGCCACCTCGAGCGCCGTCCCGTATTCGACCGGCGCGGTGACCGGGACGGGCACGACCGAACTGAAGCTGACCACCGCGCCCGGCGGCGGTGCCTGCGCGAAGACGATGGCCGAACGGCCGTTCACGCCCAACTTCCTCGCCAAGCCGAACACCTTCAAAGCGCTCACCTACACCCCTTACCGATTGACGATCGACCGGGCCGAAGGCCAGCAGGAGATCAAAGGCTTCAACATCACGCTGCCGCCCGGCGCCACCGCGAAACTCGCCGGCATCCCGTACTGCCAGGCGAAGGAATACTCGGCGGCCGAAGGCAAGACCGGCGCCGCCGAGGCGGAAAAGCCGAGCTGCGACAAGGAAAGCCAGATCGGTGTTGCCGCGATCCAGTCGGGCACCGGAGGCGAACCGCTGAAGCTCGAAGGCAAGGTCTACCTCTCCGGTCCTTATAAGGGGGCGCCGCTCTCGATCGTCGTCATCACCCCGGCGGTCGCCGGCCCGTTCGACCTCGGCAACGTCGTCGTCCACGCGCCGCTGAACCTCAATCCGGAAAGCGGGCAGGTCTCGACCAGCGCCGAAATCCTCGACGTCTTCGGCGGCGTGAAACTCGACATCCGCCAGATCGTCGTGAACTTGAACCGCAAGGAATTCACGCTGAACGGGACCAATTGCAAGAAGTCTTCGGTCGCCGGGACGGTCCAGGGTGGGGGAGGCGACCCGACCAATTCGGCCGCCTGGTCTTCCTACTCGGTCTCGACGCCGTCGCAGAGCGAAGGCTGCAAGGCGCTCGCCTTCAAGCCGGGCCTGAAGCTACGGCTCTTCGGCCAGACCCATCGGGCCCAGCACCCGAAACTGAAGGCGACGCTGACGCCGAAGGAAGGCCAGGCGAACGTCGAAGTCGCCTCGGTGGCGCTGCCGCATTCGATCTTCCTCGACCAGGCGAGCCTCGGCACCGTCTGCACCCGGCCCCAGTTCGCCGCCGAAGCGTGCCCGGCGAAATCGGTCTACGGGCACGCGATCGCCTACTCGCCGCTGCTGTCACAGCCGCTCGAAGGGCCGGTCGTCCTGCGCTCCTCCAACAACACGCTGCCGGACATGGTCGCCCACCTGAAAGGCCAGGTGGACATCGACCTCGACGGCAAGATCGACAGCTACAAGGGCGGCATCCGCACCACCTTCACCGGCATCCCGGACCTGCCGGTCAGCAAATTCGTCCTCGTCCTCCCGGGCGGCAAGCACGGCCTGCTGCAGAACTCGACCAACCTCTGCGCGAAGCCGGTGAAGGGCATCCTCCGCCTCGTCGGCCACAACAGCCGCCGGTCGAACCGCCAGCAGAAGATCCAGACCCCGTGCAAGGGCAAGGGCGCCAAGAAGGGCAAGAAGTCGAAGGGCGCCAAGCAGGGCAAGAAGCACAAGGGCGGCAAGAAAACCGGCAAGGGCGGCGGCCACAAGCAGAAGGCGAAGCAGTAAGCGCATCGCCGGACCGGGGCCTACCCGGTTGCCGAACCAAGTCGTACCCGATTCTGAATCCCAATCTATTTCCCTCACCCGGTTAGCTTGATTCGCCCGCTCGGGCCGCTAGTGTCTGTGACGGGAAAGCAGTGCCAGGGAGAAGCAGTACCGCCACGCAGGGGCGGCGTTATCGCTTTTGGGGAATTGCGTTAACGGAGGAGGAATAGATGTTCAAGCGTTCGGCAGCACCGATGCATCGATGCACGTGTGCGCCCCTTGCCACGGCGACCACCACCTAAACGGGCCGGCGCAGCGGCCTCGGTCCGCGCGCACCCACTCGCACTTTCAAGTTTCAGGAACGCTGTTCACAGCGGCGCTGGGAGCGCCGCAGAGGAGGATGGGATGAAGGGTTATCGAGGTTTGTTGGCCGCACTGGCGGTCGTTGTCGCGTTAGTGGTCGTACCGGCCGCCGCGCAGGCTGCACCGATCGCCTCCGTCTACGGAGGGGCGGTCAAATGCAGGGTCCTACCCTTGAAAGGGAACATCCGTCTCTGTGGTGGCAATCCCATCGAAAGCGAAAATAAAAGCTTCGCGCTGACCTGGGACGGTAAAACGAAAATCGACGTCAACGTGATCCTGCCGCCGGAATCGACCGAAGGCGCATACCCGCTGATCGGTGACTTCCACGGTTGGGGTGGCTCGAAGCAGGGCCTGGCCACGTTTGAACCCGAACCCGGCAAAGGCCTCACCTTCGAACAGGAAGATCCCCGCATCCAGCACTGGGCAGAAGAGGGTTACGCGGTCTTCAGCATGAGCGACCGCGGTTGGGGTCTCTCCTGTGGCAAATTCGATCCCGCGAAAGCCACGACCGTCTGTGAAAAAGGATTCAACCACCTCATGGATGATCGCTATGAAGTACGTGACGCCCAGTACCTGATGTCCGTCCTTGCCGCCGAAGGCGTCGTCAACCCGACGAAGATTGGTGTCACCGGCGCCTCCTACGGTGGCGGCCTCTCGCTCGCGCTGGGCTCGCTCCGCAACCGCGTGATGAATGAAAAAGGCGAACTGGAACCGTGGGAAAGCCCGGCCCATCAGGCGATGGAAATCGCCGCCGCGGCACCGCAGTGGCCGTGGTCCGACATCGCCTACTCCCTTGCGCCGAACGGTCGCAATCTCGATTACGTCACCAACTCGCCGTACAAGGGCCCGAGCGGCAAACTTCCGATCGGGGTATGGAAAGCGAGTTGGAGCGAAGGGCTGAACACCGTCGGGGAAGCGATCAGCTACGAAAAAACCGATCCGCGGGTGGTCATCCCGTCCTGGCTTCTGCGGTTCAAAGCCGGCGACCCGTACACCGACGCGGGCGTCGAAGAAATCGTCAAAGAACTCTCGACCTACCACTCGTCGTTCGGAATCAACCACTCGGTCGAGCCCGCGCCGTCGCTGATCCAGAGCGGCTGGAACGACGACCTCTTCCCGGTCGACGAAGCGCTGCGCTACTACCAGCGCACCCGGGCTCAGTACCCAGGCGATCCGATCTCGCTCTATCTCGCCGACATCGGCCACTCGCGCAGCCAGAACAAGAAAGCTGACGTCGCCGCCTTCAACGCGCGTCTCGAAGCATGGTTCGCCCACTACCTGAAGGGCGAAGGGGCGACGCCGAGCTCGAGCGTCGAAGCGCTGACCACCAGCTGTCCGGCGATCCCGTCGGTCGGCGAAGTGCCCTCCGAAGGCCCGTTCAAAGCGAGCGACTGGGCCGGTCTCCAGCCCGGTGAAATCAACCTGAAGACGACCGGCTCCGCGACGATCACCCACGGGACGACGACGGAAGAAGGCACGCCGACCGTGTCGAGCGCGACCTTCGACCCGATCGTCGGAACCGGGGAACCGTGTGTCGCGCTCCCCGAAGAAGAAGTCGCCAACGAACACGCGGTCGAATACAGCACCGGGCCGATCCCGGCCGGCGGCGTCACCCTGATGGGGTCGCCGACGATCGTCGCCGAAGTCGAATCGCCGAGCCCGAACTCGGAGATCGCGGCGCGGCTCTTCGACGTTTCACCGGAAGGCTACGACCGGCTGATCGCCCGCGGCGTCTACCGGCCCGATGGCGGTGTCCAGCAGATGGTGTTCCAGCTGCACCCGCAGGCCTACCACGTGCCGGCGGGCGATGAAATCGAACTGGAACTCCTCCCGTCCGATTTCCCCTACATGCGCTTCTCCAACCTGCAGGCCAACGTGACGGTCTCCAACCTGGAACTGCGCCTGCCGGTGAACGAGACGCCGGGTTCGCTCGGCGGCCTGGTCCAGACCCCGGCGCCGAAGGTGGTTCCCGCCGGCTACACGCTGGCGAAGGAATTCGAAACGCAACCGAGCGGCGGAGGCAACTCCGGCGGCGGTAACTCGGGCGGAGGGTCGAAGTCGAACCCGGCTCCGGCCCCGGTCAAGGTCGGCGTCGGATCGTTGGCGGGAAAGCTCACCGCCAACGGCTCGGCGATCCTCGTGCCGATGTCCTGCAATGAAGAAGGGGCGTGCTCCGGCCTGACCTCATTCTCGGTCAAGCAGCAGGGCAAGAAGAACCGCACCGCGATCGCCAATGGCAACTACGCGATTCCCGCGGGGAAGACCATGACGGTCCGCATGCCGCTCACCAAGACCGGCCGCAAGATCGTCAAGGAAATGACCAGCGGCAAGCACCCGAAGAAGAATCTGAACGGCCAACTCGTGATCGAAGACACGGGCAGGGCGAAGAAGCAGACCTCGAACCGCGCGGTGCAACTGCCGCGCGGTAAGTGACATGCACCGGAAATCAACCGCGTCTAACGGAGGAGGATTGAAGATGAAGCGTCTGTTGCTGCTTCTGGTCGCGGTGGGGGTTCTCGGTGCCGCTTTCATGGCGTCGACGGCCAATGCCGCCGTCGGGATCTCCCGATGGGAATCCCTCACCTGTAAAGAAAACGCCGACCTGCCGGCGATCGTCAACCCCGAAACCGATTTCGGCAAACCGGAAGTAGGCACCGAAGCCACGCTGCCGGTGCCGGGGGAACAGTGCGTCGGCGAAATAGAAGAAGAACCGTCGGAACAGCTCTTCACCCAGGCCGCCGGTCACCCCAACTACGGGATCACCGATTTCAGGATCGACACCTTCCCGAGCCTCTTCGGGATCGGCGGCTTCCCGACCGCGCTCCTCAAAGACATCACGGTCGACACGCCGGAAGGCCTCAGCGTCAATCCTGAAGCCCTTCCGCAATGCGAAGTCGCCCAGCTCGTGAAACAGGCCTGCCCGCCGAGCTCGCTGGTCGGGATCAACTACCTGACGGTCGCGGCGCAGAGTCCGAGCGAAGCAACCGGGCGTTGCACCCCTGAACCGGCGCCGGAACCAGGGGAATGCGCGCAGGCGCGCGTGGCCCTGCCGGTTTACAACCTGATCCCGTTCGAAGGCGTGCCCTCGATGGTCGGCTTCTTGACCGAAGGTGGGCCGACCTTCGTCGAAGGCTCGCTCAGCCCGGTCGATCAGCACGTGACCTTCCACATCAGGAACATCCACGCGCCGTCGCTGACCAGTCCGCCGATCATCGAGTCGCGCCTGGTCTTCTTTAGCGCCAAAGAAACGAACGTGTTCAACCCGGTGGCCGACGGGACCTACCTGACGATGCCGAGCAACTGCGCCGGCGGCCAGGTCTCCGAACTGCACCTCGACACGCAGGGCAACATTCCGCCCATCGAAACGGAACCGTCCGAAACGTCGGCGAAGTACACGACCCCGACCGGGGCGACCGGCTGCGCGAACGTGCCGTTCAATCCTGAAATCGCGGTGACGGCCGACGGCGTCAAGGCCATCGACAGCCCGGAAGCGACGACCGTCGACGTCGGGATCCCATGGAATCCCGAAGCGCCGATCGCCAACTCCTACCTGAAGGTCGCCAAAGTCACGCTGCCGGAAGGGATGGGGATCAACCCGTCGGCCGGCAACACGATCACCTCGTGCAGCGACGCGCAGTTCGGCTACCACACGGCGTCGACCGTGACGTGCCCGACGGCTTCGCAGATCGGCACGGTCAACATCGAAACGCCGTCGCTGCCGGACGGCTCGATCACCGGCGAGGTCTACGTCGGCGAACCGCTGAAGAACGGTCCCGGCGTCTTTGAATCCGGCGAACAGTTCCGGATCTTCATCTACGCCCACTCGGTCCGCTACGGCGTCAACGTGCGACTCGAGGGCAAGGTGTTCCCGAACGCGACGACCGGTCAGCTCACCGCCGTTGTGCCGGAAAACCCGCAGGCCACGTTCCGCAACTTCCGCCTCCACTTCAACGGCGGCGACAACGGGGTCCTCACCTCGGCGTCGACCTGCGGGACGAACACGACGACGACGGAATTCACCCCGTGGTCGGAAAACCCGGACCACAACAAGCCGACGTCCAACACGTCGCTGACCAGCATGCCGGGCGGAGGCGCCTGCCCGACCACCCTCGGCGCGCGTAAGTACACGCCGAGCTACACCGCCGCGACCGAATCGACCACGGCGGCGCAGTTCAGCCCGTTCAAGATCCACATCGGCCGCAACGACGGCGAACAGGAGATCAAAGCCGTCAACGTGACCCTGCCGAAGGGCCTCGTCGGCCGCCTCGCCGGGATCCCCTACTGCGGGGAAGCCGAACTCGCCGCCGCGGCGGCCAGCAGCGGCAAGGCGCAGCAGGCGAAAGCCAGTTGCTCCTCGGAAAGCGCGATCGGCACGGCGGTCACCTCCGCGGGCACGGGCGGGAAACCGCTCACCCTCGGCGGCACCGTCTACCTCACCGGTCCATATAAGGGGGCGCCGCTCGGTATCGCGGTCGTCACCCCGGCCGTCGCCGGTCCGTTCGACCTCGGCACCGTCGTCGTCCGGGCGGCGCTGAACGTCAACCCGGCGACCGCCCAGGTCAACGCCGTGTCCGATCCGATCCCGAACGTGTTCGGCGGGGTCAAGCTGGACGTCCGCTCGATCGACCTGAACATGAACCGCTACAAGTTCATGCTCAACCCGACCAACTGCGCCGCGGGCGCCACGGCCGGGACGTTGAACGGCGGCGGCTCGAACCCGGCCAACGCGGCCAACTGGACCAGCTACGCGGTCTCGGCCGCCTTCCAGGCGACCAACTGCAACAAGCTGGCGTTCAAGCCGACGTTCCACGCGCGGATCTCCGGCCCGACCACGCGGGCGAAGAACCCGCAGATCCGAGTCGTCGTCCAGGCCAAGGCCGGGCAGGCGAACATCGCCCGCACGGCGCTCAACCTGCCGCACTCGCTGTTCCTCGATCAGAGTCACATCAAGACCAACTGCACGAGGGTCCAGCTGGCGGCGCAGGCATGTCCGCAGAACTCGATCTACGGCTACGCCGAAGCGAGCTCGCCGCTGCTCAAGCAGAAGTTGAAGGGCCCGGTCTACCTGGTGTCCTCGAAGCACAAGCTTCCGGACCTCCTGGCGGACCTCAAAGGCCAGATCAACATCCAGCTCGACGGCGTCATCAGCTCCAGCCACGGCGGGCTGAAGACGGTGTTCAACGAAACGCCGGACGTCCCGCTGAAGTCGTTCGTGCTCAACATGAAGGGCGGCGAAAAGAGCCTCCTGCAGAACTCGGAAAACCTCTGCAAGAAATCTCAGCTCGCGGTCCTCAACATGAAGGGCCAGAACGGCAAGACGGTCAAGAACAACAAGTTCCGTCTGAACATCGCATCTTGCGGGAGCAAGAAGAAGTAGCCCTGGGGAGGGCTCGGATTCGCACCGGCGCGGCAGGCTGATTAGCCTCCGCGCTGGTGCGCCCTTCCGTCTCGGTCCTGATCGTCGCCTGGAACAGCTCCGAGGAGCTGCGCCGGACGCTCCCGCCGCTGCTCGCCGAGCTGCGCGACGGTGACGAGCTGATCGTCGTCGACAACGCCTCGCCCGACGACTCGGCCGCGGTCGTCGCCGAGCTGGCCCCGGCGGCGAGGATCGTGACGATGGGGCGCAACGACGGCTTCGCCGGCGGCGTCAACGTCGGCGCGCGGGCGGCGACCGGCGACCTCCTCGTCATCCTCAACCCGGACGCGATGCCACTGCCCGGCTGGGGCGAGGCGATCCGCAGGCCCTGGCTCGACGGCCGCGGCTGGTCGGCCTGGCAGGCCCTGGTCGCCGGCGCCGACGGGACGACGATCAACTCGGCCCGCAATCCGGTCCACTTCACCGGGATCGTCTGGTCTGGGATGCACGACGAGCCGATCGAGGCGGCGCCGGGGCCGAGCGAAGTGGTGTCGATCTCGGGCGCCTGCCTGGTGGTGCGGCTCGAGGTCTGGCGGCGGATCGGCGGCTTCGCGCCGAAGTTCTTCATGTACCACGAGGATGTCGACCTGGCGCTGCGGCTGCGGCTGGCGGGGGAGACGCCGGGAATCGAACCGGCGGCGGTGGTCGCCCACGACTACGAGTTCACCGCCTCGGCGGGGAACAAGTGGCGCTGGATGGAGCGCAACCGGCTGGCCACCCTGATCCGCCTCTATCCCGGCTCGCTCCTCGTCCTGCTGGCGCCGGCGCTGCTGGCGACCGAGCTCGCGCTGATCGCCGCCTCGCTCGCGGGCGGCTGGGGAGGGCAGAAGCTGCGCGCGAACGCCGAAGTGCTCGTCTGGCTCCCGCGCCTGCTCGGCGAACGCCGGGCGATCCGCCGCGAACGCCGCATCTCCGCCGCCGACTTCGCCGCCGCGCTGACCCCGGACCTCGACTCGCCCTTCATCCCGGAGATCGCCCGCTCGTTCCCGGCCCGTCTGGCGCTCCGCGCGTACTGGCGCGTCGTCCGCGCCCTGCTTCGCTAGTCGCGGAGCGTGGCGGCAGTCCTAGTTGCGTCCCGGGCGCCTCGTGGCGGCCCGGGCAGGCTGTGGCCGCCACGAGACGCCCGGGACGTGAGGGAGATTCAGGGAAGGTGCGGAGTTCGGCACGATCTCCGCTCTTCCGTCACAGGTCCTCAACAGGCGGGAGCACGTTCGGTGTTTTCGACCCCCTATAGGGGGGTCAATCCACCGAACGTGGATCCGGCGCCTTCAGATCGGCGCCGTTCCATGAAACTTCGTCACGAGAAGCGCGCAGTTCGTGGAGGAACGTGCACGCTCACCGGCGCTCGTGACGAAGCTTCAACTCTCCCCGCGCTCCCGGCCGTCTCGGCCACGGCCACAGCCTGCCCGGGCCGTGGACGAGACGGCCAGCTTCCCTTGCTTCGGACGACACCTTCCCCGGCCGCGTCCCTCGCCTCGGGCCGTCTCAAGTCGGCCGCGCCCCTCACCCTGCGGCCGCCAGCTTCACCCCCCGCCGAGCCGGCGATCAACCCCGCTGGGCGGTGGGGCGGATCAGGATCTCGTTGATCTCGACCCCGGGCGGGGCGGTCAGCGCGTGCAGCACCTCGCGGGCGATGTCCTCGTCGCGCAGGGCCCACTCGGCCGGTTTGTCGTCGAAGAACTCGGTGTCGGTGATGCCCGGCTCGATCAGCGTCACCTTGATCCGGTCGTTCTCCTTCATCTGGCGGAGCTCCTGGCGCAGCGCTTCGCCGATCGTCGTCGCCGCGAACTTGGTCGCCGAGTAGAGCGAGCCGGGGAGGGCCCGGCGGCCGGCGACCGAGCTGGTGATCACGTAATGCCCGTCGCCGCGCTCCAACATATGTGGGAGGGTGGCCCGGATAGTCAAGGCGGGGCCGGGCACGTTGGTGAGGACCATCGAGCGCCAGTGCTCGGGCGACTCCTCGAGGAAGCCGCGGGTGGCGCCGAATCCGGCGTTGGCGAAGACCGCGTCGATGCGGCCGAATCCCTCCAGCGCCCGCGCCGCCAAAGCCTCGACCTGGTCCCACTCGGTGACGTCGCAGACGACCGCGATCGCCGCCTCGTCACCGCCGAGCTCGGCCGCCAGGGCATCCAACGACTCGCGTCGCCGCGCCGCCAGTACAAGGCGGTACCGATCGGCAGCCATGCGCGCCGTCGCCGCGCCGATGCCGCTACTGGCTCCGGTGATCAGCAAAACGGGTTTTTTAGACTCGGAAACCGGCTCCTGATGCGGCATCGCTGGATTTTTAGCACTCCTTGATGTACCGACCGCCCCGGCTTGCGATACTTGGGGACGCAGTGGAGCCCTCAAAGAAGCGAAAGATCCGGTTGGGCGTTGCCCTCTCCGTGGCCGTTCTTCTGGCCGTCGCTCTGATCTACGTCAGCTTCAACGCCGCGAGCAACACCGCGGAACCGACGCAGATCATGGCCGCGTCGCCGGGGCAGAACTTCGAGATGAACGCGACGGTTGTCCCCGGCTCGATCAAGCATAAGGGCGAGACGATCGATTTCGAAGTTGAGGACCGCAACGGCGGCAACGCGATGCCGGTCTCCTACACGGGCGTCGTGCCCGATCCCTTCCGCGGTGGCCGCGAGATCATCCTCACCGGCCAGCGCGAGTCCGGCGGCACGTTCGTCGGCGAACCCGAATCGCTGATCACCAAGTGCCCGTCGAAGTTCACGACGAACGCGAGCGAAACCGCAAGCAGCAGCTCCAGTAGCAGTAATGGCTGATCGCCGCCGGCAGTAATGGCTGACGTCGGCAAAGTCCTTCTCGCGCTCGCGTTTTTCGTCGCCGCGGCCTCCGCCGTAACCGCGGTCGTCTGGCGTCACGACGACGCCCGCGTCACGCTCGCCCGCCGCGGCGTCTACGGCGTCTTCTTCCTGCTCCTCGCGTGCGTCGTCATCATCGAGGTCAGCTTCGCGACGAACGACTTCTCGCTGAACATCGTCGCCGAACACTCGTCGAACGAGACGCCGATGTTCTACAAGCTGGCGGCGATGTGGTCGAGCCAGGAAGGCTCGTTGCTGCTCTGGTCGTTCGTGCTCTCGATCTGCGCCTCGCTCGCCCTCTACTCGACCCGCCACAAGCTGCGCGAGATCGTGCCGTGGGCGACCGGCGTGATGATGGCGATGGGCGCGTTCTTCATCGGGCTGATGCTCTTCGCGCCGGACGTCAACCCGTTCCGGACGCTGAACCCGGCGCCGCTCGACGGGATCGGGCTGAACCCGCTGCTCCAGCACCCGAGCATGATGATCCACCCGCCGATGCTCTACTCGGGGTACGTCGCCTGGACCGTCCCCTTCGCCTTCGCGATCGGCGCGCTGATCACCCGCAAAGTCGACTCCGAATGGCTGCGCGCGACCCGCCGCTTCGCGCTGATCGCCTGGACCTTCCTCGGCTTCGGTCTGCTGCTCGGCGCCCGCTGGTCCTACAGCGAGCTCGGCTGGGGCGGCTACTGGGCATGGGACCCGGTAGAGAACGCCGCGCTGATGCCGTTCCTGCTCGGCACCGCCTTCCTGCACTCGATCATGGTCCAGGAAAAACGGAACATGCTGAAGGTCTGGAACGCGACGCTGATCGTCGCCACCTTCTCGATGTGCCTCCTCGGCACGTTCCTGGTGCGCTCCGGCGTGCTCGAGTCGATCCACGCGTTCGGCAACGACACCGTCGGCCCGTACCTGCTGGTCGTGATCGGGATCGTCGTCATCGGCTCGACCGCGCTGTTGGTCTCGCGCCTAGATGACCTGAAGACCGAGAAGCGAATCGACTCCTTGGCGTCACGAGAGTCGGTCTTCCTGATCAACAACCTGTTGCTGGTCGGGATGGTCATCGTCATCGCCTGGGGCACGTTCTTCCCGCTGATCTCCGAACTCTTCACCGGCCACAAGAGCTCGCTCGCGGCGCCCTGGTTCGACAAGTACACGACGCCGCTGGCGATCCTGCTCGTGCTCTTCACCGGGATCGGGCCGCTGCTCGCCTGGAGGCGGGTCACCTGGAACTCTGCGAAGCGCGTCTTCCGCATCCCGATCGCGGTCGCGGCATTGGCGGCGGTCGTCCTCTGGGCCTTCACCGACGCCGCCGACCATCTTTGGGCGCTGGCGCTCTTCACCTTCGCCACGTTCGCGATCGCCGGCGTCCTGCAGGAGTTCTACAACGGCGCCCACGCGCGGCAGAAAATCTCCGGCGGCTCCTTCGCCGGGGCCCTCGCCGCGGTCACCGCCCGCAACCGGCGCCGTTACGGCGGCTACATCGTCCACATCGGCATCGCCCCGCTGCTGATCGGGATCGCCGCCTCCTCGAGCTTCCAGACCAACGAAAACATCGTCATGAAACCGGGCGAAACGCGGACCGTCGACGGGCGCCAGTTCACCTACAAGCGTCCCTACGTCCAGGTCGACAGCGAGAAGTTCACCTTCGGCGCCGAAGTCGAAGTCCGCCAGCACGGGAACTTCATCGCTGACCTGCGCACCAGCCGCCGCTTCTTCCGCGCGACCGGGGCCGCCGCGACCGGCAAAATCTCCGACTACTTCAGCGGCGAGGCGACGACCGAGGTCGGCTTGAAGACCGGGCCGTTGCGCGACATCTGGGTCACCGTGGCGCCTAACGTGACGCCAGTGCAGGACCAGATGGCGCGCGCTGACAAAGGCTTCCAGAAATGCGTCGAAGCCGGGCCCGGGACGCCGCCGCAGTGCAAAGACCTGAACGCCTTGATGGTCGCCGCGCAGAACAATCCCTCGATCCAGCCGCGAGTCTCCGGCGAAATCGAAGCCCTGCAGCTGAAGGCGGCCGATCAGATCGCCCGCCGGTACATCGACGACGGCAACGCCGCGACCTTCAAGGTGATCGTCAACCCGCTGGTCATGTGGATGTGGATCGGCGGGGTCATCGGCCTGATCGGCGCGCTGATCGCCGTCTGGCCCGCCCGCAGCCGCCGCAAGGGCGCGATGGTGCGGACCGAGGCCGATGAGCTGAAGGAAGCGAAATACCGCGAGATCCGCGACGCCGAACTCGACCACGTCTCCGGCAAGCTCTCCGATGAGGACTACGCGATCCTCGACTCCGAACTGCGCAAGGAAGCGGTGGGGATCCTCGACACCGTCGGCGTGGGCGCCGGAGCGGGGGAGACGCGGGCGCCCCGAGTCGGGCGCGCGGGCCTGCCGAGCGACTGGGTCGACGGCGAGCACGTCGGCAACGGCAACGGCAACGGCAACGGGCACACGAACGGCAACGGCAACGGTCATGCGAACGGCAACGGCCTCACGAACGGCAATGGCAACGGCCATGCGAACGGCAATGGCGATGCCAACGGTCACGCGAACGGCAACGGCAACGGCAACGGCAACGCCGAGACCAACGGCGGCATCGCCACCAAAGCGCCGACCAATGGCAACGGAAACGGAAATGGGAACGGCAATGGCCACCATCCCGAGGCTGGGACCAATGGCAACGGCAATGGAAATGGCCACCATCCCGAGGCCGACGGCAACGGCAACGGGGTCTCCGACGAGCTGGCCGACCGCGATTAGCGGTCCGAATTCTCTACACTCAGCACCGTGTACACGATTCTCGGCGTCATCCAGGTGTTCATCGCGGTAGTCCTCGTCTTCCTGATTCTTCTGCACTCGGGCAAAGACGCGGGCCTTTCCGGTGCCTTCGGCATCGGTGGCGGTGGCAGCTCGATCGGCGGCGGCTCGATGGTCGAGCGCAACCTCGACCGCGCCACCGTCTTCTTCGCCGTGCTCTTCGTCGTGAACACGATCGTGATCCTGAAGATTCAGTAGCGCGTGGCGCTCCGCGCTGGGCGCTTCCTCTCTTTCTCGTCCGCCCTCTGCGTTGATCGCCTCTGCCTGCTCACGCGGGTCAAATCCGCGTACTCTGTAACCGTGGTTGACAAACACGGTACATTTGTCAAGCAGGCAGACTTCTGACTCGCGTTTGACAAGGAGGGGAAAAGTGGAGGCGCATGTAGAGGGGGCGCATCATCACCATCACCACCACGACGACGTGGAGGTGAATCCGGCCGCCTGGAGCGATGGGAAGCGCTACGCGTGGCTGCTCGGGATCCTCGTGCCGCTGGCGCCGTTCATGGCCTGGGGCGCGGTCGAAGCGACCGGCTTCGGCGGGTTCTGGTTCCTCGGGCCGGTACTGGTCTTCGGGATCTTCCCGCTGCTCGACCTGGCGATCGGGCTCGACGCGACGAACCCGCCCGACTCGGTGCTCAAGTGGCTCGAGCAGGACCACTACTACCGCTGGTGCACCTACCTGTTCATCCCGATCCAGTACGCCGGGCTGATCTTCGCCGCCTGGAAGTGGGGGGACGGCGGGCTCTCCGTCATCGAAAGCATCGGCCTCGCGTTCACGATGGGCGTCGTCGGCGGGATCGGCATCAACACCGCCCACGAGCTCGGCCACAAGCGCGACGACCTGGAGAAGTGGCTGAGCCGCGTTGCCCTCGCGCAGACCGGCTACGGGCACTTCTTCATCGAGCACAACCGCGGCCACCACGTCCGCGTCGCGACCCCGGAGGACCCGGCGAGCTCGCGGCTCGGCGAGAGCTTCTGGGAATTCCTGCCGCGCACCGTGTCGGGCAGCCTCACCTCGGCCTGGCGGCTCGAGAGGACGCGCCTCGACCGGGTCGGCAAGTCGCACTGGTCCCTGCGCAACGACATCCTCGGCGCCTGGGCGATGACCATCGTCCTGTTCGCGGCGCTCGCCGTCGCCTTCGGCCCGATCGTGCTCCCGTACCTGGTCCTGCAGGCGATCATCGGGTTCTCGCTGCTGGAGGTCGTCAACTACCTCGAGCACTACGGCCTGCTGCGCGAGAAGAAAGAGGACGGCCGCTACCAGCGCTGCCTCCCGCGGCACAGCTGGAACAGCAACAACGTCGCGTCGAACGTCCTCCTCTACCACCTGCAGCGCCACTCCGATCACCACGCCAACCCGACCCGCCGCTACCAGGCGCTGCGCCACGTCGACGAGGCCCCGCAGCTGCCGACCGGATACGCGGGGATGATCGTCCTCGCCTGGTTCCCGCCGATCTGGCGTCGGGTGATGGACCCGCGGCTGGTCGACCACTTCGAAGGCGACATCGGGCAGGCGAACATCCAGCCGCGAAAGCGGGCGAAGATCCTCGCCCGCTACGGCGGCGGCGCGCCCGGCGGTCGGGCCGGAGGTGGCGCGACGGCGGGAGTCGCGTCGTGAGCGCCTTCCGCTGCCCCGGCTGCGGCTACGTCTACGACGAGGCGGAGGGCCACCCGCGCGAGGGCTTCCCGGCCGGCACGCCGTGGGCCGAGGTGCCCGACGACTGGGCCTGCCCCGACTGCGGCGTCCGCGAGAAGGTCGACTTCGAGCCGGTCGAGGCGAGCGCCT
>DAIQOT010000122.1:0-11264 GCA_036787695.1 Solirubrobacterales bacterium | reverse complement strand
GCCTGCGCCACCGCCCGGCGGAGCTCCCGCTCCGGGGCGACGCCCGCGTAGTCGAGCAGCGTTCGGGCGAGGCTGGTGCAGGGAACGCCGTGCAGCATCGTCTTGTCGATCGGCTGCAGGGACCCGTCGCGATGTGCGGCCACCCCATCCGGGCTTCGGCCGCGGCGATTCGGAGCGGTGACGTCTATCGGCTCGTCCCATTTATCGACGAGGCCCCAGAGATAAGCGGCGGAGCGGTGGGACAGCACAGCACCCGGGCCACAAGCGAGCACCGCCGCCATAAACTTCCCGCGCTGCGTCATCACCTTCGGCGTCAGCGAGTAGGCCCGCTGATGGACCCGGTACAGGCGACCGCTTTCGGCCCGCTTGACCACCGCATCACCCGTAAGGCCGAGACCCTCGAGTTGCTCGAGGGACACCACCCCGAACTGCTGTCCTGCGATTAGACCCACTTCCGCATCAAGCCGTCGTTGGCGGGCCGAAAACCTCCCTATATCTCCGGTTTTCGGCCCATCAACATCGTCCTGTCGCGCCGCGCGGGGCATGGGACGGAGAGTGGCGGGAAAATGCGCGCGGGTGGGGACGGGTTTGGGCCAACTTGCGCGCGCTTTGCGCACGAAAAAGGGCCCGGCGGTAGCCGGGCCCTTTTTCGTGCCCCTTGCGGGGCGAAATCCCTGGATGGGATTTCTTACATCATGCCGCCCATGTCGGGCATGCCGCCGGGCATACCGCCACCGGCTCCATCTTCGGGGGCCTCGGCGATGATCGCCTCGGTCACGAGGATGTTCTTGGCGATCGACGCGGCGTTCTCGAGCGCCGAGCGGGTCACCTTGGTCGGGTCGATGACGCCGGCTTTGATCAGGTCGCCGTACTCACCGGTCGCCGCGTTCAGGCCTTCGCCCGTCTTCAGCTCCCGCACCTTGTTGACCACGACCGAGCCCTCCTCGCCGGAGTTCTCGGCGATCTGACGGACCGGCTCCTCGAGCGAGCGGTAGATGATCCGCGCGCCCGTTTTCTCGTCCGGATCCTCGAGCGAGTCCGGATCAAGACCGGCCTGGGCGTTCAGCAGCGCAACGCCACCACCCGGGACGACACCCTCCTCGAGGGCGGCGCGGGTCGCCTGCAGCGCGTCCTCGACGCGGTGCTTTTTCTCCTTCATCTCGGTCTCGGTGGCAGCGCCGACCTTGACCACAGCAACGCCACCGGCGAGTTTCGCCAGGCGCTCCTGCAGTTTCTCGCGATCGAAGTCGGAGTCGGTGTTCTCGACCTCCTGTTTGATCTGCTTGATCCGGCCTTTGATGTCGTCGGCCTCGCCGGCGCCATCGATGATCGTCGTGTTGTCTTTGGCGATGACGACGCGACGGGCGCGACCGAGCTGGGCGAGCTGGGTGTTCTCCAGTTTGAGACCCATCTCCTCGGTGATGACCTCGCCACCGGTGAGGATCGCGATGTCCTCGAGCATCCGCTTACGACGGTCGCCGAAGCCGGGGGCTTTGACGGCCACACCGGTGAAGGTGCCGCGGAGCTTGTTGACGACCAGCGTCGCGAGGCACTCGCCCTCGACGTCCTCGGCCACGATCAGCAACGGTTTGCCACCCTGCATGACCTGCTCGAGCACCGGCAGGATGTCCCGCACGGAGCCGATTTTCTGGTTCGCGATGAGGATGAAGGGATCCTCCAGCACCGCCTCCATGCGGTCCTGGTCGGTGACCATGTAAGGCGAGATATAGCCTTTGTCGAACTGCATCCCCTCGGTGAACTCGAGCTCCATCCCGAAGGTCTGGCCCTCCTCGACGTTCACAACACCGTCTTTGCCGACTTTCTCGATCGCGTCGGCGATGACGTTGCCGATGTCGTCGTCGCCGGCGGAAATCGCGGCGACGCGGGCGATCTGGTCTTTACCGGCGACCTCTTTGCTCTGGCTCTCGCGGAGGTTCTCGACGACGCTGTCGACAGCCTTCTCGATGCCGCGGCGCAGGGCCAGCGGGTTGGCGCCGGCGGCCACGTTTTTGAGGCCCTGGCGGACGATGATCTGCGCCAGCAGGGTCGCGGTGGTCGTACCGTCACCGGCGACGTCGTTGGTCGCCGTGGCGACCTCGCGGACGAGCTGGGCGCCCTGGTTCTCGAAGACGTCCTCGACCTCGATCTCGCGGGCGATCGTCACACCATCGTTGGTGATCGTCGGCGCGCCGAACTTTTTGTCGAGCACGACGTAACGGCCTTTGGGGCCGAGCGTGACCTTGACGGCGTTGGCGACAGCGTCGACCCCCGCCTGCAGGGAGCTACGCGCGTCCTCTGCGTACTTCAGCTCCTTATGAGCCATTTGTATTCAGTCCTCCTTGGTTCTTCTAAGACCGGTTGGGCTAGCTGACCTTGGCCAGCACGTCCGACTCACGCAGCACGAGGACGTCCTCGCCCTCGACCACGATCTCGGTGCCGCCGTATTTGGAGTAGAGGACTTCGTCCCCCTCCACGACGTCGAGCGCGCGGCGGCTGCCGTCGTCGTTGATGGCGCCATCGCCGACGGCGATGACCTTGCCCTTCTGCGGCTTCTCTTTGGCCGTGTCGGGAAGGACGATGCCACTGGCAGTCGTCTCCTCCTCCTCGACCGGCTTCACGATCAGCCGGTCCCCGAGGGGCTTCAGATTCATCGATTGACCTCCGTCATTCGGTAGGTGGTTTTACGTTTGAAGGCGAGAAATCGCCGCTACGGCGCCCTTTCCTTGCCCCGAAGCGGCTTGGCACTCTCTGGTGCAGAGTGCCAACGAGACGAAAGATAGCAACGTCCGGGCGCCGGGTCAGTGAAAATCCGGGGGCCGGCAGACGTTTGGCCGAGCCAGCCTCGGACTGGTAGATCGGGGGAGGACGCCGCTAGTCGAGCGCCAGGAGCGGGACGCCGAGGCGCGCCGCGATCCCTTCGCCGCCGCGCCGCATCACCCAGTCGTGGTTCCACTCGAAGACCGGCCGCAGGACCGGCGCCATGCGGTTCATCCACGGTTTGTTGGTGATCACGTCCCACTCGTAGAGGACCGCGGTGACGCCGTCCTGTTCATAGAAGCGCCAGCGCCCGGTCCCTTCGAGGTCGCCGGTCGCCTGGCCCTCCATCAGGGAGAAGCGCTCGACCTTCGTCGCCGTGACCTCGAATTCGACCCGATACGGCAACAGACTGCGCCAGACCATGCGCGAAATCGTGCCGACTCCGTCCGGATTCCCCGGCCGAACCTCCTCGGCGACCTCCACCCCGCGCCACCACTCGGGCCAGGCGGCCTCGTCGTAGATCGCGTCCCAGACCGGCTCCCGCGGCGATTGCAGGAGCCAGGTGGTGAGGAAGGAGTACCGCGGCTGGCGAACGTCACCGGGCACGGCGCTCAGTTGTGGTGCGGGGTCTCCCCGTTGCCGAGGTGCGCGCGTGGCGGCTCGACGATCTGCGAGAAGCGGACGACGGTCACGAGGTCGTCGTCTTCGATCGGCCGGCTGTAGATCTGTTCGAGGAAGCGCTGGGTTTCCTCGAGCCGGCGGAACTCCGGGTTGTCGTGCTCGATGTCGCGGCGGCTGAGGTCTTTCAGCGGCTTCACCTCGACGTCGTCGACCACCGCAGCGAACAGTTTCTCGCGCGGGCTGTGACGGAAGCCGATCGTGATCCAGACGAGCTGGCCGCGCTCGTACTTCGAGCTTTTGTCGCCCAGCCGGATCGTCGCGGTCTTGCGGCCGCGTTTCAGCTGATCGCCGAAGACCGCCGAGTAGAAGTTCAGAACGTAGATTCCGCCGCCTCGCATGAGCAGGGGAGCGTATATGAGGGGCCGCGCGGCCGTTCTTGAGCGGGCGGGCCAGTTTCGACGCCGGTCAGGCGGGGTCGAGCTCGGGTGACCCCTTCACTCACAAAAGCTGTGGAGGTTCGTTCAGGGGTCACCCGAGCTCGACGCGTGGGACGGCACAAAAGGCCGGGACTAGCTGACGCGGATGTCGGGGGCTGATGCGAGCGCGGCGTTGGTTTCAGCTGCGAGGGCGTCCATCAGGTCTGAGGTCGGGATGGCTCGGGAGCGGGCGTGGGACTGGCCGGCCCAGAGGTGCAGGCGATCGATATCGCCGGACTCGCGGGCGGCTCGGCGCATGGGGGACGTCAGGTGGTGGATCTCGGGGTAGGCGGAGGGAGCGGCGGAGTCGTGGGTGCGCATGAAGCGGTTGACGATGCCGCGGGCGCGGCGGCCGGTGAAGGCTCGGGTGATGTCGGTCTCGGCCTCCGATTCGATCGCGAGGCGATGGGCGGGCGAGGTGGCGGCCTCGGGGCAGAGCATGAATGCGGTGCCGAGCTGCGCGGCCGCGGCGCCGGCGACCAGCACCGCGGCGATCCCGGCGCCGTCGAAGAGGCCGCCGGAGGCGATCAACGGGACGTCCGTGAGGGCAGCGACTAGGCGGAGCAACGTCAGCAGGCCCAAATCCTGGGGCGCGAGGTCATCGAAAGAGCCGCGATGCCCACCGGCCTCGAAACCCTGGAGGACGAGGGCGTCCGTGCCCGCCGTGAGCGACGCCCGCGCCTCGGCGGGCGTCGTCACCGTCACCCAGACAGCGCAGCCGGCTGCGTGGAGCTTCTCGATCTGGGCGGCAGTCGGTGAGCCGAAGGTGAAGGAGACGACCGGGATCGCCAGCTCGGCGGCGAGCGCGAGCTTGGCTTCGAAGTGGTCGTCGTCGTGCCGCGGCTCGCCCAGCTCGCCCTCGACCCAGATCCGCGCCGCGTACTCCTCGACCACCGCCGGATCCGCCGCCTCGCCGCCGGCGGCGAAGATGTTCAGGCCAAAGGGTCGATCGGTCAGCCCCCGCAGCTCCGCCACCTCCGCCGCGACAGCCTCCGGCTCGCGATAGCCCGCCGCCAGGAACCCGAGCCCACCCGCATCCGACACCGCCGCCGCGAGCTTCGGCGTCGAGATCCCGCCCGCCATCGGCGCCTGCACGATCGGCCGCCTCAGCTCACGTACGTCGAACATCCCCGGACCCTAGCCCGCCCGGGCCTCAGCCCCTGGAAGCGACCAAGCCGCGCGGGCCGACCGCGCGGCCCCGACTGGACCACGCCAGCGAGGACGCCGCGCGGCCGGGCCTGCGCTCCCCGCGGGTCCGGGCCCTGTGAGCGACGAAGCGCGCGTGACCCAATCCCGCGCCCGAGCCTTCGGCGCTGCGAACGACGCGCAGCCGAGTGGGGGCGACCCCTGAACGAACCTCCACAGCTTTTGTGAGAGAAGGGGTCGCCCCCACTCGGACCCGCCCGGTCCTTTCGGCCTAGAACCCCTCGGCGCCGATCAACGGCACGAAGCGACACGGAGTGATGGCGGTGGTCTCCAGCTCCGCCCCGTGCCGCCGCAGCAGGGTCAGCGTCTCCCCTTCCGCCTCGTGCCCCGCCGGACCCGCCACCGGAACGACCATCCGCCCACCGTCGGCGAGCTGCGCCAGCAGGGCGGGCGGCGGCGCGGGGGCCGCGGCGTGGACGGCGATCGCGTCGAAGGGGCCTCGGTCGGGGACGCCGCGGCTGCCGTCGCCGACCATCAGCTCGACGTTGTGGGCGTCGCAGCCGCGGAGGTGCTCGGCGGCGAGGCGGGCAAGGCTGGAGTGGCGCTCGATGCTGATCACGTGGTCGGCCAGGCGTCCCAGGAGGCAGGTCGAGTAGCCCGAGCCGGTGCCGATCTCGAGGGCGCGCTCGGTGCCCTGGAGGTCGAGCGCCTGGAGGATCGCGGCGACGATCCAGGGCTGGGAGATCGTCTGCTCGGAGCCGATCGGCAGCGCCGCGTCGGCGTAGGCGAGCTCGCGCCGGCGCTCGGGCACGAAGTCCTCGCGCGGGACCGCGCCCATCACCTCGAGCACGCGCTCGTCCTCGATCCCCCGCGCGCGCAGTTGCTTCTCGACCATCTGCGCCCGGGCGGCGTCGAAGTCACTCATCAGCGGAGGCTACCCGGCGCGTTCGCAGTTTCCCGCGATATGTACGGGAAAGTGCGAACGCGGCCGGGGGTAGAGTCGCGGGCATGACGGCGCGCACGATCATCGGCCTCCTGGGGCTCGTCGCTCTCTTCGGGATCGCGGCCTACCTGCTCTTCCAGATCCCGTGGGAGTACGGCGTCGGGGGAATCTTGGTGTTTGCCGGGATCCTGGCCGTGGTCGGCCACGACGCGCCGAACGCGCTCTAGTAGATGTAGTTGCGCAGCTTGTTCGGCTGCAGCACGGTGACGCGGCCGCGGCCGGAGCGGACGACGCCGGCGCGCTCGAGCTCCGCCAGGAAGCGGCTGACCGACTCGCGCGAGGTCCCCGCCAGCTGGGCGAGGTCGGTCTGGTTCATGCGGATCGTGACCTCGCTCATCTCGCCGTCGCCGTCAGCGCCGGCGCCGTCCTGGCCCTCGCGGGAGAGCTGGGCGAGGATGCCGGCGACGCGGCTCGGCACGGTCTGGAAGGACTGGCGCGAGAGGCGCATGTTGGCGGCACGCAGGCGGCGGACGAGGCCGGCGACCAGCTTCAGCGCGATCTCCGGGTTGCGCGAGAGCAGGTTGCGGACGTCGTTGGCGGGCAGCGCCAGCAGGGTGCCGTCGGTGATCGACTCGGCCGAGGCGGAGCGGCGGTCGCCGTCGAGCATCGCCAGCTCGCCGAAGATCTCCCCCGGCCCGAGCGTCGCCAGGGTGATCGCCCGGCCGTCGGAATGTTCGCGGGTGACGCGGAAGCTGCCTTCGCTGACGATGTAGCAGGCGTCGGAGCTGTCGCCCTCGTGAAAGACGCGCGTCGCGGCCGGGAAGGAACGGGGCACGGCGACCTGGGAGAAGCGCTCCAGCTCTCCCTCCTCGAGATCCGCGAAGAGCGGGACGCTCCTCAGCAGCTCGACCGCGCTCAGCGCGCTCTGGCCCTTAGTCTCAGACACCCCTGTCGATTATGGCAATGGGTCGTGGGCGAGATGTTGCGAGGCGGACACACTGGCCACGGATGAGTTCGCAGAATGGGTCGCTATGCGGCCGAAAGTGCGAACTCGGCGGTGGGGTCAGGCGGGTGCCGCGGTGAGTTTGCGGGGGCCGCGGCTGAAGCCGGCGCCGATCAGCGCCTCCTCGTGGCCGGAGCCGATCACCGCCTCGCCGTCGAGTTTCTCGACCGCCAGTTTCGGCAGGTGGCCCGCGGTGACCGCGTCGGAGAGCGCGCGCATCGCGCCGCCGAGTTCGTCCTCCTCCATCGAGCGCAGGCGCAGCAGCCCGCGGCCGCCGCGCTCGATGAACACCTCGGGCTCGCCGTCGCGCAGCAGGAGATATGAGCCGGGGGTGCGGCCGGGGCGCCGGCCGCCCTCGAGTTTCGGCCAAGGCAGCGAGGCCCCGTACGGGTTCGCCGGGTCGGTCGCCGCGAGCACCAGGTAATCGCCCTTGGCTTCCGGCAGCGAGCGCAGCCGCTCGACCGCGCCTGGGAGCGCGAACTGGGCGCCGCCGAGGCCCTCGACGAAGTAGCCGCGCCGCGCCGTCCCCAGCAGCTCGAGGTTGCCGAGCTCCGAGTAGAGGGTCGAGAAGCCGCCCGGGACGCCCTCGGCGAGCACCGTCTCGCGGGTGACGATCCCGTAGCGCTCCATCATCAGCTCGGCCTGGGCGCGGAGGCGCGCGCCGGGCCCGGGAGCGCCGGCGAAGATCGGCGCGGTCAGCGACCAGCGTCCCTGCACCGCTGCGCCGGTGTTCGAGCGCCGGCGGGCGAAGCGCCGCCCCGCCCGTTCGGTCCGCGGCACGGCGCGCAGGCGCGGCGCCCGCAGCGGCGCGAAGGCGTCGTTGGTCACCTCGCCCGCCCAGGCGAGGTCCCAGAGCGCGTTGTGGATCTCCTCCGCCGGATGGTGGAGGTCGGCGACGAGGTCGAGCCAGAACGACGGCCCGGTCTCGAGCCGCCCGCGGATCGCCTCGACGACCTCCCCGGTCGGGATCTCGAGCTTGCCGTTGGCGGGCGGCGGCCCGGCGAGGCGGACGTCTTCGCGGAAGTAGAGGGCGACGCGCCCGTCGCTGCGCCCGAGGCTGCCGGCCCCGATCCAGATGAGCTCACCGCTGGTGCAGAGCTGGTCGAGCCAGTTCGGGGAGTACGCGCCGAGCCGCCGCGGCAGGACGTCGGTCTCCCACACTTTCGGCGTCAGCGCGACTCCCTGCAGCGGCACCAGCGCCTCCCTCAGGCGGTCCGGGCCGGCGCCCGCTTTGCGGAACGCGTCGACGTTCTGCCAACTCGGCAGGAAGCGGGCGAGCTCGGTCCGGTCGGCCGCCTCGACCTCTTTGCGCAGCCGCGCCAGCGAGGCGCGCCGCACCCGGCGGAGCACGTCGGAGTCGCACCACTCCCTCTCGGTCCCGCCCGGCAGCAGCTCGCCGCGGACCAGCGCGCCTTCCTTCTCGAGCTCCCTCAGCGCCGGCCCCGGGTCGACGCCGTAGCGCTGCATCAGCTGCCCGGTCGGGAACGGGCCGTGGGTGCGGGCGTAGCGGCGCACCAGCGCGCGCATCGCGTCGGGGTGGTCCTCGAGGAACGTCTCCGGCAGCCCGGGCGGCGGCGGCACGCCGAGCGAGTCGCGGTAGAGCCCGGCGTCCTCGGAGGCGATCCAGCGCTCCTCGCCGGCGATCCGCACCTTCGCGATCCGCCGTTCCCCGGCCAGCTTCTCGAGCATCGACACCGCCGAGTAGCCCTCCGACACCCGCGCCTCGGCCTCCTCGGTGGTCAGGTCGCCGATGTTGCGGAGCAGCTGCTGGAGCGCGTCGCGGTCGCCGGCCTTGCCCGCCTCGGTGCGGTGCTGGAGCTGCGCTTCGACTTCGTCGAGCGCCTCCGGGTCGATCAGTTCGCGCAGCTCCTCCTGGCCGAGCAGCTCCCTCAGCAGGTCGCGGTCGAGCGCCAGCGCCGCCGCCCGCCGCTCGGCGTTCGGCGTGTCGCCCTCGTACATGTAGGTGGCGACGTAGTCGAAGAGCAGCGAGGAGGCGAAGGGCGAGGCGGTCGGCGTTTCGACCTCGACCAGGTCGAGCGAGCGCGCGTGCAGCTTTTCCAGGATCTCGGTGAGGGCCGGGAGGTCGAGCACGTCCTGCAGGCACTCGCGGTAGGTCTCGAGGATCACCGGGAAGCGGGGGAAGTCCCGCGCCACTTCGAGCAGGCTCTGGGACTTCAGCCGCTGCTGCCAGAGCGGCGTGCGTTTGCCCGGGTAGGCGCGCGGGATCAGCAGCGAGCGCGAGGCGTTCTCGCGGAAGCGGGCACCGAACAGGGCCGAGCCGGAGAGCTCGCCGACGATCAGGTCTTCGAGCTCGTCCGGGTTCACCAGCACGAGGTCGGCGGGCGGCGGCTCATCGGCGTCGGGGAGGTGGATGACGATGCCGTCGTCGGACCAGATCGCGTCGGCCTCGAGGTCGCGCTCGTTGCGGATTTTCCCGGCCAGCGCGAGGCCCCAGGCGGCGTGGACCCGGCCCCCGTACGGCGACAGGATGCAAAGCCGCCAGTCGCCGATCTCGTCGCGGAAGCGCTCGACCACGATCGTCTGGTCGGAGGGGACGACGCGAGTCGCGTCCTGCTGTTCGCGCAGGTAGGTGACGAGGTTGTTGGCGGCGCGGGCGTCGAGGTCGTACTCCTTGGCCAGCTCGGCGGGCTCGCGCGAGACCGCCTCGCGGGCGAAGGCGCCGATCGCCTTGCCGAGCTCGGCCGGGCGGCCGATCCCGTCGCCGCGCCAGAACGGCACCGCGCCGGGGGCACCGGGGGCGGGCGTGACGATCACCCGGTCGCGGGTGATTTCCTCGATCCGCCAGCTGCTCGCGCCGAGCAGGAAGACCTGGCCGGGGCGCGCCTCGTAGACCATCTCCTCGTCGAGCTCGCCGACCCGCCGGCCGTCGGGCAGGTGGACGCCGTAGAGCCCGCGATCGGGGATCGTGCCGGCGTTGGTGACGACCAGCTGGCGCGAGCCTTTGCGGCCGTGGATCGTCCCCTCGAGCCGGTCCCAGACGATCCGCGGGCGCAGCTCGGCGAAGCGGTCCGACGGATAGCGGCCGTCGAGCATGTCGAGGACGTTCTCGAGCTGCTCGCGGGAGAGGTCGTGGAAGGACTGGGTCGCGGTGACGACCTTCTCGACGTCGTCGACCTGCCACTCGTCGAGCGCCGCCATCGAGACCAGGTGCTGGGCGAGCACGTCGAGCGGGTTCTGCGGGATCGTCGTCTCCTCGATTGCCCCCTCGCGCATCCGCCGCGCGACCACCGCGCACTCGAGCAGGTCGCCGCGGTATTTGGGGAAGATCCGGCCTTTCGAGGTCTCGCCGATGCCGTGGCCAGCGCGGCCGATCCGCTGCAGGCCGCGGGTGACCGACTTCGGCGACTCGACCTGGATGACGAGGTCGACGGCGCCCATGTCGATGCCGAGCTCGAGCGAGGAGGTCGCGACCAGGCAGGGCAGCTGGCCCGACTTCAGCATCTCCTCGACCAGGGTCCGCTCCTCGTGGGAGAGCGAGCCGTGGTGGGCGCGCGCGATTTCGATCTCCTCGAGCGGCTCGCCGGTATCGGCGTGGCGCGCCCGGGCTGCCTCTTCGTGCCCCCCGTGCTCGGTCGCCGGCAGCTCCCCTTCGTCTTCCCCGTTCGCGAGCTCGTTCAGCCGTTTGGCCAGCCGCTCCGAAGCTCGCCGGTTGTTGACGAAGATGATCGTCGAGGTGTGTTCCTGAACCAGCTCGAGCAGTTTGGGATAGATCGCGGGCCAAATAGACCTCACGTGAGCGCTCGGCTCGATTTCACTCGGCTGCGCCGTCCCATCCTCTGACGGATAAGCGGGCGCCCCCGGATCCGCCATGTCATCGACGGGAACGACGATCTCGATATCGAGGTCTTTCCTGGTCCCCGCATCAACGATCTTGCACTGCCGCTTCGGCCCGACGAGGAACTGAGCAATCCGCTCCAACGGCCTCTGCGTCGCGGACAGCCCGATGCGCTGAATCCCTTGAGGTCGGCCCGAGGAGGGATCCGGGGATGCCTCTCCGGAACCTCCCCGCTGTTGTTCCGGAGAGGTATCCCCGGATCCCTCCCCCGCAATGCCATTCCGAACCATGTGATCCAGCCGCTCAAGCGTCAGCACGAGGTGACTTCCCCGCTTCGTCTGCGCAACAGCATGGATCTCATCCACGATCACCGCCTCGACCCCGGTAAGGATCTCCCGCACCGAGCTGCTCATCATCAGGTAGAGCGACTCGGGGGTGGTGATGAGGATGTCGGGCGGCGTTTTGGCCATCGCCCGGCGGTCTTTCTGCGGCGTGTCGCCGGTCCGCAGGCCGACCGAGATG
>DAIQOT010000121.1:0-11266 GCA_036787695.1 Solirubrobacterales bacterium | reverse complement strand
GACCCGCAAACAGGCGGTTTTGGTCGGCAAGCCAAGCCAGCTATACTCGCCTCAAGCTTTTCTGTCCCTATCTGTATCGCGCAGTCGAGAAGTGGGCCTGGCCCACTTTTTTTACGGCCCAAACCGGGCATTTCCGGAGTGAGAGAGCAACCGAGGCACCCCGCATGAGCGACCTTCAAACCGACATTCAGAGCCGCCTGAGCGAGCTCGACCCGCAGATCGAGCTGCTCGCCATCGAGCAGCCGGGCGGGGACGCGTTGCGGTTGTTCATCGATCACCCCGACGGGGTCGACCTGGCGCTCTGCGAACGGGTAACCCACCATCTGAACGACCTTCGCGTCGACTACGCGCTCGAGGTCAGCTCGCCCGGGGACAAGTACCGTCGGCAGAGCGCGTCCACCAGTTCCGAGAAAGAGGAGTCTTCCCAGTGAGTAAAGAGATCGTCGACGCAGTCAAAGCGCTCGAGCAGGAGAAGGGAATCTCCGCCGACAAGTTGATGGACGCTCTCGAGGACGCCCTTCTTTCGGCCTACAAGAAGACCCCCGGCGCGGCCAAATACGCGCGGGTCGACCTTGACCACGAGACCGGCGACTTCCTCGTCTTCGAACTGATCCTGCCGCCCGAGCTGGAGGAGAAACTCCTCGCCGAAGCGGTGGAGCAGCAGGACGAGCCGGAAGTCGACCCGGAGACCGGCGAATTGAAAGAGCCGGAGGACCCCGAGCTCGACCCGGAGATGATCGCCCCTTATGAGGACCAGATCACGACCCGCGACGTCACCCCGGAAGATTTCGGCCGGATCGCCGCGCAGACCGCCAAGCAGGTGATCCTCCAGCGGATCCGCGAGGCCGAGCGGCAGATGATGTACGACGAGTACCAGGACCGCGTCGGCGAGCTGATCACCGGGATCATCCAGCAGTCCGACAAGCGCTACACGCTGGTCCAGCTGCGCGAGCGGGTCGAGGCGCTGCTGCCGAAGTCCGAGCAGGTCTACAACGAGCGCTACGACCACGGGATGCGGGTCAAGGCCGTCATCACCGACGTCTCCGACTCGACCAAAGGCCCGGCGATCGTCGTCTCGCGCCGCAGCCCGGAGCTGATCAAAAGCCTGTTCGAGCTCGAGGTGCCCGAGATCGCCGACCGCCTGGTCGAAATCGTCGGCGTCGCCCGCGAGCCCGGCTACCGCTCGAAGATCGCGGTCGTCTCGCACGCCGACGGGGTCGACCCCGTGGGTGCCTGCGTCGGCCCGCGCGGCTCGCGCGTCCGCATGGTCGTATCCGAGCTGCGCGGCGAGAAGATCGACATCATTCCTTACAACGAGGAGCCCGCTCGGTTCGTCGCCAAAGCGCTCTCCCCGGCCCGCGTCCGCGAGGTCATCGTCGATGACGAGGAGCGCCAGGCGACGGTGATCGTGCCCGACGACCAGCTCTCGCTGGCGATCGGCCGCGACGGCCAGAACGCCCGCCTCGCCGCCCGCCTCACCGGCTGGCGTGTGGACATCAAATCGGAGACCGAGTTCTCCTCGGAGGAATCCGACGTCGAGTACGAGGGCGAAGAAACCTTCGACGGCCGCTGCATGGCCGTCCTGACGACCGGCCGACGCTGCCCCAACGCGGCGATCCCCGGCTCGACCTACTGCGGCCTGCCGCAGCACCAGGCGCTCTCGCGTTTCGACACCAGCCAGACGGCGATCCTCGGCGACCTGTCCGAGGCCGAGGTCGCGATCCTCGCCGACCCCGATGGCGATCAGGGCCAGGTCGACGAGATCGTCGCCCGCGCCGCCGCCAACTTCGTCGAGGAAGCCGAAGAGGTGGCCGCCGAGGAGTCGGTGGTCGATGAGATCGTCGACGAGGCGATCGCCGAGGAGGAGGCCGAGGAGGCCGTCGAAGATCCGGTCGAAGCGGAGCTTGCCGAGGAGGTCGCCGACGAGGTCGCGACCGAGGCCGAAGCAGCGAACAACGCCGCCGAGAACGGGGCAACGGAGGACGCCGGCGAGCCGGTGGCCGAGGAGGCTGAGCAAGCCTAGTGGCAAAAAAGCGGGTTCACGAGATCGCGAAAGCGCAAGGCGTCAGCTCGAAAGAGCTGCTCGCCGCGCTGAAAGCAGCCGGCATCGAGGCGAAAGTTGCCGCCTCGAGCGTCGAGGAGGCCGACGCGCTGCGCGCGATCGGCGCCTCGAACGGGGGCGGCACCGCCACCCAGGCGCCGCCGAAGCCGAAAGAGGCTCCGGCCAAACCCGCGCCGAAAGCGGAGCCCGAGGCTCCGAAGGCTGCCGCTCCGGCCGAGGCCAAACCCGCTCCGAAAGACGAGCCCAAACGGCCCCCGGGCCCGCGGATCATCAGCGAGGCACCGAAAAAAGAGGAGCCGAAACGGCCCCCCGGGCCACGGATCATCAGCGAGGCGCCGAAGAAAGAGGAGGCCAAACGGCCGCCTGGGCCGCGGATCATCTCCGAGGCTCCGCCGAAGCGGGATCCCAACCGTCCCCCGGGACCGCGGATCATCAGCGAGGCACCGAAGCCCGCACCGGGTGCGCCGGCGAACAAACCGGGCACCTCGAATAAACCCGTGCGCCCCGGCGGCCCCGCCGCCGGTGGTGGCGGTGGCAACTCCAACGCGGCCGGCAAAAAACGCCGCGTCGTGATCGACTCGCAGGCCGCCCGCCGCGACCAGATGGGCGCGCCGCCGCCGCAGCGTCCGCCGCGCCGTCGCGGTGGCCGTCGCCGCAGGCCGCTCCTGGAGGAGCCGCCGATGGGTCCGCAGACCCCGGTCGAGCCCGAGGCGACGAAAATCAACTCCGGCGCCACCGTCCGTGAGCTGGCCGAGATGATCGACCTGGCCCCGGCCGAGGTGATCAAAAAACTGATGATGATGGGCGAGATGGCGACGCTCACCCAGACGCTCACCGATGAGTCCGTCCGGGCGATCGCCGACGAGTACGACCGCAAGATCGAAATCGTCACCGCCGCCGACGAGGAGCCCGAGGAACCGGAATTCGCCGACGCCGACGCCGACCTCGTCGCCCGCCCGCCGGTGGTCACGATCATGGGCCACGTCGACCACGGCAAGACCTCGCTGCTGGACGCGATCCGCGAGACCGAGGTCGCCGCGGGTGAGGCCGGTGGCATCACCCAGCACATCGGCGCCTACCAGGTGAACCACGACGGTCACACGATCACCTTCCTCGACACCCCGGGCCACGCCGCCTTCACGGCGATGCGCGCCCGCGGCGCCAAAGTCACCGACGTGGTCGTGGTCGTGGTCGCCGCCGACGACGGCGTCATGCCGCAGACCAAAGAGGCGATCGACCACGCTCGCGCCGCCGACGTGCCGATGCTGATCGCCGTCAACAAGGTCGACAAAGAGGGCGCCAACCCCGAACGGGTCCGCACCGAGCTGACCCAGGAGGGGATCCAGCCCGAGGAGTGGGGCGGCGAGACGATCTTCTGCGACGTCTCCGCGAAGACCCACCAGGGGCTCGACAACCTGCTCGAGAACATCCTGCTGGTCACCGAGCTCGAGGAGCTGTCGGCCAACCCCGACGCGCCCGCCTCGGGCAACGTGATCGAGAGCCAGCTCGACCCGGGCCGCGGCCCGGTCGTCACCGTGCTGGTCGCCCGCGGCACGCTCCGCGTCGGCGACTCGCTGGTCGCCGGCCCGCAGTGGGGCCGCGTCCGCGCGATGCACGACTTCCGCGGCCAGGTGGTCCAGGAGGCGGTGCCGGGGATGCCGGTCGAGGTGCTCGGCTTCGACGGGGTCGCCGACGCCGGCGAATTCGTCCAGACCGTCGACAACGACCGCGAAGCCCGCCGGCTCGCCCAGGAGCGCGCCGATCGCCTGCAGCGCGAGCAGCTCGCCCGCCGCAACGCCCGCAAGCTCAGCCTCGACGAGGTCTTCTCGCGCGCCCAGTCCGGCGACATCAAGGAGCTCAACATCGTCCTCAAGGCCGACGTGGCCGGATCTCTGGAGGCGCTCCAGGACGAGCTCGCCAAAGTCCCGCAGGAACGCGTCGCGATCAACATCATCCACTCGCAGGCCGGTGGCATCAACGAGTCCGACGTGATGCTCGCGTCGGCCTCCGAAGCGATCATCATCGGCTTCAACGTGAGGCCGCTGGCGGACGCCCGCCGCGCCGCCAACCGCGAGGGCGTCGACATCCGCACGTACTCGGTCATCTACAAAATCACCGAAGACCTGCGCAACGCGATGGAGGGCCTGCTCGACTCCCTCGAGGTCGAGGAGACGGTCGGCGAGGTCGTCGTCAAAGAAACGTTCAAAGCGTCGAAAGTCGGCCGGATCGCCGGTTGTCAGGTCGCCGAGGGCAAGGCGGTCAAATCCGCCAGCGTCCGCCTGCTGCGCGACGGCACCGTCGTCTGGACCGGCAAACTCGCCTCGCTGCGACGCTTCAAAGACGACGTCGCCGAAGTCGACGAGGGCCAGGAGTGCGGGATCGTGCTCGACGGGTACGCCGACATCAAAGAGGGCGACGTGCTCGAGTTCTTCCAGACCAAACAGGTCGAGCAGACGCTCGAGTAGTGCGAGATGGCCGGCGCGCGCATGCGGCGGATCGACGAGGCGTTGCGCGAGGTTGTCGCCGCGACGGTCTCCGAACTCGCCGATCCAAGGCTCGGATTCGTCACCGTGACGGGAGTCGAAACCAGCTCCGACCTGCGCTCCGCGCGGGTCTACGTCAGCGTGCTCGGTGACGAAGCCGAGCGCGCCGCTACGCTGGAGGCCTTGCGTTCATCGCACGGTGTGATCCAGTCGCGCATCGCCTCCGAGCAGCGGATGAAACGGACGCCGACCTTGACCTTCCATTACGACGACACGATCGAGAAAGGGGTGCGGATCTCGCGCCTGCTCGACGGCGCGGAGAGCGAGCAAGATGACTGAGATCACGACCACCTCCGCCGCCGAGGTCGCGGCCGAAACCGCCGAGTTCAGCGCCGCGAACGGCACGGTCGGCAGTGACTTCGAGCGCATGATCGAGGAGATCCGCTCGCACGACCGCTTCCTGCTGACCGCCCACGAGGGCCCCGACGGCGACGCGCTCGGCTCGCTGCTCGGCATGCACCACCTGCTGACCAAGCTCGGCAAGGACTCGGTGATGTTCCTCGCCGCGAAGGAGTTCCCGCTGCCGATCGAGTACCGCTTCCTGCCGCTCGAGAACGTCTTCCACGAGGCGCCCGCCGACATGGCCGACCGGGTGATCATGTTCCTCGACTGCGGCAACATCGACCGCATGCCGGTCCCCTTCCTCACCGAGGGGGACAACCGCCGCCTGAACATCGACCACCACCACGACAACACCCGCTTCGGCGACGTCAACCTGGTCGCGCCCAAGGCCTCCTGCACCGCCGAGATCGTCTACGACATCGCCCACGTCCTCGGGGTGCCGATCGACGCCGAGATGGCGATGCCGCTCTACGTCGGGCTGATCACCGACACCGGCAAATTCATGTACGAGAACACCAACGCCCACACCCACCGGGTGGCGGCCGAGCTGATCGACGCGGGGGTGAGCGTCGACGACACCTACCGGCGGCTCTACGAGCACGTGCCGATCGAGAAGCTGCGGCTGGTCGCGCGGGCGATGGACGGGATCCAGATTCACTGCGGCGGGCGTCTCGCGATCAGCTACATCACCGCCGAGGACTACGCCGCGACCGGCTCCGGCGAGGAGATGACCGAGGGCGTGATCGATCACCTGCGCTCGATCGACGGGATCAAGGTCGCCGCGGTGATCCGCGACCTCGGCAACCGCGGCCGCGCCGCCCGCAAGGCCAGCCTGCGCTCCAGCGAGGGTGACGTCGACGTCTCCGCGATCGCCCGCAAGCAGGGGGGAGGCGGCCACAAACGCGCCGCCGGCTTCTCCACCGACGACGACCTGCCCGCGCTCGTCGAGTTCCTCTGCGGCGAGGTCACCGCCCAGCTCGGCGACTGACTCATGGCCGTGCCGGACACCGCCGGGGCGGTGCTGCTCGTCGACAAGCCGGCCGGGAAGACCTCGCACGACGTGGTCGCCGAGGTGCGCCGCGAGCGCGGCGTGAAAGCGGGCCACGCGGGCACGCTCGACCCCTTCGCCACCGGCCTGCTGCTCGTCCTGCTCGGCAAGGCGACGCGCCTGCAGCGCTTCCTCGTCGGCCTGCCGAAGACCTACCTGGCGATCGCGCGGCTGGGCTGGACCTCCTCGACCGGCGACTCCGACGGCGAGCTGACCGAGACCGGCGTCGTCCCCGCCTCGCTCGAGCTGCCGACCGGGACCGTGCGCCAGAGCGTGCCGATGACCTCTGCGGTCCGCGTCGGCGGCGAGCGCCTCTACAAGAAGGCGCACCGCGGCGAAGTCGTGAAGACGCCGGTCCGCGACGTCGAGGTCCATCGCGCCGATCTCCTCTCGAGCGGCGACGGCTTCGCCCATTACGAGATCGAGTGCAGCGCCGGCACCTACGTGCGGACGCTGATCGAGACGCTGGACGACGCCTACTGCTCCGACCTGCGCCGCGTCGCCGTCGGCCCGTTCCGGGTCGAGGAGGCCGGGCGCGAGGTGCCGGTGCCCCAGGTCGCCGAGCTGGTCCCGGCCGTGAGCGACGCGCTGCGATGATCCGCTGATGCCGATCAAGGTCACCCCGCTCGATCAGGTCGAGCCACGCGCCCGCGACGTCGCGATCGGCACCTTCGACGGCGTCCACCTCGGGCACCGCGCGGTGATCGAGGGCAACGACACCGTCCTCACCTTCGAACCGCACCCGCTCGAAGTGCTGCGGCCCGACCAGGCGCCGAAGCTGATCAACTCGCTCGAGGTCAAGCGCGACGTGCTCGAGGGGCTCGGGGTCGAGGAGATGGTCGTGATCCGCTTCGACGAGGAGTTCTCACACCGCAGCGCCGAGGAATTCATCGACAACGCGCTGATCGCCAAGCTCGGGGCGCGCCGCGTCGCGATCGGCGAGAACTTCCACTTCGGCGCCAAGGCGCGGGGCACGCCCGAGATGCTCGCCGCCCACCCCGAGTTCGACACCCGGATCCAGCCGATGGTCGAGGTCGACGGCGAGCCGGTCTCCTCCTCGCGGGTCCGGGCCGAGATCGCGGCCGGGGACATGGAGGGGGCGCGGCGCTGCCTCGGCGTCCCGTACATGATCGAGGGCGAAGTCGTGAAGGGCGACCAGCGCGGCCGTGAGCTCGGCTTCCCGACCGCCAACCTGGTCCCCGACGAGCGCCTCGTCACGCCCGGCTTCGGCGTCTACGCGGCCTTCGCCAACGGCCACCCGGCGGCGGTCAACGTCGGCACCCGGCCGACCTTCGACTCCGACCTCGGGGTGCTGATCGAGACCTTCCTGATCGACTTCTCCGGCGACCTCTACGGCCAGACACTGCGCGTCGCCTTCGTCGAGAAGCTGCGCGACGAGGTCGCCTACGAAGGCGTCGACCCGCTGATCGCGCAGATGCACCGCGACGTCGAGGAAGCGCGTCGGATCTGCGCCGACTTCACCGAGGCCGCCGCCCGCGGCGGCTAGCGAGACCTGATGCGCCGTCTCGCGCCGCTCCTGGCCGTCCTCCTCGCCCTCGGCGCGGGAATCGGCCCCGCGGCCGCCGAGGCCCGCCATCCGCCGCCGCCCCCGCACGTCGAGCTCTCCCACCTTCGCGAAGGCACCGAAGTCGAAGCGCTGGCGGTCGGGCCCGAAAACTACCTCTGGTTCGCGGGCAGCAACCACGGCGCGACGCCGAGCAACGTGGTCGGCAGGATCTCGCCCGGCGGCGCGGTGAGCGAATACACCGTCCCGGGGACCGGGTCGGTCCTCGGCGTCGGCGGCCTCACGCGCGGCCCCGAAGGCGACATGTGGTTCACCGAGCCGGCGGCGAACCGGATCGAACGGGTGGCCCCGACCGGCCATCCCGAAGGCTTCGCGGTGCCGACGCCGGGCAGCCTGCCGACCGGGATCATCGGCGCCCCGGGCGGCTTCCTCTGGGTGACGATGGAAGGGACCGGCAAGGTCGCCAAGGTCGACCCGATCGGGCACGCGATCGAAACGGCGCTTGGCGAAGGAGCCCGCCCGGCGGCGATCGCGCTCGGCCCGGATTCGGCGCTCTGGGCGGTCGAGACCGAATCCGCGACCCTGGCGCGGGTCGGGCTCACCGGCTCCTCCTCGACCAGCTTCCCGCTGCCGACCGACGGCGCGATCTTCGAGGGGACGCTCAACTCCGACATCGTCACCGGCCCCGACGGCAACCTCTGGCTGAGCCAGGAAGACGGGCCGTTCGTCGGCAAGGTGATCCCGACCGCGACGCAGCCGGAATACGCGCGCTTCGAAGTGCCCGAGGAAGAACTCGGGACGACGCTGATCTCGCGGGGTCCGCGCGGCGACCTCTGGTACGCCACCGAAGCCGGCGCGATCGGCTCGATCGCCCCCAGCGGGAACGAAGTCGGCGACCCGGGCTGCCCGCTGAAGGGCTGCGAACCGGTCCAGGCGCTCGCGGAAGGGCCCGAAGGCGAACTCTGGTTCGCGAGCGGCGAATCGATCGGCCGCTATCACCCGTCGCCGCTCTTCCTCGTCAAGCACGGGCCGCTGAAGGGCGCCGGGGCGAAACTGAGGGTGCCGCTCGAATGCCGCGGCGGCGCGGCCGGACAGCGCTGCAAGGGCACCTACGAGATCTTCCTCGGCAAGTACCTCGCCGCCCACGGCCACTTCTCGATCCCGACGATGACCCATCGCAACGTGGCGCTGCACCTCGTCGACGCGGGCGGGAGGCGCGTGGCGCGCAAGCTGGGCCTGCGAGGCCACCGCGTCGCGCGACTCGCCGGGAAGACCGTTCCCGTCTACGTGGCGGACGACTGAGGTGGGGGCGCTTTGCTATCTTGCTCCGAGCCGCGACCCAAGAGGGGTCGCGCTTTTTACGTCATGAGCCTTACTAAAGAGAAAAAAAACGAGCTGATCGGCAAATACGGCCGCAGCGACGGTGACACCGGTTCCGCCGAGGTCCAGGTCGCGCTGCTGACGACGCGGATCAACGAACTCACCGAGCACCTGCGTAGTCACGCGAAAGATCACCACTCGCGCCGCGGCCTGCTGATGCTGGTCGGTAAGCGCCGGCGGATGCTCCGCTACCTCGAGCGCACGGACCTGGAGCGCTACCGCGCCCTGGTCGCCGACCTCGGCCTGCGCCGCTAACGATCACGATGATCGCGGTAGGCGACGCGGCACCCGACTTCACCGTCAAAGACCAGGACGGCGAAGAGGTGACGCTCGGTGACTTCAAGGGCCGCAAGGTGCTGATCGCGTTCTACCCGCTCGACTTCAGCCCGGTCTGCTCGGACCAGCTGGCCCTCTACCAAGAGGGCGTCAAGGGCGAGCTCGCCGACGCCGGGATCACGCTCGTCGGCCTCAGCGTCGACAGCCCCTTCGCCCACAAAGCCTTCCAGGAGAAGCTCGGCATCGACACGGTGCTGCTCTCCGACTTCGAGCCGAAGGGCGAGGTCGCCAAGGCCTTCGGCTCCTACATCGACGGCGCCGGCATCGCGAACAGGACCCTGGTCCTGATCGACGAGGACGGCGACGTCGCCTGGACCTACGAGTCGCCGAGCCCGGGCGAGTTCCCCGGCCCCGACATCGTCCGCCAGGCCATCAGCGCCTAGCACCCCCGGCGAGTTCGCACTTTCCCGCGCTATCCGCGGATGTCTGCGAACTCGGCCGCGCTGTAGTCTTTCAAGGGAACGAGAACGAGAGTTCTGGAAACGATGGCTGCCATCCGGGCGGCCGGAGGTAAAACATACGTATGAGCAGGTTTAACGTGACCCGTGTCACGGTGGATGTCGGCGACAGCACGATTTCCTTCGAGACGGGCAAACTCGCGAAGCAAGCGGGGGGCGCGGTCGTGGTCAGCTGTGGCGACACGATGGTCCTCAACACCGCGACCATCGGTGGGCTTCGTGACGTGGACTTCCTTCCGCTCACCGTCGACGTCGAGGAGCGCATGTACGCCGCGGGCAAGATCCCCGGCTCGTTCTTCCGTCGCGAGGGCAAATCCGGCGAGAAGGCGACGCTGACCGCGCGCATGATCGACCGGCCGATCCGTCCGCTCTTCCCCAAGGGCTGGCACTACGAGACCCAGCTGATCGCGATGCCGATGTCGGTGGACCTCGTCCACCCGTACGACATCCTGGCGATGAACGGCGCCTCCGCGGCGCTGGCGATCTCGCCGGTCCCGGTCGCCAAGCACGTCGGCGCCGTCCGCGTCGGAAAACTGAACGGTGACTTCGTCGTCAACCCGCCCGAGGAGACGCACGAGGAACTGGACCTGGACCTGATCGTCGCCGGTACCGACGAGGCGATCCTGATGGTCGAGGCCGGCGCCCAGGGCGTCACCGAGGCCGAGATCCTCGACGCCCTCGACATCGCCCACGGCGAAATCAAAAAGATCACCGCCGCGATCGAGGAGCTGCGCCAGAAGGCCGGCAAGCCGAAGATCGACCACCAGGAGCCGCAGCTCGACGAGAACCTGCTCAACGAGATCCGCGGTTCGCACGGCCAGGCTCTGGTCGACGCGATCGCGACCGAGGGCAAGCTCGAGCGCTACGAGGCCATCGACGAGGTCAAGGCCGCCGTTATCGCCCACTACGCGCCCGACCACGGCGACGACAACGACGCCGTCGCCGCCCGCAAGAGCGAGGTCGGCGAGGCCTTCGACGCGATCGAGAAGGACACGATCCGCAAGGCCATCGCGATCGACAAGAAGCGCCCCGACGGACGCGCCCAGGACGAGATCCGGCCGATCGAGACCGAGGTCGACATCTCCCCGCGCGTCCACGGCTCGGCGCTGTTCACCCGCGGCGAGACGCAGATCCTCTCCAACGTCGCCCTCGGGACGACGCGGATGGACATGCGGATCGACACGCTCGGACTGCAGACCACGAAGCGCTTCTGGCACCACTACAACTTCCCGCCCTTCTCGGTGGGAGAGGCCGGCTTCATGCGCGGCCCGAAGCGGCGTGACATCGGTCACGGCGCCCTCGCCGAGCGCGCCTTGGCGGCGACGATCCCGGACGCGGAGTCATTCCCGTACGTGATCCGCGTCGTCTCCGAGACGCTCGAGTCCAACGGCTCGTCGTCGATGGGCTCGGTCTGCGCGTCCTCGATGGCCCTCCAGGCCGCGGGCGTCCCGGTCACCGCACCGGTCGCCGGCGTCGCCATGGGCCTGATCAAGGAGGGCGACGACTACATCGTCCTCACCGACATCGCCGGCGTCGAGGACCACCTCGGCGACATGGACTTCAAGGTCGCCG
>DAIQOT010000320.1:0-3381 GCA_036787695.1 Solirubrobacterales bacterium | reverse complement strand
GGGGTCTTCGTCGATCGAACCGAAGTTGCCCTGGCCGTCGACCAACATGTAGCGCAGCGAGAAGTCCTGCGCCATGCGGACCAACGTGTCGTAGATCGCCGAGTCACCGTGCGGGTGGTATTTGCCCATCACCTCGCCGACGATGAAGGCGCACTTGCGGTACGAACGGGTCGGCTGCAGGCCGAGGTCGTGCATCGAGTAGAGGACGCGACGGTGGACCGGCTTCAGGCCGTCGCGCACGTCGGGCAGGGCCCGGCCGACGATCACGCTCATCGCGTAATCGAGGTACGACGAGCGCATCTCCTGCTCGAGACCGCGGTCTTCGACGTTGCCGGTAAGCGCCTCCAACGCCACTAGAGCACCTCTGCTTTCACACTGTTCGAATTGACACTCTTAGACATCGAGGAATTTCACCTCTTTGGCGTGGGTCTCGATGAACTCACGACGCGGGGCGACCTGGTCACCCATCAGCATCGAGAAGATCCGGTCGGCGGCGGTCGCGTCGTCGAGCGTCACCCGGGCGAGCGTCCGGGTCGCCGGATCCATCGTCGTCTCGCGCAGCTGTTTCGGGTTCATCTCGCCCAGTCCCTTGAATCGGGTGAGGGTGACTCCCGCGCGGGCGAGCTCCATCACCGCGCCGCGCAGCGCCTGGAAGGAGAGCGCGACCGTGCGTTTCTCACCACGGCTGACCGTGAACGGCGGGCGACCCACCTGTTTCAGCAGCGCGGCATGTACCTCGGCGAACTTGCGGTACTCGGGATCCTCGAACAGCTCGCGCGGCAGCCGGTGGGTGCGGGCGAGGCCGCTGTTGCGGGAGATCGCCTTGACCACGAGGAGATCGTCGGTGGAGCTGACCACCGTCGTGTCGAACGGCTCGCCCTCCGGGGCCGTCGTCTCGAGCAGGTCCTTGGCCGCCCCGATCGATGCCACGCCCTCGTCGAGCAACGCGGACTCCTCGAGGAACTGAACGACCTCGTGGCCGTAGCTGGCCTGCAGTGAAGAGCCCCAACCCTCGTACTCTTTCGAGCGCCGGATGTAGGACTGCCAACGGCTCGGGGTGAGCTTGCGGCTCTCCCCCGTCATGTCGACGATCTCGAACTGCTCGAGCTTGTCGCGCAGCAGCAGCTCTTCGAGTTCGGACTCGCGCTCCAGGTAGGTCTCCTGGTTGCCCTGTTTCACGCGGTAGAGCGGCGGTTTGGCGATGTAGACGTAGCCGCTCTCGATCAGCTCCGGCATCTGCCGGTAGAGGAAGGTCAGCACCAGCGTGCGGATGTGCGCGCCGTCGACGTCGGCGTCGGTCGCCATCACGATCTTGTGGTAGCGCGCCGTCTCGATGTTGAACTCGTCGTGGATCCCGGTGCCGATCGCGGTGATCAGCGCCTGGACCTCGGTGTTGGCGAGGACCTTGTCGATCCGGCTCTTCTCGACGTTGATGATCTTGCCGCGCAGCGGCAGGACCGCCTGGGTGCTGCGGTCACGCGCCTGCTTCGCCGAGCCGCCGGCGGAGTCACCCTCGACCACGAAGATCTCGGCCAGGCTCGGGTCCTTCACCGTGCAGTCGGCGAGCTTGCCCGGCAGGGTCGAGTTCTCGAGCGCCGACTTGCGGGTGAGGTCGCGAGCTTTGCGCGCCGCCGACCGGGCGCGGGCGGCATCGATCGCCTTCATGATGATGCGTTTCGCCTCGGGCGGGTTCTCGTCGAGGAACTCGGCCAGCTTGCGGTTGACGGTCTCCTCGACCAAGCTTTTGATCGGCGGGTTGCCGAGTTTGGTCTTGGTCTGACCCTCGAACTGCGGGTCGTGCAGCTTCACCGAAATCACCGCGGTCAGCCCCTCGCGGACGTCCTCGCCGGCGAGGTTGTCGTCTTTCTCCTTGAGGAAGCCTTTGGCCCGCGCGTAATTGTTCAGGGTGCGGGTCAGCGCGCCGCGGAAACCTGACAGGTGCGTACCACCCTCGTGGGTGTTGATGTTGTTGGCGAAGCTGAAGATCGACTCCTGGTAGGAGTTGTTCCACTGCATCGCGACCTCGACTTCGCCGTCATCTTTCTCACCTTCGAAGAAGATCGGCTTCTTGTTGATCGTCTCCTTGTTCTCGTTGAGGTGGAGAACGAAATCCTCGATGCCGCCGTCGTACTGGAAGGCGACGCTTTGGCCCTCGCCGCGCTCGTCGGTCAGCTCGAGTTTCAGGCCGCGGGTCAGGAACGCGGTCTCGCGGATCCGCTCGGCCAGCGTCTGGAAGTCGTAGTCGATGTCTTCGAAGATCTCGAAGTCCGGCAGGAAGGTGATCTCGGTGCCGTGCTTGTCCGAGGCCGCGCCCTTCTCGAGTTTGGTCATCGGTTTGCCGCGCTCGTAGTCCTGCTCCCAGACCGCGCCGTCGGTTTCGATCTTCAGGTGCAGTCGCTCGGAGAGCGCGTTGACCACCGACGAGCCGACGCCGTGGAGTCCGCCGGAGACCTTGTACCCGCCGCCGTCCCCGAACTTGCCGCCCGCGTGCAGGACGGTGAGGACGACTTCGGCCGCGGGGCGACCCTCTTTCTCCATGATCCCGACCGGGATGCCGCGGCCGTCGTCGGAGACGGTGACGCTGTTGTCCGGGTGGATCGTGATCGAGACGTTGTCGCAGTAACCCGCCAGTGCCTCGTCGACGGAGTTGTCGACGATCTCGTAGACCAGGTGGTGCAGACCCCGAGGGCCGGTCGAGCCGATGTACATCCCCGGGCGTTTGCGGACGGCTTCAAGGCCCTCGAGGACCGTGATGTCCGCGGCGCCGTAGGAGGCGTCGTCTTTGGCTTTTTTCTCAGGCAAGAGGGTCCTTCCGGTTGGTACAAAAAGCCCCGACGCCGGAGTCTGTCTCCACGCTGGCCGGGGCTAGAAGCGAGTAGTCATAAGAATACCAGTTTCGTTCCCCGAATCCAAGCGCGCGAAATGCCGATTTGCCTGCAAATCGTGAATAAAGTGTGCCTTCTCAGGACCCTCGTGCGACCCGAAACTTGATCGCTTCCGGTGCCCCCTCCCCCAAGGCCTCCCGGAGCCGCTCCAAAAGCTGCGTCTGCATGAGGTCGAGCTCCTGCGCCCACATCGCGTTCGTGCACTCGACGGTGAGCGTCCCGGAGCGTTCGGAGATCGGACGGGCGACCTCGGCGATCTGCGCGCCGACCGCCGCCGACCAGTTCGCCTGCACCGATGCCAGACCGGTTTTCGGCGCGGCGAGGTCCCGCGCCACGCGAAACGCCTCCCCCGCCTGGCGGGGCGCGCGCCGGCGGGTCACGCCGCCTCCGCCCCGGTGGCGCCGCTGCCGTCATCGACCACGCCCGGTCGCGGCATCCGCACCATCGCCTCGCGCGCCGCTGCCGGCAGCGACTCTTCATCGGCTCGATGAACTTC
>DAIQOT010000120.1:0-11295 GCA_036787695.1 Solirubrobacterales bacterium | reverse complement strand
CCCCGCCGGTACCGGCAAGACCTTCCTCGCGGTCGCGATGGCCGCCGCCGCGCTGACCGAACGCAAAGTGCAGCGGATCATCCTCACCCGCCCCGCGGTCGAGGCGGGCGAGCGGCTCGGCTTCCTGCCCGGCGACATCCAGGCCAAGGTCGACCCCTACCTGCGCCCGCTCTTCGACGCGCTCTACGACATGCTCGACCCCGACCGCGTCAACGGCTTCTTCGAGCGCAACGTGATCGAGGTCGCGCCGCTCGCCTTCATGCGCGGCCGCACCCTCAACGACTCCTTCGTGATCCTCGACGAGGCGCAGAACACGACGCCGGAGCAGATGAAGATGTTCCTCACCCGGCTCGGCTTCGGCTCGCGGATGGTGGTGACCGGCGACGTCACCCAGATCGACCTGCCGAGCGACCAGCGCTCCGGCCTGATGGTCGTCCGCGACATCCTCGACGAAGTCAAAGACATCTCCTTCATCGAGTTCGGCGGCGAGGACGTGGTCCGCCACAAACTCGTCCAGCGGATCGTCGCCGCCTACGATCAACACAGTGCCAGTCGACCTGGTTGACGTGCCCACCGAGCTGCGCCCGCCGGTAGCCGCCGCGCTGGCCGCGGTGGGGGTCGACGACGGCCACCTCGCGGTGGAGATCGTCGACGCGGCGCGGATCCAGGAGCTGAACCGCGACCACCGGGGCAAGGACGCGCCGACCGACGTTCTCTCGTTCCCGATCGACGAACTCGGCCCCGCCGCCGGCCCGCGTGAGCTCGGCGACGTCGCGATCTGCCCCGAGTACTGCGTCGACATGACGCTGAACGAGACCGCGATCCACGGCGTCCTCCACCTCTGCGGCTACGACCACGAAACCGACGGCGGCGAGATGATGGCCCTCCAGGCCCAGGTCCTGCAGTCGCTCGGCCGGGAGCCCTCCGCCCGATGAGTACCCGCTCCGGATTCGTCGGCCTCGCCGGCCGCCCCAACGTCGGCAAGTCGACCCTGGTCAACGCGCTCGTCGGCCGCCACGTCGCGATCGTCTCGGTGCGGCCGCAGACGACCCGCCGCGCGATCCGCGGCGTTGCCACCGACCTCGAGGCCGAACGCCAACTGGTCCTCGTCGACCTGCCCGGCGTGCAGCGCCCCCGGGACGCGCTGACCAAACGGATGCAGAAACGGGTCGAACGCGAGCTCGCCGACTCCGACGTGGCGCTGTTGGTGATCAACGGCGAGGAGGGCGTCGGCCCCGGCGACCGCTTCATCGCCGGCCTGCTGAAAGCGGCGCGGATCGAGATCCCGGTGATCTGCGCGGTCAACAAGTGCGACAAGATCGCCCGCCGCGGCACGATCGACGCGCTCACCGAGGCCGCCTCGCTACCCGCCGTCGACGAGGTCTTCCCGATCAGTGCGGCGACCGGCGAGGGGCTGGAGGCGCTGCTCCACCGTCTCGGCGAGCTGATCCCCGAGGGGCCCTACATGTATCCGCCGGAGGACTCCTCCGACCAATCCTCGGAGCTGCTGCTGGCCGAGCTGATCCGCGAGCAGGTGCTGAACCGGACCCGGCAGGAGATCCCGCACTCGGTCGAGGTCTCGGTGCTCGAGGTGAGCGAGCCGCGCGAGGACGGCCTCGTCACCGTCACCGCCGAGATCTGGGCGGAGACGGAATCGCAGAAGGGGATCCTGATCGGCCGCCGCGGCGCCAAGATCGGCGAGATCGGCACCGCCGCCCGCCGCTCGCTCGAACGCGAGCTCGAGGGCAAGGTCCACCTCGACCTCAGCGTCCGCGTGCGGCGCAACTGGCGGCGCGACGAGGACATGCTCGACCGCCTCGGCATCGAGTAGCGGCGCGAGCGGGCCAGGGGAGGACCCTTCCCTCACGAACTGCGGGGAGGTTCGTCCAGGGTCCTCCCCTCGTCCCGTCTACGATCCCTTCCATGTTTGACGAAATCTCCTTCGACGCAAAGGGCCTGGTGCCGGTGGTGGTGCAGGACGAGGCATCCGCCGAGGTGCTGATGCTCGCCTACGCGAACCGGAAAGCGCTGGAACTGACGCTCGAGACGGGGGAGATGCACTTCTTCAGCCGCTCGCGGGACGAGATCTGGCGCAAAGGTGAAACCTCCGGCGCCACGATGGCGGTGAATCAACTCCGTTACGACTGCGACGGCGACGCCGTGCTGGCGATCGTCACGGCCGCAGGCCCTGCATGCCACACGGGTGAACGAACCTGCTTCTACCGGGAGATCGGCGGTGGCGCGGCTCCTGACAAGGACGCGCCGCCCGCCCCGGGTGAGCCGCACCGAGTCGTGCACGAGGCTTTGCCCGCCCTGCAGCGCACGCTGGAGAGTCGCCGTGCCGAGCGCCCCGAGGGCAGCTACACGGTTGAGCTCCTCGACAACCCGACGATGGTCGGCGAAAAGGTGCAGGAGGAGGCCGAGGAGGTCGTCCGCGCCGCTCGCGAGGAGACCGACGAGCGGGTCGCCGAAGAGGCCGCCGACGTCCTCTACCACCTGTGGGTCCTGCTGGCCGCTCGCAACGTCCCGCCGGCCGCCGTCTTCGAGGAGCTGAACCGCCGTGCCGGCTGAGCCCGCCTGCGGGGCGCCCCGAGGCGCGCGATGACCGTCGCCGCCGACAGCGAGCTGCGCCTCGAGCCGACGCTCGAGGAGGCCCGCGAGCTCGCCCGCGAGGGCAACGTGGTGCCGGTCCGCGCCCGCTTCGTCGAGGACACCGAGACCCCCGTCTCCGCCTTCCTGAAACTCCGCGCCGCCGAGCCCGAGGGCGCTCCCTGCTTCCTGCTCGAGTCCGCCGAGCAGGGCCAGGTCGGCCGCTACTCGTTCGTCGGGCTGCGCCCGCGCGCGGTGCTCCGTTGGAGCGATGGCGAGCTCTCCGAATGGACCGGCCGCGCCGCCTCGCTCGGCGGCGAGCCGACGACGGTCGAACCCGAGCCCGACCCCTACGGCGCCGTCGCCGCCCGCTTCGCCGCCTACCGGCCGGCACCGGTCGCCGACCTTCCGCCGTTCACGGGCGGCGCCGTCGGCTTCTTCGGCTACGACCTCGTCCGCACGGTCGAGCCCCTCGGCGAGCCCAATCCCGATGAGCTCGGCCTCCCCGACATGGCGTTGATGGTCACCGACGCGATGCTCGTGTTCGACCACCTGCGGCACGAGCTGACGATCCTCGCCTGCGTCCATACCGAGGGCGACGACGATTTCGACACCGAATACGCCCGCGCCGCCGCGACGATCGCCGAGATGAGGGAGCGCCTCCGCGGCGCCGTCCCACAGCCCGCCACGCCCAGCGTCACCGAGCCGCCCGAGTTCACCTCGAACTTCGAGCGCGAGGACTTCGAAGCCGCGGTCAGCCGCATCGTCGAGTACGTCCGCGCCGGCGACGCCTTCCAGGTCGTCCCCTCGCAGCGCTTCAGCGCCGACGCGCCGGTTGAGGCCTTCTCGCTCTACCGCGGCCTCCGCACCGTCAACCCGTCGCCCTACATGTATTACATCGACTTCGGTGACTTCCAGATCGCCGGCGCCTCGCCCGAGCCGCTGGTCAAAGTCCACGACGGGATCGTCGAGACGCGCCCGATCGCCGGCACCTCGCCGCGCGGGAAATCGGCCGACGAGGACCGCCGCCTCGCCGAGCGCCTGATCAACGACCCGAAGGAGCGCGCCGAGCACGTGATGCTGGTCGACCTCGGCCGCAACGACCTCGGCCGCGTCTGCGAGTACGGCACCGTCAACGTCGACGAGCTGATGGTGATCGAGACCTACTCGCACGTTCTCCACATCGTCAGCAAGGTGTCAGGGAAGCTGCGCGAGGACGTGACGGCGATGGACGTGCTGCGCTCCTCGCTCCCGGCCGGGACTCTCTCCGGCGCGCCCAAGGTCCGCGCGATGCAGATCATCGACGAGCTCGAGCCGGTCAAGCGTTGCTCCTACGGCGGCGCGATCGGCTACCTGAGCTGGAACGGCGACCTCGACACGGCGATCCACATCCGCACCGTCGTGGTCAAGGACGGCCGCATGCACGTCCAGGCGGGCGGCGGCACCGTCGTCGACGCGAAGCCGAACTACGAGTGGAACGAGTCGGTCAACAAGGCGCGCGCGGTCTTCCGCGCGGTCGAGGTCGCCTGCGCCCAGTCGGACTGGGCCTGAGGACCCGGACCAGGGAAGACCACCATGCGCGTCCTCGTGATCGACAACTACGACTCCTTCACCTACAACCTGGTCCAGTACCTGGGTGAGCTCGGCGCGGAGGTCGAGGTCGTCCGCAACGACAAGGCCGAGGTCGCCGAGCTGCTCGAGCGCGGCCCCGACCGCCTCGTCGTCTCGCCCGGCCCCTGCACGCCGTCGGAGGCGGGGATCTCCGGCGCGGCGATCCGCGCCTTCGCCGAGGCCGGCACCCCGACCCTCGGCGTCTGCCTCGGGCACCAGGCGATGGTCGAGGTCTTCGGCGGCAAGGTGATACAGGGCGACCCGGTCCACGGCAAGGACGCCGAGGTCGAGCACGACGGCAAGACGATCTTCACCGGCCTGCCGACACCGATGGTCGCCGGCCGCTACCACTCGCTGATCGCCGACCCCGACCTCCCCGACGAGCTCGAACTGACCGCCCACCTCGGCGGCGTCGTGATGGGAGCGCGGCATAAGGAGCTGCCCGCCGAGGGCGTCCAGTTCCACCCCGAGTCGGTGCTCACCCCGCACGGCAAACACCTGCTCGAGAACTTCTTGAAGGAGGGGGTGGGCCAAGATGCCTAACGACCTCGTCTCCCGCGCGATCGACGCGGTCTGCGCGGGCGAGAACCTGACCGCCGACCACGCCTCGACCGTCCTCAGCGAGATCATGGAGGGGCGGACCGAGCCGATCCAGACCGGCGCCTTCCTGATCGCCCTGCGGGCGAAGGGGGAGACGGTGTCGGAGCTGGTCGGGCTGGCGCGGACGATGCGCTCGCTCGCCGCCCCGGTCCACGCCAACCGCGCCGACCTCGTCGACACCGCCGGCACCGGCGGCGGCCCCTCGACCTTCAACGTCTCGACCACCGCCGCGCTCGTCGCCGCCGGCGCCGGCTGCGCGGTCGCCAAGCACGGCAACCGCTCGGCGACCTCGAAGTCGGGCTCGGCCGACGTGCTCGAGGCCCTCGGCGTCGCGATCGACCTCGACCCCGAGGCGGTCGCCCGCTGCATCGACGAGGTCGGCTTCGGCTTCATGTTCGCTCCCCGCCACCACCAGGCGACGTCCCACGTCCGGCCCGCCCGCGAGGGCCTCGGCGTGCGCACCGTCTTCAACTTCCTCGGCCCGTTGACCAACCCGGCGGGCGCCACGCGCCAGCTGGTCGGCGTCGCCGACCGCTACTACCAGGAGACGATCGCCGAGGCGCTGATCGGGCTCGGGGTCGAACGGGCGCTCGTCGTCAGCGCCGAAGATGGCGTCGACGAGCTCGCCCTCTCGGCGACGACCCGGGTGATCGAGGTCTTCGAGGGCCGCACCGCCGAGTGGTACGTCGAGCCCGGCCAGTACGGCCTCGCGCCGCTCGAGCTGAGCCAGATCGCGGGCGGCACGCCGGCCGAGAACGCGGCCGCCACGCGCGCCGTCCTCGCCGGTGACAGCGGCCCCCACCGCGACATCGTCCTGCTCAACGCGGCCGCCGCGATCTACGTCGGCGGGCTCGCCGCGGACCTCGAGGAGGGGGTCGGAAAAGCGGCCTCCGCGATCGATTCCGGGGCGGCCGCGAGCGTGCTCGACAAGCTGATCGCGGCAACGGTCTCCGCCGCCGGCTAACCTGTCCTCGTTCAGTGGGAATCATCGACCAGTTGATTGACGGTGCTCGGGAGGGCGTGGAAGCGCGAAAGCGCGAAACCCCTCAGGCCGAGCTCGAAGGGCATTTATCCGGCCGCGGCCGCGATCGTCCCTTCCAGGAGGCGCTCACGCGCCCCGGTCTCTCCGTGATCGCCGAGTTCAAGCGCCGCTCGCCGAGCCTCGGCGACATCCGCCCGGACGCCGACATCGCCGCCCAGGTCGCGGCCTACGAGCGCGGTGGCGCCGCCGCGCTCTCGGTGCTGACCGACACGCGGCACTTCGGCGGCTCGCTCGACGACCTGCGCGCGGCCCGCGCCGCGGCGACGCTGCCGATCATCCGCAAGGACTTCATCATCGACCCGTACCAGCTCTACGAGGCCGCGGTCCACGGCGCCGACGCGGTGCTGCTGATCGTGCGGGCGCTGTCGGATCGCGAACTCGTGGCGCTCCACGACGAGGCGCGGGAACTCGATCTCGACTGCCTGGTCGAGGTCCACGACGCCGAGGAGCTCGAGCGGGCGCTGGAGCTCGACGCCGAGGTGATCGGGATCAACAACCGTGACCTCGACGAGCAGCGGGTCGACATCCAGACCACCTTCGAGCTCATGCCCGACGTCCCGGCGGGGAAGACCGTCGTCGCCGAGAGCGGCATCTCCGGGCGCGAGGAGCTGTACGAGCTGGAGCGGGTCGGGGTCGACGCGGTGCTGATCGGCGGCGCCCTGATGACCTCCGAGGACCCGGAGCTGACGACGCGCCAGCTGACCGGCCTCGACGAGACCCGCGAATACGGGTACTAGCCGCCGCGCTTGGCAGGCGCGGAAACGCGCGGGTCTTTAAGAAACTTTTCGACTCGCTTTAGTGGCCGGTCAACGGTCTAAGGCATTCTCTCCATATGGATCAGAACTGGGACAAACCGGACAATCAAGGCAACGATCCGGATAAATGGGCAATACCGGAGCCGAAGAAGAAGCGCGGAGGGTTCTTCCGTTCCTCGTTCGGGTCCGCGCTCCTGGGCGGCGCGCTCGTTGCCATCGTCGGCGCGGTCCTGCTCCTGACCGGCGCGGTCAAGTCGAGCGGCGGCGACACGACGACGATCGAGCAGACGGCGGCGGCGCCGATCGCCGCGACGTCGTCCGAAGAAGGCGCAGGCAGCAACGGCGGCAACACCGTCGACCAGATCTACAAGGCCGACGGCAACGGCGTCGCCTTCATCGAATCGTCGATCCCCGCCGAAGAATCGTCGGAAGCCTTCAACCCGTTCGGTGAATCCGAATCGCAGGGCGGTGGCACCGCGACCGGCTCGGGCATCGTGCTCGACTCGCAGGGCCACATCCTCACCAACAACCACGTGATCGAAGGCGCCGACAAGATCGAGGTCAAACTCGGCGAATCCGACAAGGAGTACACCGCCGAAGTGGTCGGCACCGACCCGGCCTCCGACCTGGCCTTGCTCAAGGTCTCGGCGCCGTCGAGCGAACTGACCCCGCTGACCCTCGGCGACTCCTCGAAGATGGAAGTCGGCGACCCGGTGGTCGCGATCGGCAACCCGTTCGGGCTCGACCGCACCGTGACCAGCGGCATCGTCTCCGCCCTCCAGCGTCAGATCCAGGCGCCCAACGGCTTCTCGATCGACAACGTGATCCAGACCGACGCGGCGATCAACCCCGGTAACTCCGGCGGCCCGCTGATCAACGACGTGGGCGAAGTGATCGGCATCAACTCGCAGATCGAGACTGGCGGCAACGGCGCCGACGGCAACGTCGGCATCGGCTTCGCGATCCCGATCAACACCGCCAAGGAAGTGATCTCCGAACTCGAAACCAAAGGCACGGTCGAACACGCCTACCTCGGGATCACCGGCGGGACGATCACCCCGCAGCTGGCCGAAGCGGTGAACCTGCCGGTCAAAGAAGGCGTCCTGATCGCCTCGGTCGAACCGGGTGGCCCCGCCGCCAAGGCCGGCCTCAAGGGCGGCTCGACCGAAGCGACGATCGGCGGCGAGCCGGTCACGCTCGGAGGTGACGTGATCACCGAAGCCGACGGCGAGAAGATCACCAACATGGAACAGATCATCGAACTTGTCAGCCAGAAGAAAGTTGGCGACAAGATGACGATCAAGTACCTCCGTGATGGCAAGGAACAGACTGCGACCGTGACGCTGGGCACCAGGCCCGCGAAGGTCGAAGAAGCCTCGCCGCAAGGCTGAGGGAAGCACACCGCCGCCCGAGGGGAGTCCGGCCCCTCGGGCGGTTTTTTCATTCCCCGGCCGCTCGCGGCGGGCGGTGGCCTGGGTCCCGTAATGTGGGGTCCATGCGCGTCAAGTTCTGCGGGATCACCAATCTGGACGACGCCGCCGAGGCGGTGCGGCTCGGCGCCTGGGCGATCGGGCTGATCCACTGGGGGCCGTCGCCGCGCAACGTCGACACGGCCACCGCCGCGGCGATCGCGGCGGCCTTCCGCCGCAAGGCGGAGATCGTCGGGGTGTTCGTCAACCCGACCCTGGCCGAGGTTACCCGCGCGGTCGAGGACGAGCAGCTCTCGATGGTGCAGCTGAACGGCGAGGAGGGCGCCTCCTTCTGCGCCGAGGTCGCGCGCCGGGCGGGGGTCAAGGTGATCAAGGCGATCCACGTCTCCTCCGCCGCCGACGTCCACGGCGCCGAGGCCTACCGCAGCGTCGATTACCACCTCTTCGACCGCCGCGCCGGCGGTCTGCCCGGCGGCACCGGCGAGAGCTTCGACTGGGAGCTGCTGCGCGGGCACCGCTCCGAGGTCCCGGCGATCCTCGCCGGCGGGCTGAAGCCGGAGAACGTCGCCGAGGCCGTCGAGATCGTCCAGCCCTACGCGGTCGACGTCGCCAGCGGCGTCGAGGCCGCGCCGGGCCGCAAGGACCACGCCAAGATGGCGGCCTTCTACGAGGCCGCGAACTCGGTCGGCGCCGCCACCTGATGCCCGTGATCGAGGAACGCTTCGGTCCCTTCGGGGGCCGGTACGTCCCTGAGACGCTGATCGGCGCGCTCGACGAGCTCACCGCGGCCTGGGAAGAGGCCCGCGACGACCCAGCCTTCAACCAGCGCCAGGACGCCCTGCGGCGCGACTTCATCGGCCGGCCGACGCCGCTCTACCTTGCCGAACGGCTCTCCGAGAAGGTCGGCTCGCGGGTCTACCTGAAGCGGGAGGACCTCGCCCACACCGGCGCCCACAAGATCAACAACGCGCTCGGCCAGACCCTGCTCGCCGAGCGGATGGGCAAGCAGCGGATCATCGCCGAGACCGGGGCCGGCCAGCACGGCGTCGCCACCGCGACCGCCTGCGCGCTGCTCGGCCTCGAATGCATCGTCTACATGGGCACCGAGGACATCCGCCGGCAGGCGCCGAACGTCGAGCGGATGAAGCTGCTGGGCGCCGAGGTGGCGCCGGTCGAGGCGGGCGCGCGAACCCTGAAGGAGGCCGTCTCGGCGGCGATCCGCGACTGGGTCGCCAACGTCGGGACGACCCACTACGTGATCGGCTCGGCGGTCGGGCCGGCGCCGTATCCGTCGCTGGTGCGGGACCTGCAGCGGGTGATCGGTGAAGAGGCGCGGGCGCAGTCGCTCGAGGCCGAGGGCGCACTCCCACAACGTGTGATCGCCTGCGTCGGCGGCGGCTCCAACGCGATCGGCATCTTCTCCCCGTTCGTCGACGACGCCGAGGTCGCGTTGGTCGGCGTCGAGCCCGCCGGCGACGGGATCGAGACGGGACGCCACGGCGCCTCGCTCGGCCAGGGTCAGACGGGCGTCCTGCACGGCTCTCTCTCCCGCGTCCTCGCCGACGAGGACGGCCAGATCCTCGAGGCCCACTCGGTCTCCGCCGGCCTCGACTACCCCGGCTCCGGCCCCGAGCACGCCTACCTCCGCGAGACCGGCCGCGCCTCCTACTTCTCGATCGACGATGCCGGTGCCCTCAACGCGCTCCGCGAAGTCTCCCGCCTCGAGGGAATCATCCCGGCGCTCGAGTCGTCCCATGCCGTCGCCTGGTTGATGGAGAACCCGCTCGAGGGCGAGGGCTTCGACGTGCTGTGTCTCTCGGGGAGAGGCGACAAGGATTTGGCCGAGTACGTGCGCCGGGTGGGGGAGTCCCCCGCATGACTCGTCGGAACAACAGCGGGGAGGTTCCGCCGAGCCATACGGGGGACTCCCCTTGAGCGCCCCGACTGATGGCGAGGCGCGGATCCGCGCCACCTTCGCTGCTGCCAGAGCTGAAGGTCGCGCCGCCCTGATGCCGTACATGATGGCTGGCTTCCCTGACCGCGATTCGGGGCTGGCGGTCGCGCGAGCGTACGTCGACGCCGGGGCCGATTTGATCGAGCTCGGCGTCCCGTTTTCGGATCCACTCGCGGACGGTCCGACGATTCACTCGGCGGCCACCCAAGCGCTGAGCGAGGGGGCGACCCTGCGGACGGCGCTGGAGGTCTGTGAGGCGGTTGGAGATCAGGTCCCGGTGATCCTGATGGTCTACGTGAACATGGTGCTCGCGCACGGCGGCGGGGTCGAGTTTGCGCGACTGGCGAGCGCCGCCGGCGCCGCGGGCGTGATCGTCCCCGACCTGCCGCTGGGACAGGACGAGGGGATCCGCGACGCGTTCACCGCGGCCGGGATCGCGATGGTGCCGCTGATCGCGCCGACGACGCCAGAGGGGCGCCGCAAGGAGATCTGCGACGTCGCCCGCGGGTTCATCTACGTCGTCTCCACCGTCGGCACCACCGGGGAGCGCGGCGAGTTGCCGCCGGAGCTCGCCGATCTGGTCGCCAGGACGAAGGCCGACGCGGGGGAGACCCCGGTCGCGGTCGGCTTCGGGATCAGCACGCCGGCGCACGCCAGAACGGTCGGCGAGGTCGCCGACGGGGTGATCATCGGTACCCGCCTGGTGCGCGCCGCGGGCGAAGGCGCGACCCCCGCCGAGTCGGCCGACGGGGTCGCCTCGTTCCTCGCCGAGACGCGCGTCTCCCTCGCCGGATAGGATGCGCGCATGTTCTTGGCCGTGTGGACCTTCATCTCAATCGCCGTCACGACGATCATCTACGCCTGGCTCGGCCAGGGCGGTGCCGTCTCCGGCCTCATCTTCTTCGGCGTGATGCTGATCGGTGTCATCGCCAAAATGGTTCTGGGTGGGCTCAACCCCGCCGTTCCTGAGCGTCCCTCCGCCTAATCGCGGACCGCTGAGGCCCCGTCCGCCTAGGCGCGGACGGCGACCACCTGCAGGTACTCCGGTTCTATGACCAGCGCCGGGGCGTCGCCGCGGACCTTCTCGAGGTACTCGCGCATGTCGGCCTCGAGCGCCGGGGCGCCCTCCGGCCCGACCTGCTCGAAGGCGCTCCGCAGCGGCCCGAAGTAGGCGCGGAAGAAGTCGAGGTAGTGGTCGGGCGAGCGGAAGGCCTGGCGGTTGGCGCGGCGCTCCGCCCGCAACTCGGCGATCCCGTCGCCGAACAGCTCCCGCACGTGGTCCTCGCTGCCCCAGCGGACCGGCACCGTTGCGCC
>DAIQOT010000119.1:0-11310 GCA_036787695.1 Solirubrobacterales bacterium | reverse complement strand
AATATGAACATAGTGACTGAACAGCCGGACGCGCATAGCTCTCCATAAATCGGCTCACCCCGCGCAGGCCGGGGGCCGAAACGGAGGCGCACTCTACAAGGGGTAAAGAAATTCCCCAATGCCGCCGTGAAGAACGTTCACAGTTGCACTACACTCTGCTACGTGCCGATCTTGTTGTCCCATATCGTCGCGAGCTTACGGCACGCAGTGTCCCCGTCGCGACAGCCCCCTCCGACGCTCACCGCGGACCTTCGGGGGCGCAGCATCCGATCATGAGCGCCGATTTTCAAGCACGGACTCGCCAGTTTCGCGCCGCCCTGGGCTCATTCGCAACCGGAGTGACGATAGTTACCACCCGCAACGCGGCGGGCGAGGATGTCGGGCTCACGGCCAACAGTTTCAACTCCGTCTCGCTCGACCCGCCGATGCTCCTCGCCTGCCTCGCCCGTAACTCGGAGACCCTGGCGACGATCCGTGAGACCGGCCGCTTCGCGGTCAACATCCTCGCCGTCGAGCAGCGCCACCACTCCGACCGCTTCGCCAAGAAGGGTGCCGCGGTCAGCGCCCACGAGGTCGGTTTCGACGACCACTCCGGCGTGCCGATCCTGCCTGGAGCGCTGGCGACGATCACCTGCGAGGTCGAGGCGATCCATCCCGCCGGCGACCACGAGATCGTGATCGGCGACGCCCTTCATCTCTACCACCGGGAACCGGGAGCCGAGCCGCTCCTCTTTTACCGCGGCTCCTATTCCCAGCTTCACCTCGAGGAGGACGAGCTTGCCGCCTGAGGCGGGCGGCGGACGCGCGACCGGCTACGCCGGCTGCGGGTCCCGGTCGACCGCCGGGACTCCCTGATCGTCGCGACACTCGTCGAAGGCTTCCGTGGCGGTGAGCACGAAGGAGCCGACCCGCTGCGACCGCGTCCGATCGGACCAGACGATCATCGCCCGCCCAGGAGAGATGTCAGAGACCGGTATGTAGCTGATGCCCGCCCGATTCCAGCGATTGGCCATCGACGTGCCCATGAAGATGATGAGCTGTCCGAACTCGACCCGGCCGAGGATTTGAGGCACCGTCTGCAGGCTCGAGTCATAGCGCAGCCGGGGATCCGGCTCTGTAACTCCTCGCAGGCTCAGCGACTCCGTGTCCTGCGCGGCGAGAAAGCGGAAGACCCGCCCGTAGTGGCCCTCCCCGAAGGGAAAGGTCTCGCCCTCGAGGTCCCGGAATCTCAACTCAGATCTCTCCGCCAAGGGATGGCTGGTGGGGAGTGCGACGACACGCTGCTCTTCGAGGATCGGTTCCCAGTCGAGCCCGTCCGGCTGGAAGAAATGCTCGAGCAGGATCGCGACGTCGGCATTTCCCTCGCGGACCATCGCCGATGCATGGCTCCCGTCGGCGGCGACCTCGACCAACACCGGGGTGCCGGTGCGACGCTCGTGACGCGCCTGCAGGCCGCGGGCCAGATCGGCATCGATGTGGGTGCCGATGACGAGGCGGATCGCCTCCGCGGAGGCGGCCTCGCGGGTCTCGTTTGCCGCGTCGGCCAGTGCGTCGGCCGCGGCCCGCCCCCGCTTCAGGAGCGTCTCGCCGGCCGGTGTGAGCTTGACCGTGCGGCTGGTTCGCTCGAAGAGCACCACGCCCAGGTCCGCCTCCAGCCTGCGGATGGCACGGGAAAGCGGCGGCTTGCCGATGCCGAGGCGTTCGGCGGCCTTGCCGAAGTGAAGCTCGTCGGCCACGGCCAGGAAGTAGGACAGCTGGCGAGATTGGAGCGGATCGTTGCTCTTGGGATCGCTCAACGGTGCCTTCCAGTCGCTTGATCCGTTGTCGTCCATTGGCCACAGTCTAGCTACCTGGTCAACAAACTAAGGAATCTGGAAACCTCCATGTCCAAGAAGCAGATCAAGCTGGCTTTCTCCATCTGGCCGACCGGCCGCCACGCAAGCGCCTGGCGCCTTCCCGAGGCAAACGCCTTCGGGACGATGGACCCCGATTTTCTCGCCGCCGCCGCGCAGACCGCCGAGCGGGCCAAATTCGATTACTTCTTCATCGGCAGCCATCTCCGCAGCCTGCCCGAATGGCAGTCGCACCTTCACATCGGTGTGTTCAAGGCAGAGTCCTTCACCCTGTCGGCCTTCCTCGCCGCGAAGACCGAGCGGATCGGCCTCGTCGCCACCGTCAACGCCAACTTCATCGATCCTTACAGCACCGCTCGCGCGGCATCGACGCTCGATCATCTGAGCAAGGGCCGGGCGGCGATCAACATCATCACCTCCACCTACGCGGGCGGGAACTTCGGCGTCGAGCCTGACTTCTCTTCCGACTACGACCGCACCGAAGAGCTGACCCGCGTCATCCAGGCGCTCTGGGACAGCTGGGAGGACGGTGCGATCGTCGGCGACAAGGAGCTCGGCATCTGGGTCGACGAGTCGAAGGCTCACGCGATCGACCACGAGGGCGATTACTTCAACGTCAAAGGGCCGCTGAACCTGCCGAAAAGCCCGCAGGGTCAGGTCGTCATCCTCCACGCCGGCGCGTCGGAGCGCTCGAAAGAGTACGCGGCGAAATACGTCGACGTCCGCTTCACCCCTTATGTCGACACCGCGTGGAACCAGGCGTACTACACCGACCTGAAGTCGCGCTTCGAGAAATACGGTCGTCGACCCGAGAACCACCTCATCATCCCCGGGATCACCTTCTACGTCGGGGAGACCTCACGCGAGGCGCATGAGAAATTCCGCCAGGTCCAGGACCTGAACGTCGACGCGTATTCGCCGGAGACGGTTTCCGACGCGCTCGACCGCGACCTCTCCGACGTCGACCCCGACGTGCGCCTCCTGGATGCCGTCGACATCGACTCATACGAGCGCACGCTCGATCTCTCGGCGGCCGGGACGCACGCGAAAACCGACCGACCCAGCACGATCAACCTCGCTTTCGCCGCGTTCGGCGACGAAAACATCACGTTGCGGGATTATTTCCACTTCCTCCGCAACCGTCCCTACTCGCAGGCCCCGGTGGTCGGCAGCTACACCGAGATCGCCGACTGGCTCGAGGAGCAGGTCGACAGCGAAGCGCTCGACGGCGCGATGCTCTTCCCGGCCTACATGCCGGGAGCGCTCGACAAGTTCGCCGATCTCGTCGTCCCCGAGCTGCAGCGGCGTGGGCGGTTCCGCACCGAGTACGAGGGGACGACCCTGCGCGAGCACCTCGGACTGCCGCAGCCCGGCAGCGCCGTCGACTCGAGCCCGGAGCTGGCCGCAGAGGCAGCCTCGTGACGCCGCGGACCGAGACTCTGATCTCGGTCGACGAACTGCGCGCGGCGCTCGACTCCGATCGCGACGTCGTCTTGCTCGACGTCCGGTTCGAGTCGAGCGATCCGGGCTCGCGGGAGGGATACCGAGAGGGACACCTGCCGGGTGCGCACTTCGTCGATCTGACCACGGATCTCCAGGAGAAGTCGCCGCAACGCGGTGCCCGCCGGCCACTGCCCGCAGCCGAGAGGCTGCAGGGCAGCCTGGCCCGCTGGGGCGTCGATCAGGAATCGCTGGTCGTCGTCTACAGCGAGGGTATCCCGGCCGGAGCGGGGCGGGCCTGGTTCGTCCTGAAATGGGCCGGAGTGCCGGAGGTCCGCGTCCTCGACGGCGGCCTCGACGCCTGGGTGGCCGCCGAGGGCGAACTGACCCGCGACGTGCCGGAGGACGGACACGGGACCTTCGAGCCGACGCCCGGCCGGCTCAACGTCATCGATGCCGATCGGGCACAGCAGATCGCCGCGAGCGGTGTGCTGCTCGACGCTCGGTCGTCGCAGTTCTACACCGGCGCGGCAACCCGCGGCGAGGAGCGCTCCGGGCACATTCCGGGCGCCGTCAACACCCCGATCGCGACCGCCTTCGACGGTGGTTACCTGAAGTCCGAGCGGGAGTTGGTGGCGCTATTCGCGGGCCTCGGCCTCTCGAACGGGACGCCGAAGGCCGTCTATTGCGGCGGCGGCGTCGCTGCCGGGCTCACGGCGATGGCGCTGAGCACGATCGACATCCCGATCGACGTCTACATCGGTTCCTGGTCGGACTGGGAGAGCCAGCCCGAGCGGCCGACGGCCCTCGGACCCACGCCGGCCGCCCACACCGTCAAAGCCTGAACCCGGAGGACACCATGTCGGCAATCTCCCTTGACTGGCACAGCCAGACGATCGAGCCAACGCTGGACGAGGATCGCGGCGGGGCCGTACCGATCATCGGGCCCGCGATCAGCGTCCACGACGCCGAGCGCCTCGGTGCGCTCGAGCCGCAGGCGTTTCGGACCGAGATCGGCAGCGGACGTGATGGTCTGCCGCCGCACTTTCATCCCGTCGATCAGTTCCAGTATTTCGTCGGCGGCGCCTGCAGGTTCGGCAAGTCGGAATACCCCCGCGGGGTCATCCACTACACCGACCGTTTCGCGCCGTACGGTCCGCTCCAGCCGGTCGGCCCCGACGGCTTCAGCTTCGTCAACCTCCGCCGTCGCATCGACTTCGGACTGCACGAGATGCCGAAGGAGCGGGACACCCTCAAAGCGAGCCTGCCGACCTCCGGTAAGGACGGTCGCCGGAGAAGCCTCCACGTCGACCTGCTTCGCAGCCCCAGCGATCGTGGCTGGACCGACCTGGTCATCGAGGACGACGGCCTGCGGATCTCGATCGTCGACCTGGATCCCGGCAGCTCCACCTCGCTGCCGGAGCTCTCACCGATCGGTGCTTTCGCGATGGTCGTCTCCGGCTCGATCACGACCGAGCTCTCGAAGCACGCCGAGGACTCGATCGCCTACTGCGACTCCATCCATAGCGGCCTCTCGGTCCGCGCCGGGGATGAGGGGGCACGCATTGCCCTCGCCCAATTTCCCGACACCCGACCGGTCGGCGGTGCCGACCTCGTCCAGCCAGACCAATCCCAGATAGGGGAGTGACATGAAAGCTTCGAATCCGCATCGAAACATGGGGCGCCACCACGCAAAAAGATGGGTTCGTGCCGGGGCCGCCCTATGCCTTCTCGCCGTCGCCCTGCTGGCGCTGGCGGCCTGCGGATCGGGGGGCTCCGACAGCGGGACCACCGCGTCGTCAGGGAGCACCGCGGAAAGCACCACGGCCGACGTCAACAGCGGCGCCGCGCCCGACCTCTCGGGGGTCACCCTGAAGATCGGGAACATCACCGGCTCCAGCGAAATCCCCTGGGAGCTGGCGGGCTACAAGACCCCTTACAAGGTCGAGTGGAGCAACTTCGAAACCGCGGGGCCGCTCGTGTCGGCGCTGCAGGCCGGCGCGATCAACGTCGCGGCGCCGGGCATCACCGGGGTCATCAACGCTCAGGTGAACGGGCTCGACGTCAAGGCGTTCGCCGAATGGAAGAATCCGGGGAAGGCGCTGATGATCCTGGTGCCGAAGGACTCGGAAATCACGAACATCTCCCAGCTCGCCGGCAAGAAGGTCGCGGTGACGAAAGGATCGGCGATGGAGGGCCTGCTGGTCGAGTCGCTGAAGAAAGCCGGAATGACCGAGAGCGACGTCGACATCGTCAACCTCCCGGCGTCCTCGGCCGCGGCGGCCTTCTCGAGCGGACAGGTCGACGCGTGGTCGATCTCGGTCCCCTACTCGACGGCGGCAGAAGCGGAAGACGGAGCGAAAGTTCTGGTCAGCGGTGCGTTCTGGCCGCAGGTCGGTTTCTTCATCGCCAAACCGGAAACGCTGGAAGACCCCGCCTACTCGGCCGCCCTGGCAAATTTCCTGACGCTCTACAAAAAAGCGGTGTCCAAAGTGACCGTGCCCGCACTGGCGAGCAAGTATGAAGCGGCGCTGAAATTGCCTGCTCCGGTGGCCACCGTCATCGCCGAAAACCTGATCCCGGGACAGGTCCTCCCGATCACCCAGTCGACCCTCCAGAACTACGAAACCACGATGAAGGATTACTCCTCCGCCGGGCTCGTAGAGGGGGAACCGGAAGACCCGCAGTCGGTCTTCACCGAATCGTTCAACAAAGACCTGGAATAGCGAGATAAGCGTGGAGGCCACCGCCATCAGAACGATCCCGCCCGAGGACAGTGCTCGATTGCAGCGCATCGACGGGCAGTCCTCGCGGCGGTGGCGGCCTCCACGCCTGCTCCGCCGGGCGATCGGCCCGCTGCTCTTCCTGCTGCTGTGGCAGGTGCTGTGCTCGACCGGGGTGCTCGACAGCAACGTCATGGTCGAGCCGTCGACGGTCGTGTCAACCTTCCGCCAGCTGATCGGCAATGGGGAGCTCGGGAGCGCGATCGGCATCTCGCTGAAGCGGGTGGCGATCGGGGCGCTGATCGGGATCAGCCTGGGGGTCATCTTTGGCAGCCTCGCCGGCCTGTCGCGCCTCGGTGAGGATCTGATCGACTCGACGATGCAGATGCTTCGAACCATCCCGTTCGTCGCGATGATCCCCTTGTTCATCGTCTGGTTCGGTATAGGCGAGACGCCGAAGTACGCCTTGATCGCCCTCGGCACGATGTTCCCGGTCTACCTCAACGTGTACGCGGGCATCCGCGGGGTCGACTCGGATCTGATCGAGTGCGCTCGCTCGCTGGGGATCCGCACCCGCACGATGATCCCGCAGGTCGTCCTGCCCGCGGCGCTGCCGAACTTCTTCGTCGGTTTGCGGTTCTCCCTGGGCATCGCCTGGATCGCCCTGATCTTCGCCGAGCAGATCAACACCAGTTCCGGAATCGGCTTCCTGCTCAACAACGCCGAGCAGTATGGCCAGACGAACGTGATCGTCGTCTGCCTGGTGACCTACGCCGTGCTCGGCCTGACGATCGACATCTTCGTCCGGCTGCTCGAGCATCGCCTGCTCGCCTGGCGGCCGAGCTTCGGTGGACGATGAGCGCCGCGACCGACACGAGCACCGGGACCGCGGTCGCGGTGAGCGGGCTGACCCGCCGCTTCGGCGAGCGGACCGTGCTCCACGGACTGGACCTGACGATCCCGGCGGGCCAGTTCGTCGCGCTGATCGGGGCGAGCGGCTGCGGCAAGAGCACGCTGCTGAAGATCCTCGCCGGCCTCGACCGCGACATCGAGGGGGAGGTGCTGGTGGCCAAACGGCGATCGGTGTCGTTCCAGTCACCGCGGCTCTTCCCCTGGAAGCGGGTCTGGAAGAACGTGGTGTTCGGGCTCGACGGGGACAGCAGCCGGGGGCGCGCCGTGACCGCATTGGACGAGGTCGGGCTAGGTGCCGCGGCAAACGTGTGGCCGAAGACCCTTTCGGGAGGCGAGGCCCAGCGGGTCGCACTCGCCCGCGCGCTGGCACGAGAGCCTGAACTCCTGCTGCTCGACGAGCCCCTCGGAGCCCTCGACGCCCTGACCCGGATGAAAGCGCAGCAGCTCGTGATCGAGCTCTGGCAGCGCCACAATCCCGCGGTCGTCTTCGTCACCCACGACGTCGAAGAGGCGCTGCTGTTGGCCGATCGCATCGTCCTGATGCGTGAGGGAGTGATCGAGCGCGACGAGCTCGTCGCGCTCCCTCGACCACGCGATATCTCCGCGCCGGACTTCGTCAGGAGCCGGGCGGATCTGCTCGACTGGCTGGTCTAGGCGACCAGCCAGTCGAGGCCGCGCGACTCGCGGCGTTACTTCGACTTCGCGCCTGACAGCAGGGCGGCCTCGATCTGGGGATCGGTCGCCACCTGCATCAGAGCCACTCCTCGTCGACGATCAGCCGAGTGGTGTGGCCTTTGGAGATCTTCCACTCTCCGTCGACCTTCCGGTACTCGTGGTGCAGGTGACCCCAGCCGTTGAAGATGACGACGGGCGTCTTGACGTAGTCGTGCATGGCCCAGATGCCCTTGGCGTGCGCCTCGTCGATGATCGTGATGTTCGGCAGGTAGAGCTGGTGGGCGGTCTTGACCCCGTCGACGAGCTGCTGCATCCCGCCGATGAACGCATCGCGGCCGACGATGCGGACGGCACCGTCGGCGTCCGGGTTCGGCCGAGGAGCGGCGTCGATGATGATCTCCACGTCATCGGTGAGGAGAGCTGCGAACTCGTCCCATTGCTGGGTGTCGCCATAAAGATAGAAGCGGGCGAGCAGGTTCTTGATCTGCTCGATCTCGTAAAGCTCGGCTTGGGTGTCGGTTGCTGCCGGTACGTCGTTCATGAGTCCTCCTGGTTGGTCTGAATCTAAATCAACTAGTTGGTTGAAAGCGTAGCGCGCCGCGTAACGCTTCTCAACTGGATAGTTGAGATCGGTAAGATCGACCTATGCCGTATGACCCAAAAGCGACGCGAACAAAAATCCTGCAGGCCGCGACCCAGGAGTTCGCCGCGGTCGGGATGAACGGTGCGCGGGTCGATCGGATCGCCGCCGCCGCCGACGTCAACAAGCAGGGGATCTATTTCCACTACGGCTCGAAGGCCTCTCTCTTCGAAGCCGTGGTCGAGGCCCGCTGTGCCCACGTGCTCGACCAGGTCCCATTCGATCCCGACGACGTGCCCGGCTTCGCCGGCGCGCTCTTCGATTACCTCACCGAGAACGACGACGTCGTGCGGCTGAACACCTGGCAACAGCTCGAGCGCCCGGGAGGCGCGGATCACGGCAAGGCCGCCTACGCGCCGTTGGTTCGGGCGCTCGCCGACAGCGCTGACTTCGCCGAACTGGAGGCCGCCGAGCGTCGGGCTCGGGCGCAGGACATCCTGATGCTCGTGATGGCGCTGGCGACTGCCTGGCAGCTCAGTGAGGAGGTCCTCAAAAAGGTTCCGAGGCTTTCCCGCTCGCGACGATCGGACCTGCACCGACAGGCCGTGGTCGAGGCCGCCGCGGGTTTGACCAACCGGCGGTAGGCGGCTCGACCATCGAAGGTGTTAGGCCAGGCATCACGTGATGCCTGGTGGAAGGAATGACGAGATGGCCGATGTGGCCACTGGCGATCGAGGTGGCCCGCGAGTATGTGGACTGAGCTTTCGACCGATCACCAGCCGGAGCTACCGCGTCGACGACGACCGCAAGATCAGCGAGGATTGGGCCGCCGTCGACGACGACACGGCAATCTTCGCGAGCCAGCTGGGGGCGCGGAGCTCGCTGCGAACGGCGCGCCGCCGACCTCAGTGTCTGCCAGCCTGAAGCCGGACCCGTGGATCGGATCGTCATAGCGCAGAACCTCCCCAATCGAGCCCGGTTCAGGCTCGGGTTGGCGAGGAGCCGCTCCCACGGACACTCACGCCCGTGCGGATCGGATATGTCTAGAGCCGGTAAGGGGAGCGCCGACGATGGGCAAACTCACCGCCCAGATCGAGTCGTTGATTTTGCCGAAGGCATCGGCCGCGTTGTTGATCGCCTCGCGAGAGTCGGCCATCCTCTAGAAGACGTCTGAAGGAGCCGCCTTGATCGATGCGGCCACCCTCATCTGTTCGTGTCAACGATCAAGCGGCCGCGGACCTTACCGGCCAGCATCCCCTCCGCCGTGGCCAAGACCTCGCTGAGTCCGATCTCGTCGACGATGGAATGGCGCAGATTGGAATCGAGCGCGGTCAGACGGCTCCATGCCTCCGCACGACGATCGCTCCGCGCCTCGACGCTGTCCACACCGATCAAGCTGACGCCTCGCAGGATGAACGGCGCGACACTCGCGGGCAGACCCATTCCGCCCGCGTTGCCGCAGGCAGCGACCGCGGCGCCGTAGCGAAGCGTCGAACAGATGTTGGCCAGCGTCTGGCCGCCGACCGCGTCGACAGCGCCGGCCCAGCGTTCCTTGCCCAAGGCGCGACCCGGCTGGGCGAGCTCGTCGCGATCGACCACCTCCTTCGCGCCCAGCGCCCGCAGGAAATCAGCCTCCTGCGGTCTTCCCGTCGAGGCGACGACGTCGCGGCCCAGCGAGGAGAGGATCGTGATCGCAAAGCTGCCGACTCCGCCGCTGGCGCCGGTGACGAGCAGGTCTCCCTCGTCGATCCCGTGGTCCTCGAGTGCCATCGTGCAGAGCATCGCGGTGAGCCCTGCGGTGCCGATCGCCATCGCCTCGTGCAGCGAAAGGCCGGTCGGCAGCGGCGTCAGCCAGCCGCCGTCGAGCCGTGCCTTCTGGGCGAATCCGCCCCAGTGCCTCTCGCCGAGGCCGTGACCGGTGGCGAGAACCTCGTCGCCGACGGAGAAGGCCGGGTCGCTGGACTCGACGACGGTGCCTGCCAGGTCGACGCCCGCGACCAGCGGCAGCTTGCGAGCGACGGGTGCGCTCCCGGTCACTGCCAGTGCGTCCTTGTAGTTGAGCGAGGAATACGCCACGGCCAGGGTCACAGCTCCTTCAGGCAGGGCCGAGTCGTCGAGTTCGGCCGGGCGGGCACGGGGCGGGTCGTGACTGTCATCGATCAGCAATGCGTCGAACAAGCCTGGGCTCCTTTGTCGGGTTTCGAAAATAACCTAGCAGGGTCTCATTTTGATACCCTGCTTTTTGTGGCCTATGAGGATCTGATCGCTGAGCCCTGCTCGATCATCCGGCCGCTCTCCGTGCTCGGGGATCGCTGGACGTTCATGCTCGTCAAAGAGGCCTTTGATGGCGTTCGCCGCTTCGATCAATTCCGCTCGCGACTCGGCATCTCGCGCGGCCGCCTCGCCGACCGTCTCGACCGCCTGGTCGAGGAGGGCGTGCTGCAACTTGCCCCTTATAAAGAAGGCGGACGGTCGCGCAACGAGTATCGGCTGACCGAGAAGGGCCACGACCTGTATCCCGTAATGCTCGCCCTGCGGGAGTGGGGCGACCGCCACATGGCTCCCCATGGGCCGCCCATGTACTACCGTCACGCGGGCTGCGGAGGCGAGGTGCACGCTCATGTCGTCTGTGACGTCTGCGGCGCAGAGGCCAGGGCTCGCGAAGTCACGCCCGAGCCCGGCCCGGGTATGGCTCCCGCCGCCTGAACGTCGGTTGGGCGAGCCGCTGAAGGCGACTACTTCGTGGGTCGGCCGGACTCCGGTGGATCCAGCCAGACCTCGTGGTTCCTCTGCTCCTTGATCGAGTTGAGCAGTGAGGGAACGAAAGCTTCAGAGGAGGCTTGGATGACCGACAACATGGTGTTGGTGCGCTCGACGCCGTCGATCTCCCAGATGCGATCGATGATGAGCTCGCGCAGAGCCGCGTGATCACGGACGATGATGTGGGCGAGAATGTCGATCTCGCTGGTCGTCACGCTCACTTCTTTCACCTCGGGTAGCTCCAGGAGCGCGTCGACGACCTTCTGTTGTTTCTTCCCCTGGATGGCGGTCATCGCGATGTAGGCGTTGACCGAGTAGCCGAGCAGCTCCCAGTCGATGTCGATCGTGTATCTCCGTATCACCCCCT
>DAIQOT010000018.1:16433-29794 GCA_036787695.1 Solirubrobacterales bacterium | reverse complement strand
ACTCGGTCGCGGAGGAAGGCGTGCATCCGCTTGCGGGCCTGCGTCTCGCCGCCCGGCTCGCGGTCCGGGGACGGGGTGCCGTCGGTCAGCTCGGCGAGCGCCGGCAGCTCGCCCGCGGCGAGGTCAGGCGGCACGCTCAGCTTGCGCGGCGCGCCGAGCCCCTCGCGCCAGGGCGCTTCGTTCCAGGCGCGGTGGTAGGGGCTGAAGACCTTGAAGTGATCACCGCCGGTGGGGGTGACGGCGCCGGGCTCGAGGATCGTCACGCCGGGGTGCGCGGTGAAGTCGATGCCGGCCGCCTCGCACGCCTCCCGCATCGCGTCCTCGCGCCGCCGCGCGTAGGCGCTCCAGTCGGCGGCGATGTGGAGCTCGGTGGCGCCCGCCTCCTCGCCGACCCGCATCGCCTCCTCGACCACCTGCCCGCGACGCAGGAAGAGCCGCCCGTCCATCGCCTTCAGCCGCCCGTCGAGGTCGATCAGCGCCTCCCTCATGTAGGCGACCCGATTGGGCGCCGCGAACCGCGACCCGAGGATCGCGTCGTCGAGGACGAACAGCGGCACCGTCCGCTCGGCCCGCGACGCCGCCCACAGCGCCGGGTTGTCGGTCACCCGCAGGTCGCGGGTGAAGAGGACGATCGCGGTCTTGGTGGGCATTGGGAGATTTGTACCCCAGGTTCAGGCGGACCTACCCGCAGGTTTCGGCTTCCTGCTCGATCTCCTCGATCCCCGCGATTTCTTCCTTGAGGATTCGGGGAAGGTGTCGGTGCAGGAACGGGGGTCAGGTTCTTGTAGAAGTTGTAGGCCTTCTCGGCGACCCCGCTCAGCTTCTTGGCGCCGACTTCCTGTACTGCTTCGCATGCCGCGGGAGGAACCAGTCCTTCGACCGATTCGCGCCTTTGCTCGAGCTGCTGACCGAGCTCCGTGCTCGCCCGGAGCACTTGCACTTCGCTTGAGCTCGGTCGTAGATCGGGCGACGCTTCTTCGATCACCGCCGTTGAGCTTTCGAGGCGCTCGGTGAATTCGGCCTGCCAGGAGTGTCCTTCGGCTCTGCCGCATCCGGCGACGAGCAGCGCCCCGATCACGGTGGCGGCAATGGCGGCGAATGTGAGAAGGGTCCGTCGGCGGGGCATATGTTCACCTCATGCCCGAGGGGGACGAAGTCGAAAACACGCGTGGTATCGAGGGACGCGATCCGCAAGGGCGGCCTTCGGGGCGCGAGGAGACCGAAGACGAACGGCTTGATCGCAATCTCGGCGAGCTGCTGCAGGAGCTGCGGGTCGCGCTGCCAGGGGTGCAGGTGCTGTTCGCCTTCCTGCTCGCGGTGCCGTTCCAGCAGCACTTCACCTCGATCAGCGAATTCGACAAGAAGGCCTACTTCGCGACGCTGCTGCTGACGGCGCTCTCGGCGGCGCTGCTGATCGCGCCCTCGGCCTACCACCGGCTGACCTTCCGTTATCAGCAGAAGGGGCGATTGGTGTTCGTCGCCAACCGCCTCTCGATCGCCGGCCTCGCGGTGCTGGCGCTGGCGATGACCTGCGCGATCATGCTCGTCACCAACGTCCTCTTCGGCACCGTCGCGGCGACGGTCGTCACCACCGCGCTGGTGCTGACGATGTTCGTCGTCCTCTGGGCGGTGCTGCCGTTGAAGCGGCGAGTGAAGTTCAGGGACGAGGGGCTGCCGCTTTTAGATCCGCCCCGAGACGGGTGATCGCCTCGCCCAGCGGGTCGAGCAGCGGTAGGCCGGGCTCGGTCGCCGCGAGCATCGCCGCGTCGGCTTCCCAGACTTCGAGCTTCAGCGACAGCGGCACCTTGTACTCGTCGGCGACGCGCATGCCTTCGCCTTCGATCGCCGCGTGCAGCGTCGTCATGTTGGTCAGCTTGTCGGCGGCGTAGATCGCCAGGGCGTCGCCGTCGACCGCAGCGACGCGCCCGCGGTGCTCGTCCTTGCGGTCGCGATAGGACTCGATCGATTCGTCATCCGACAGGGCGGCGACCAAGTCGGCGACCTCGTCGCCGAATTCGGCCCGCAGCTCCTCGACCGTGGTGTCGGAGTCCTCGACGACGTCGTGGAGGAGCGCCGCGGCGAGGGTCGCCTCGTCGTAGTCGCGGGCGGCGAGCGTGGCGGCGACCATGCGCGGGTGCTCGATGTAGGGGAGGCCGCCGCTGCCGTTGCGAGTCTGGCCCGCGTGCGCCACGGTCGCTTTGGCGAGGGCGCGGGCGATCAGCTCCGAGCGCGCCGCGGCCGCGTCGATTGGGGCGGTGTCGATCGGGCTCATGCGCGGGCCACGCTAGCGACCGGCGCCGGCCGGGAAGTGCCGATGCTCACACTCGCTCCCTCGCGCGCCAGGTCGACGGCGCCGGGGGCGCCACCGCGCTCCGCCCAGGCGCTCGCGGCGCGCTCCGCGTGAGCGTCGAGCCAGGCGTCGGAGTGGAGCGGATCGTGGTGGAAGAGGAGGGTGCGCCCGACCTCGGCGCGGGCGGCGAAGGCGAGCGAGTGCGACAGCGCCGAGTGCCCCCAGCCTAGGTGCGCGTCGTACTCCTCGTCGGCGTACTGGCCGTCGTGGATCAGCAGGTCGGCGCCCTGGGCGAGGGCGAAGCCGGAGATCCACTCGGGCTCGAGCCGCTCGAGGTCGGCGCCGAGCGCCGGCTCATGGTCGGGGATGTAGGCGAGCGAGGAGCCGGCGTCGTCGATCCGGTAGCCGAGCGTCGGCCCGCGGTGGGCGACCGCGGTGGCGGTGATCCGCGCGCCGCCGATCTCCCACTCCTGCGGCGAGGCGCGGAAGGAGACGTCGCAGGGCAGCTCGCGGACCTCGACCGGCGAGAGCGGCGCCGAGATGTAGCGGGCGATGCGGTCGCGGAGGCTGGCCTCGGGCGAGGCCGGTCCCCAGATGATGACCTCGGCGTCGGGGCTGAAAAGCGGGGCGAAGAACGCGAGGCCCTGGATGTGGTCGAGGTGAAGGTGGGTGAGGAGGAGGTGGATGCGGGTCGGCTCGGTCGGGAGCGCGAGGCCGAGGCCGCGGATGCCGGTGCCGGCGTCGAGGACGACGAGCGAGCCGTCGGCGAGGGTGACGCCGACGCACGAGGTGTTGCCGCCGTAGCGGATCGTCTCCGGGCCGGGGGAGGGGATCGACCCCCGCGTGCCCCAGAGGTCGACCCTCACGCGGTGGCCCCGTCGGGAGCTGTCCCGTTCGTCCGCGCGGCGCCGGCCGCGGCGCTGACGGCGGCGGCCGGGAAGTCGTCCTCGGCCGGCCAGAAGATCGCGACGCCGCCCTGGGAGCCGTGCGCGGTGAGGATCGGGAAGGCCGAGCATTCGACCGCGTGGACGGCCCCGTCGAAGGCGCGCACGCCGAAGCTGGCGTGGGCGGGGCGGCCTTCGCGCACCGCGCGGACCACCGGCAGGTCGTCGTAGGGGATCGTCTCGCCCGCCTCGTCGTAGGGCCCGAAGAGCCCGCCCCACTCGGTCGGGCCGACGTGGCCGACTTCATCGAACCCCTTGCCGAGCAGGTTGCCCGCGGCCTCGTTGAAGAAGACCAGCAGGCCGCCCTCGTCGACCAGGAAGGCCGGGGTCGAGAGCGCCGACATCAGGTTCCTGGCAAGGATCAACTCGAGCGGCTTCTGAGGCACGGTAGACACTTTAGTTCGTAATTTGCGGATACCCGCATCGCGCACTTTGCGGCAAGGGAGGTGCCGAGACCAATACGCTGCGCCGCATGCGTGAGCCCACCCGCACCTACCGCGTCGCGATGGCCGTAAACATGCCGGTCGCCGCCTGGGGCCGGATCGAGGCGAGCGGCGTCGAGACGCTGCCCGCGAGCGGCCCGATCCTCCTCGTCGGCAACCACGACAGCCACTGGGACCCGGTGATGATCGGGTTCGCGGCGCGCAAGCGGCGGATGATCCGGGCGCTCGCCAAATCCCAGCTCTGGGACGTCAAAGGCCTGGCGCCGGTGCTGAACGGCATGGGCCAGATCCCGATCGTCCGCGGCGCGGGTGACGCGCAGGCGCTCGCCAACGCGATCGAGGCGCTGCGCGGCGGCTCCTGCGTTGGCGTCTTCCCCGAGGGCACGCGCTCGAAAGGCCGCGAGATGCGCGCCCGCAGCGGCGTCGGCCGGCTGGCGCTCGAAGTGCCCGAGGCGCACGTCAGCTGCGTCGCCGTCAGCGGCACCTCGGACCTCACCGGCTTCCCCCACCGTCCCAAGATCAAGGTCCGGTTCTTCGACCCGGTAGGCGGCCAGCCGCGCGCCGACGAGGACCCTGGCGAGCTCTCCGCCCGCCTCTTGGCGGAGATCCGCGCGATCTCCCCGCCGACGATCTCCTACCGCAAGCGTTAAACCGTCCGTCGCCGCTCGGGTGCGTTCGCAGAAACCCGCGGATAGCGCGGGAAAGTGCGAACGCGTCAGCCGGCGGGGGCGCCGCTGCCTTTGAGGGCGGTCCAGGTGCCGCCGAAGGCGCTGACGCCGTTCCCTTTGGCCTGGCCGGGCTGGTCGTCGCCGCTGTAGGTGTAGAGCGGGTGGCCGGCGTAGGTGACCTGGCGGGTGCCGTCGCCGCGGGTGATCGTGCCGAGGCGGGCGGCGCTGGCGCCGTTGCTCGGCTCCGGTTCGCCTTCTTCGACCAGCAGGGGCGGCCAGGCTTTCGCGCAGGCGCCTTCGCAGGCCGAGGCTTCGGGCGTGTCTTTGCTGAAGGAGTAGAGGACGTGGCCTTCGGAGTCGGCCAGCACGAGCCCGAGCCCGGCGGCGCTGCCGAGCGAGACGAAGACGGTCCCTTCTTCGGCGTTCGGCGGCGGCTTCGGTGGGGCGGGGAGGCTGGAGGTGGTCGTCGACTTCGTCGCGGTCGACGAGCTACTCGACGACCCGCCCCCGCCGCAGCCGGCGAGGAGGACCGCCGCCGCGATCGACGCCACCGCCATCGCGTTCGCACTTACCCGCGCTATCCGCGGGAAACCGCGAACGCGCTTGGCGGGCCGGCCGTCGGGGCGCCCGTCGCCGGCGCTCACGCCGGGTGGATCTCCGCCCCACTCACCAGCGCGGTCACCGGGCTGACCGGCGCGACGAAGGTCCGGCCGCCGGCGTGGAGGCCGATCTCCGCCGCCTGGGAGAGGTCGAGGCCCGAGCTGAGGTGGGCCTCTGATCCCTCTTCCCAGCGGTAGCGGAAGCTCCCTGCCGAGTAGGTGCGGCCGGCGGCGTCGCGGAGGAAGACGCGGCAGAGCGTGCCCGAGGGCATGCCTTTCACGTACATCTGGATCTCGGTGCCGAAGGCGTGGGGTTCGAGGATTGCCTTGATGCTGATCCCATTCGGCACCGACGCGAATTCCACCTTCTGCGCGGGCGAACTTTCCCCGCCGATCGGGATGACGACGATCGCCAGCAGCGCCGCGACGGCCGCGACGGCGACGGCGCCGCCGAACCCGAACCGCAGGCGCCGCCGCCGCTTCACGCGTCCCTCCTTGGCAGATTCGGCGGCGATCTGCGCCTCGATGCGCGCCCCCAGGTCGGCGGGCGGTCGCACCGGCGGGCTTTCGATCCGTGCCGGGTCGGCGAGCGGCAGGAGCGCCGCCACGCCTTCGAGCTCGCGCAGCTCGGCGCGGCACTCGGGGCAGCCCTCGATGTGCGCGGCCAGTGCCGCGCGTTCGTCCGGGGGCAGGTCGCCGAGCGCGTAGGCGCCCAGCGAAAGTCGCCAGTCGCGATGGTCGTCAGCCGTCATAACCGATCTCCTCCAGCGCCACGCGGAGCGCCTTCAAGCCGTAGTAGACGCGGCTCTTGATCGTCCCCTCGGGGACGCCCAGCTCCTCGGCGACCTCGGCGTAGGGGCGGGCCTTGAAGTGGGTCTCGAGCAGCACCTGGCGATGATCGTCGCCGATCCGCCGCATCGCCTCCTCGACCTGCCAGGCGACCAGCGCCTGCTCGAGCGGTTCGACCGACGGCTCGATCCCCTGCTCGGGGCCGACGCGGGGGCGCGAGGCGCGCGCCCGTCCCATGTCGATGACGACGTTGCGCAGGATCGCGAAGAGCCAGGTGCGGAGGCTGCCGATCTCGGGGTCGTAGCGCTCGCCCGCTTTCCAGGCGCGGAGGAAGGTCTCCTGGACCGCCTCTTCGGCGAGCCCGGAATCGCCCAGGGAACGCACGGCGAAGCCGTAGAGCTCGCCCGAGTGGGCGGCGTAGGCCTCGCGCACGTCGCGCTCGCGGGTCAGCGCGGGCAATGTCTCGCCTCCGGGCGCGGTGATCGTCTCTCTCTCGGCCGACTGTTCATGTCGACCGCTATTACGTAGGAGTGGCCGGCGAGGTTCAGCCGCCCCGCCTGGGGGCGGCTCCCCGCAACGTTTCCCTAGGCCTCGAGTTTGCCGATCTTGAAGATTTTCGTCCCGCAGTCCGGGCAGACGCCCTGGATCGCCGGGCGACCGTTCTTCATCGTCACCTGCTTGGCGTCTTTGATCTCGACCTTCTTGCGCTCTTTCACGCAGTAGCCCTCAGGCATGTCGAGGCCTCCTTTCCTGCCGCGTCCGCGGCGTTTTCCCGCGTACCGGCGCGGGCTGGATCCGTCGAATGTACCCCAGATCGGGGACGATTCATGGCTGACAGGTGACAAATGCCACAATAGATTGACCGACCAGTCAATCAACCGAGGGCGCATTTGCTCTACGCTGCCCGACGGTTCACGACACCGCACTTACGCCAAGGAGGCGCCTGAGATGCCCGAAGCAGTAATCGTCGACACCGTACGCACGCCGATCGGCCGCGCCTTCAAGGGCTCGCTGGCATCGCTGCGCCCCGAGGAGCAGGGAGCCTTCGTGGTCGACCAGCTGCTCGAGCGCAACCCCGGGCTCGACCCGGCGCTGGTCGAGGACGTCTTCTGCGGCGTCGGCATGCCGCAGGGCCTGCAGGCCTTCAACATGGGCCGGATCATCAGCCTGCTGTCGAAGCTGCCGCAGACCGTCAACGGCGTCACCGTCTCCCGCTACTGCTCCTCCAGCCTCGACGCGATCCGCCACGCCGGCAACGCGATCAAGGCCGGCGAGGGCGACGCCTACATCGCCGTCGGCGTCGAGTGGGTCAGCCGCTTCAACGAAGCCTCCGAGCCGGTCCGCGTCGACGACCGCGACAAGAACCTGATCGGCGAGAACGGCCAGCCGAACGCCTACATCGACATGGGCATCACCGCGGTCAACGTGGCGAAGAAGTACGGCGTCAGCCGCGAGGACATGGACAAGTTCGCCCAGCGCTCCCAGGAACTGGCGGTGGAGTCGCAGGAGGACGGGTTCTTCGACCGCGAGATCGTCCCGGTGACGCTCGCCGACGGCACCGTGGTCGCCAAGGACGACGGCCCGCGCGCCTCCTCGACGCTGGAGAAGCTCTCCCAGCTCGACGAGGCCTTCGAGGGCGGCGGCGGCGTCACCGCCGGCAACTCCTGCCCGCTGAACGACGGCGCGGCGGCGGTCCTGATCATGAGCGACACCAAGGCCAAGGAGCTGGGCCTGACCCCGCGCGCCCGGATCGTCACCGCCGCCACCTACGGCAACGAGCCGGAGCTGATGGGCGTGGCGCCGATCGGCGCGGTGAAGAAGGTCCTCGACCGGGCCGGGATGTCGATCGGCGACATCGGCAAGTACGAGCTGAACGAGGCGTTCGCCGCCCAGGTCATCCCGATCATGGAGGAAACCGGGATGGACGAAAGCAGGCTGAACACGCACGGCGGCGCGATCGCCCTCGGCCACCCCTTCGGCATGACCGGCGCCCGCATCATGGGCACGCTGCTCAACGGGATGGAGACCGACGACGTCCAGGTCGGCCTGGAGACCATGTGCGTTGCCGGTGGCCAGGGCAAGGCGATGATCGTCGAACGGGTCTGAGCAATAGGCGACTCTGACGTTATGTGACGAAGCCGCCCCCCAGATGGGGCGGCTTCTGTTTTCATACCGCCGATATGGCCGATCTCTCCCAGGTCAAGCCAGAGGACATCGATGAGTTCGCGGTCGGCAGCTTCCCCGCCGACCTCGGCATCGAGGCCCTCGACATCGAGGACGACTACGCCCGCGGGCGGATCCAGGTCGGCCCTCGTCACCTGCATCCCGGCGGCTTCGTCCACGGCGGCGTCTGGACGGCGCTCGGCGACACCGTCGCCGCCTGGGCCACCTTCCGCGCGATCCCGCCGGGCTGGGACTTCACCACGATCGAGCTCAAGCTGAACGTCTTCAGCGCCGGCCGCAACGGCGACGAAATCGTCGCCGAGGCCCGCGTCCTCCACCCCGGCCGCAGCACCGTCGTCGTCGAGGTCCGCATCAACCGCATCCGCGACGGCATCAGCAAACTCGCCGCGAACCTGGTCGTCAGCCAGTTCGTCATCCCCCCAGGCGACCACTTCGCGATCTAACCGTTCGTCGTTTCCCCCTTATATGACGGGGAAATAGCGAAGGGCAGGGGCGCGGCATGGGAGAGGTCACGAAGACCCACGGAACGTCACGGTTCGTCCCCGATTGCGGGACGCCTCGATGTTGGTGGGCCGAAAACCCGCCTATATCTCCGGTTTTCGGCCCACCAACATTCTGGGCGCACGGAGGTGTGTCGAACGTGCCGCACCCGGGACGCAACTCGGACGGCCGCCGCGGTCTAAGCGCCGGCTAGGAAGTCGTCGGCGAGGACGGCGACGACTCTCGGCAGGCTGCCGAGGCTGCGGCTCAGGTCGAGCTGGCGGCGGGCGCCGGTGCGCTCGGCGAGGCGGGAGACGGTGTCCAGCTCGGACGCGCATCCCAGCTCTTCGGCGTGGGGGCGGCAGAGGACGAGGAGGTCGCTGAGGAGCTCGCGGGCGGGGACGCGGGTGTTGAGGTCGTGGGCGATCAGCTCGGCGTCCATGCCGTCGCGGGCGGCGAGGAAGCGGTTCTCGTTGAGGACCTCGGGCGGGATGCCGTCGTCGTAGGTGGCGGTGCCCTCCTCGACCTCGAGGCGGACGATCGACTGCACCAGCGCCGCCAGCCCGGCGGTGTCGGCGAGCGTCGTCTGGGCGTCCATGATCCGCACCTCGATCGTGCCGAAGCGCGGCTGCGGGCGCACGTCCCACCAGAGGAAGGTCGGCTCGGGCACCGCGCCGCAGCGGATCAGGACGTCGACCGACTCGACGTACTCCTCGTAGGAGTGGAAGGCGCGTGGGATGCCGACCCGGGGAAATGCCTGGAAGAGCGGCGTGCGCGCCGAGCCGAGGCCGGTGTCGCGTCCCTGCCAGAAAGGCGAGTTGACCGAGAGCGCGAGCAGCAGCGGCAGCTCGGTCCGCAGGCGGTTGGCGGCGTGGATCGCCTGCTCGGGGTCGGGCACGCCGACGTGGACGTGGAGGCCAAAGGTCGGCTCGCGCCGGGCCAGCTCCCGCATCGAGCCGTAGACGAACTGGTAGCGCTCGCCCGCCGAGATGACGATCTCCTGCCAGACCGCGAAGGGGTGGGTGCCGGCGCTCGCCGCCCGCATCGAGAGCGCTTTCAGGGTCTCGTCGAGCTCGCGCCGCAGCGCTCCGAGTTCCTCGACCGCGGAGCCGATCGCGCCGTGGACGCCGGTCTGGATCTCGAGCGCCGAGCCGTGCGTCTCGGCGGTGAAGCTGGTGGTGCGACCGTGCGGCAGGCGGGGGAGGACCGAGTCGATCCGGCTGGCGAGCGCCCAGGTCAGCTGGTCGAGGAGCATCACCTCCTCCTCGATCCCGACCGTGTACGCGCCCTGCTCGTTCGGCTCCGGCCAGGTCGCCCAGGCCGGCAACGTCGCCCCGGAGGACTCGGTGCTCACGCGACCTCGCGCTTGGCGACGCGCTCGTATTCGGCGCCGTCGTCGCGGCAGGCGTCGACGAAGCGGCGGAAGAGCTCCGCCTCGGCCTCGCGGTGGACGAGCGTCTCGGCGTGCCACTGGACGCCGATCAGGAAGCGCCGGCTCGGGTCCTCGATCGCCTCGACCGTCCCGTCGGGCGCGCGGGCGCTGATCCGCAGCCCGTCGCCGAGCCGGTCGATCGCCTGGTGGTGGAAGGAGTTGACGTCGTCGAGGTCGACCTCGGTGCCGCCGATCGCCTCTGCCAGCTGCGAGTCTGGCTCGACCTCGACCGCGTGGCTCGCCTCGGTGCTGGCGATCGTCTGGCGGTGGCCGATCTCGGTCGAGATGTCGGGGAGGTGCTGGTGGAGCGCCCCGCCGCGGACGATGTTCAGCGCCTGGGTACCGCGGCAGATCGCCAGGATCGGCATCTCGCGGGCGTCGGCGCGGGCGGCGATGGCGAGCTCGAAGCGGTCGAGCTCCGGCTCGATCGGCCCGAGCTCCGGGTGCGGCTTGGCTTCGTAGAGCGCCGGGTCGAGATCGGGGCCGCCGGAGAGGCAGATCCCGTCGAGCCGGTCGAGCAGTGGCTCGATCGCGTCCTCGCCCATCGGTGGCATCACCACCGGCAGCCCGCCGGCTTCTTCGATCGCCTTCAGGTAGGTCGTCCCCAGCGCCATCTCTTTGCCCAGCGGCTCGCCCTCCGGGACCGGATTGACGCGCTCCTTGGGGCGCACCTCGGAGGTGGTGACCCCGATCAGGGGGCGATGTTCACGGGATGCCAAGGAACGCAGCTTCATCCGCGGCCCGGACGGTCGATGTCGAGGACCCAGGTGTCCTTCGACCCGCCGCCCTGTGAGCTGTTGACGACCATCTCGCCGGCCGCGACCGCGTAGCGGGTGAGCCCGCCCTGCATGACCGACGCCTCGCCGGCGGCGGGGCTGACGACGTAGGGACGCAGGTCGACGCGCCGGGGCGCGATCGAGGCGCCGACCACGGTCGGGTGGGTGGAGAGCGGCACCAGCTCCTGGGCGACGAAGCGCTCCGGGCGGCGGCGGACCAGCCCGATCACCTTGCGCCGGTCGCCCTCGGTCGCGAGCGGCATGATCGTCACGCCGTGGCCGCCGAAGCCGTCGCGCGGCTTGATCACGAGCTCGTCGAGCCGGCCCATGACCTCGTCGCGCGCCTCCGGGTCGGAAAGGTCGTAGCTGGAGACCGAGCGAAGGAGGGGTTGCTCGCCGAGGTAGAAGCGGATCATTTCCTCGACGTAGGCGTGGGCAAGCTTGTCGTCGGCGAGGCCGGTGCCGATCGCGTTGACCATCCTCAGCCGCCCCGATTCCAGGGCGGGCGCGAGCAACTGACCGAGCGGCGTGAGCGCGCCGCCGTTGTCGGTGAGGCGGTCCTCGTCGAGGCGGCGGTAGATGACGTCGAGCTGGATCCGTTTGCCGGCGACCTGGGCGTGGAGGCGGCCGCGCTGCTGGGAGAGCTGGGACGGGGTGACGACCGGCAGCGAGAGTTCGCGGCCGATCCGCTCGTGCTCGTAGTAGGCGCCGCTTTCGGGGCCGTCGGAGAGGATCGCGGCCCGCGGTTCGGCGGCGTGCGCGGCCGGGGCGGCGGCGCGGATCGCCTCGCCGAGCTTGGCGACGTAGCCGTCGGGGCTGCGCAGGCCGGTGGCGTCCGGCGCGCCAAGCTCCCGCCCGAGCGCTTCGCGGACGGCGATCGCGTAGGTCGCCCCCGAGGGCATCCGCAGGTTGTCCTCGAGCACCAAGAGCTCGCCGTCGGCGTCGCGGATCAGGTCCATGCCCGCGACCGTCGCCGGCGGCACGCCCGGATCGAGCAGTCCCCGCATGAGCGGCTCGTACCCCTGCGAGGTCTCCAGCAACCGCCGCGGCACGACACCGTCCTCGAAGATCCGCTGGTCGCCGTAGGCGTCGAGCAGGAAGGCGTTCAGCGCCCGCGCCCGCTGCAGCAGGCCCGCTTCGAGCGGCTCCCACTCGGCCGCGTCGATCACCCGCGGCACCGGGTCGACGACCATCGGCCGACCGGGGCCGAAGGACAGGCCGATCCCCTCGATGTTCGACCGGACGCGCTCGCGCAGCTCCACCAGGTCCTGCCGCGCGAGCGCGTCCATCACCGCCACGTAGGGAGGGCGTGCGGTGCCGGTCTTGGCGAACGCCTCGTCGAAGTGACCCGAATCGAGCGGGTACACGCCGGCGCCGGGAAAGGGACGGGCCGGATTCAAGGTCGTCGCCATGGCCGCACGCTAGGCGCGCCGGACCGCCCGGGGCATGGCCCAAAGTAGAGAAAACCGGAGGGAGTAACTAGACGCATGGAGGGTTTCCACAGGATGACCCCTCGTTCCGGCGCGTCAAGCGGGCTTCGCCGACTCCTCCATCGGGCTGGGCGGCTCGTCCGGTTCGTCGATCTCCGCTTCCCAGCGTTCGATCACCGGCAGGCGCCAGACCAGGGCGGCGATCGTCAGGCCGATCGCGGCCGAGAGCAGGGCGAGGAACCACTGGGTCGCGCTGAGGATTTCGAGTTCGAAGAATTCGCGGACCGGGGCGGCGGCGAGCATCAGGGCGTAGAGGGCGCCGAGGCCGGCGACCATCGCCAGCATGTAGCTCTGGACCGCGTTGCCCTCGCGGCCGGGGCCACGCTCGAGCAGCAGGACGAAGGCGAGCCCGAGGAAGATCAGCGTCGTCGTCGCCGCGGTCCGCCCGGCCGCCAGCCCGCCGCCGGCGACGGTGTTGACGAGGACGCAGGAGAGGATCGAGGCGATCCCGGTCGCCACCCCGGAGGGGATCGCGAAGGCGGCCAGGGCGCGGATCAGCCGGCCGCGGTAGAGCGGCCCGTCCGAGGGCGCCAGGGCGAGGACGAAGGAGGGGATGCCGATCGTCAGGAAGGCGGCCATCGTGAGGTGGCGGGGGAGGAAGGGGAAGGCGAAGCCAGGGACCGCGACGAGGATGATCAGGGTCGCCGCGTAGACGCTCTTGGTCATGTAGAGGCGGCCGAGGCGGTGGATGTTGCGGGCGATCCGGCGGCCCTCGCCGATCGCCTCGGGCAGCCGCGAGAACTGGTCTTTGAGCAGGACGACGTCGGCGACACCTTTGGTCACCTGCGTCCCCGAGCCCATCGCCACCGCCAGCCGCGCCTGCTTCAGCGCAGGCACGTCGTTGACGCCATCGCCGATCATCGCCACGTAGCGCCCGGCCTCGACCAGCGCTTCGACCAGCGCTTTCTTCTGCTGCGGCTGGATCCGGCAGAAGACCGTGTTCTCGAGCGCCGCTTTCTGCAGCGCCTCGGGGTCGTCGGGAAGTTCGGGGCCCTCGATCACGCCCGCGTCGCGCGGCACGCCGACCGCGTAGGCCACCGCGGTCACCGTCGCCCGGGCGTCGCCGGAGATCAGCTTCAGGTCGACTTCCTGCTCGCGCATGAAGGCGATCGTCTCGGCGGCGTCCTCGCGCAGGGTCTCCTCCAGCACCACCAGCGCCATCGGTTCAAGGCGCGGCGCCGGCGCGGCCGCGGCGTCCTCGGGGAGCGGCTCGCGGCTGCGGCCGAAGGCGACGACGCGCTTGCCCGCCGCCGTCTCCTGGTCGAG
>DAIQOT010000018.1:0-16423 GCA_036787695.1 Solirubrobacterales bacterium | reverse complement strand
GAGCCTCGACGCCATCCCCGGCGTCAGCACCAGCGAGCCGCTGCCGATCAGGATGTCGGGCGCGCCGAGCACGAAGGTCCCGGCGCCGGCCCCGTCGCCGTCGAGCGACACCCCCGACCACTTCCACTCCGAGGAGAAGGGGACCTCGCCGGTGACCTGGCCCGGCTCGCCGGGGTAGCGCTCGGCGATCGTCTCCAGGGTCTGGTTGCGGTTGCCGGCGCTCGCCGCGAAGCGCCCCAGCACCGCGGCGCCCATCGCCGGGTCGACGTCGTCGGCGAAGACCACGTCTTTGAGCCGCAGCTCGCCCTCGGTCAGGGTGCCGGTCTTGTCGACGCAGATCGTGTCGACGGAGGCGAGGCTCTCGGTCGCGCTCATCTGCTGGATCAGCGTGTCGCGTTTGGCCAGCCGCACCGCGGCGACGGCGAAGGTGACGCTCATCAGCAGCACCAGGCCCTCGGGGATCAGCGTCACCAGGCCCGCGGTCGCCGTCTCGGCGGCCGAATGCAGGCCGACGCTGCGGACCTTGAGGCTGACGACGAGGAGCAGAGCCAGCGGGATCATCGCGTAGGTGGAGACGGTGATCACCCGGTTCACCTCCTCCTGCAGCGGCGAGAGCGGGTGGCGGAACGCTTTCGCCTCGCCCGCCAGCCGGCCCGCGTAGCTCTTCTCGCGGACCGCCTCGATCTCGTAGTGGCCGGAGCCGGAGACCGCGAAGGAGGCCGACAGCACCTCGTCGCCGCGCTCCTTGCGGATCCCGTCGGCCTCGCCGGTCAGCATCGACTCGTCGAGCGTGAGGCCGCGGCTGGCGGTGACGCGACCGTCGGCGACGAGCTGGTCGCCCGGCCCGACCGCGACCAGATCGCCAGGGACGACCTCGTCGGAGAGCAGCTCGACCTCTTTGCCGTCGCGCAGCACCCGCGCCCGCGGCGCGACCAGCACGGCGACCTCGTCGAGCGTCTTCTTCGCGTTCAGCTCCTGGCGGATGCCGATGTAGGAGTTGATGATCGCGACGAGGCCGAAGAGCGAGTCGGCGTAGAGCCCGAGCGCGAGGTCGAAGACGAAGAAGACCCCGATGATCGCGTTGAAGAGGGTGAAGACGTTGCCCGCGATGATGCTCGAGGTCGAGCGCGAGGACGTCTCCTGCGGGGTGCCGAGCTGGCGCAGGCGAGCCTGGGCCTCCTTGCTGGAGAGCCCCATGTCCGCGAATCCCTCGGTGGACGACACGGGCCTATTCAATAGGGTGGAGCCGATGGGGCTGAAGCTGGGTGTAAACCTTGGCTATTGGGGGATCGGGCCTGCTGGGGAGGAGGCCATCGAAGCCGTGCTCGCGGCCGAGCGCCTCGGCTACGAGTCGGTCTGGGTCGCCGAGTCCTACGGGTCCGACGTCGTCTCCGTCCTCGCCTGGCTCGCGGGGCAGACGAAGACGATCAACCTGGGCGCGGCGATCATGCAGGTCCCGGCGCGCCCGCCCGCGGCGGCGGCGATGGCCGGGGCGACGATCGACAAACTCTCCGGCGGCCGTTTCCTCTTCGGCTTCGGGCCGAGCGGCCCGCAGGTCTCCGAAGGCTGGTACGGCGTGCCGTACGCGAAGCCGTGGGGTCGGACCCGCGAGTACATCGAGGTGGTCCGCGAGATCATGGCCCGCGAGGGCCCGCTGGAGCACCACGGGACGCACTACGACCTGCCGCTGGGGGGCGCCGAGGGCAAGGCGCTGAAGTTGAATTTCCATCCGCTGCGCAACGAGGTACCCATCTTCGTCGGCGCCATCGGGCGCAAATCGGTGCAGATGACGGCGGAAGTCGCCGACGGCTGGATCCCGATCTTCTTCTCCGTGGACCACTTCGAGGAGACCTGGGGGGAGCACCTCGAGGCCGGATTCGCCGCGACGGGGCGGACGCGCGCCGACCTCGAGGTCTCGCCCTCGCTGGCCTGCGCGATCGACGGTGACCTGGAGGCGGCGCGGAACATGGTCAAGGCGAGCCTGCTCCTCTATCTGGGGGGGATGGGGTCACGGAAGACCAACTTCTACGTCGATCTGGCGCACCGGTTCGGCTTCGGCGAGGTCGCCGACGAGGTTCAGCGGCTCTTCCAGGCCGGCGACCGCGGGGCCGCCTTCGAGGCACTGCCGGACGAGATCGTCCACGCCACCTCTTTGATCGGCACCGAGGCCGAGGTCGCCGAACGGGTGGGGCGCTTCGCCGCCGCCGGTGTGGATCGCCTGATCGTCTCACCGGCCCATCTGGAGCGGGATCAGCAGCTTCACACGCTCGAGCGGTTGGCCGGAATGGCCGGCGTCAACTCGCCCGAGTGACAGATCGCATAAGGTTCCGCGCCGCTGTGAAGATCGGAGTCCCAAAAGAGACCGCTGCTGGGGAGAGTCGCGTCGCGCTCGTCCCTGATGTCGTCCGCTCGTTGAAGAAAAAAAACGAGGGGGTCGACGTGCTGATCGAGTCCGGTGCCGGCGACGCCGCCGGTCACCCTGACGCGCACTACACCGACGCGGGCGCCGAGATCGCCCCGGTCGACCAGATCTGGAACTCCGACGTCGTGCTGAAGGTCGGCGCCCCGAGCACCGAGGAGATCGGCCGCCTCGGCTCCTCGCAGATCTACGTGTCGCACCTGAACCCCTGGGTCGCCGCCGACACCAACAAAGCTCTTGCCGCCTCCGGCGTCACCTCCTTCGCGATGGAGGCGATCCCGCGGACGACCCGCGCCCAGGCGATGGACGCGCTCTCCTCGCAGGCCGCCGCGGCGGGCTACGCGGCGATGCTGATCGCCGCCCGCGAGTCGGGACGCTTCTTCGGGATGATGACCACGGCCGCCGGCACCGTGCCGCCCGCCAAAGTCCTCGTCCTCGGCGCCGGCGTCGCCGGCCTGCAGGCGGTCGCCACGGCGAAGCGCCTCGGCGCGATCGTCACCGGCTTCGACATCCGCCGCGCCGCCTGGGAGCAGATCGCCTCGCTCGGCGGTCGTCCGCTGGAACTCGACTTCATCCCCGACGCGGAGGGCGAGGGCGGCTACGCGCGCCCGCTCACCGACGAGGAGAACGCGCAGGTCATCGAGGCACTCGGTGAGAACGCGAAAAAACAGGACATCATCGTCACCACCGCCGCGATCCCCGGCCGCGCCGCGCCGCGCCTGCTCACCGCCGAGGCGGTCCGCAACATGCAGCCGGGCTCGGTCATCGTCGACCTCGCCGCCGAGACCGGTGGCAACGTCGAGCTGACCCAGCCGGGGGAGACGGTGGTCGAGAACGGCGTCAAAGTCATCGGCCCGCGCAACCTGCCGAGCCTGATGCCGGTCCCCGCCTCGCAGCTCTACGCGAAAAACCTTGAGAACCTGCTCGGCCTGCTGATCACCGAGGAGGGCACGGTCAACGTCAACCTCGAGGACGACATCCTCGCCGCCGCGCTGATCACCCAGGGCGGGGAGATCAAAAACGAGCGCGCTGCCGGAAGGGACGCCGCATGAGCCTGTTCACCGAGTTCGCCATCTTCGTGCTGGCGATCTTCGTCGGCTTCGAGGTCATCTCGAAGGTGCCGACGACGCTGCACACGCCGCTGATGTCGCAGACCAACGCGATCCACGGCATCGTCATGCTCGGCGGCCTGATCGTCCTCGGCTACGCCGGCGACGGGCTCGAGTACCTGATCGGCACGATCGCCGTCGCCTTCGGCGCGATCAACATCGTCGGCGGCTTCCTGGTCACCGACCGGATGCTCGGCATGTTCGCCAAAAAACCGAAACCGAAGGCTGACGCGGACGGCAAAGGCGGCACCGGTAAATGATCCCGCTCGCGGTTCTTAAGCCGGGCGGCGATGCCGCCACGGCGCTCTACATCGTCTCGTTTTCGCTCTTCATCATCGGGCTGAAACAGGGCACGCACCCGAGCACCGCCCGGCGCGGCAACAAAATCGCCGCGGTCGGCATGGCGGTCGCGGTCGTCACCACCCTGCTGCTCGACGGGATGGGCAACTGGGGCTTCATCGCTATCGGCCTGGCGATCGGCGGCGCGGTCGGCGCCTACGCCTCGATCCGCGTGAAAATGACCGAGATGCCGCAGATGGTCGCCCTCTACAACGGGGTCGGCGGCGGCGCGGTGGCACTGATCGCCTGGTCGGAGATCCGCCACGGGATCCACATCGGCGGCGCGATGCCGCTGGAAGAGCTGATCCCGACGCTGCTCGCGGGGATCATCGGCTCGATCTCCTTCTGGGGCTCGAACATCGCCTTCGCCAAGCTTCAGGACCTGATCCCGACCCGCCCGCTGGCGGTGCCCGGACAGCAGATCATCAACGCGGTCCTCGGGATCGGCGTGATCGTCCTCGCGGTGATCATCGCGATCAACAACGAACCGCCGTCACAGTTCCTCTTCATCCTCATCCTGATCGCCGCGGCGATCCTTGGAAATCTGGTCGTGCTGCCGATCGGCGGCGCCGACATGCCGGTCGTGATCTCGATGCTGAACGCCTTCACCGGGCTCTCGGCGGCGGCCGCGGGCTTCGCCCTCGACAACGTCGCGCTGATCGTCGCCGGAACCCTGGTCGGCTCGTCGGGAACGATCCTGACGATGGAGATGGCGACGGCGATGAACCGCTCGGTCGCCAACATCCTCTTCTCCGGCTTCGGCGGCGCGCCCGCCGCGGTCGCCGGGTCGGGCGAGCAACGCCCGGTCACCTCGATCGGCGCTCAGGACGCGGCGATCAAGCTCGCCTACGCCGACAACGTCGTGATCGTCCCGGGGTACGGCCTCGCCGTCGCCCAGGCCCAGCACGCGGTCAAAGAGATGGCCAACCAGTTGGAGAAGCGAGGGGTCACGGTCAACTACGCGATCCACCCGGTCGCGGGGCGTATGCCGGGTCACATGAACGTGCTGCTCGCCGAGGCCGACGTGCCTTACGAGAACCTCAAAGAGATGGACGAGATCAATCCCGAAATGCCGCGCGTCGACGTGGCCGTGGTGATCGGCGCCAACGACGTCACCAACCCGGCGGCGAAAAACGATCCGAACTCGCCGATCGCCGGGATGCCGATCATCGAAGTCTCCGAGGCCAACGAGGTCATCGTGATCAAGCGCTCGCTCTCGACCGGCTTCGCCGGCATCGACAACGACCTCTTCTACGAACCGAACACCTCGATGCTCTTCGCCGACGCGAAAGCCGCGGCGAGCGAAGTCGCCGCCGAGATCGAGAACCTCTAGCGCCGGGCGCGCGAGGCGCGCCTACGAAACGCCGAATTCGGCGCCGACGGTGACCGGTTCGCCGAAGATCGCCGTTCCGGTGACGGTCAGTTTGTAGAGCCCCGGGAGGGCGCGGGGCGGGATCGCGATGCCGAGCTTTTCGTTTTCACCAGGGCCGAGCGTGCGGGTGGCGAGCGAGTACGTAGTCGGCGTGTTCACCGGCCTCCAGGTCGAGCCGTCGAAGCGTTCGAGGGTCGAGGCGCCCGGGGTGACGGCGTTGGTGCCCTTGTTTTCGAAGCACGCTTCCAGGGTCGAGCCGGGCGCGATGTTGTCGTAGGTTGGCAGGCTGAGCCCGGAGTCGAGGTGGGGTTCGACGACCCGGACGTACTCGCCATAGCGGCCGAGCAGCTTGCCGCGGTGGTTCTGGATCGTCACTTCGACCGAGTAGACGGCGGGGTAAGTAGAGAGGGGGAAGGTGAGCCCGCGGTGCTTGCCGGCGGGGAGCTGCTTGAGGTCGATCCGCTTCAGGCCAGACGGGTGGAGCTTCTGCCCGCTGTCGGTGAGCCGGATCAGCCGCTCGAGCACGACCCACTTGAGCACCTTCGTCGGCGTCCCTTCGGGGGCCGAGTTGGTGAGCCGGAAGCCGACGCTGGAACCACCGACCAGCAGCCCCTGCGGCCCCGTTACCCCGAGCGTCGTCCCTTCCGGCGCGTATCTCAGCACCCCGCCTTCCGGCAGCGCCGGGATCGCCTGCAGCTTCTGCACCGGCGCCAGGTAGTTCGTCCCCGGGTTCGAGCAGAACGGCGCCGGCACGGCCGCCTTCGCCTTCTTCGCCGCGCCCGCGCCCGGAGCGGCGCCGAGCGAGCCCGCGGCGATCGCCGCAGCGGCCACCGCGACCGAAGTTCCCCTCGCAAAGTCCCGAACTCGGCGATTCACCGGGGGGAGTATGTCGTCCCGCCAGGACTTAGACCTCCGTGCGCGGCGAGCGAGGACAGGGGACGGTCGAGTGGGTCGGGGTGGTCTGCGTCGTCTGCCTGCTCCTCGTCGGGGTGTTGGCGACCGGGATCGCGGTCTCGGGGGTCGACCTGGCGCGGTCGGTGGCGACGCGGATCCTCTGCGCGGTAGAGCTTGCCGACGGCTGCGGTGACGAGCCGGTCCTGATCGCCACCTACGGGGACGAAATCGGGCGGCTGGTGCGGAAGCACATGCCGACGATCGGCTTCGAGGACGGCTCGCGGGCTGTGCCGGTCGACTACCGCCGCTGCCGCGAAACCGAATGCGGCGACGCGCCGGATGACGGCCTCGTCCACCGCACTGACCAGCGCCTGCCGGTCACCTCGTTCGTCCACGTCGTCGACTGCCGGGCGGCGGCGCGGGCGGAAAGCGAAGCGGCGGGCGACGACTGCTCCGACGAGCGGGCCGGTCGCCTCTACCTCCAGTACTGGCTGTTCTACGCGAACTCGGCGACGCTCCGCGGCGTGCCGATCGTCGGCGACGCCGGCGAACACAAGGACGACTGGGAATCGGTCCAGGTCCGCATCAACCCCGACGGCTCAGCCGACGAGCGCGCCTCCGCCCACGACGGCTACGACTACTCGCTGCAGGACCTCGATTGGGCCTCCGACGCCGGCATCGGCTTCCTCAGCGACCTCGCCGAAGACCTCGACGTCCGCCACCCCAACGGCTGGGGCCCGGAGACCCACCTGCTCCTCGTCTCCGGCGGCAGCCACGCCGGCAACGCCACCGGCGAACCCCGCGGCAGCCGCTTCACCCCCGGCCGCCGCGTCCATCTGATCCCCCTCGAGCCGATCGCCGCCGACTCCCACGCGACTTTCACCGTCACCCCGCCCTGGCTGAAGGAAGTCTGGCGCGACCCCGAGGCCTCGGGAACCGGGTGATGTCGGTGGCGCTCGAAGAGTGGCGCGGCGCCTCGGCGAGGGCTCTCGACGAAATTGAGTCCTTGCATCGACTGGTCGAGGAAAGGTCACAGAGCGCGCCTGCGCTGACTCGCCAGATCACCTACGCATACGCCGCGCTGACGCTCGCCCATTTCCAGCGCTACTGCCGCACGCTCCACACGGAGGTGGCGAACGCGCTCGTCGCCGGGTTGCCGGACCCCGCATTGGCACGGGTTCTCGGTGGCGCTTTGATCGAGCGGCGCTTTTTGGACAGGGCCAATCCCACGCCCGGCAACCTCAATCAGGATTTCGGACGATTCGGATTCAAGCTCTGGCTCGACATCGAAGCCGATGACGGAATGAGCTCGACGCGAAAGAAAGAGCTCGCACGGCTTTGCGACTGGCGGAATGCCATCGCCCATGGCGACATCTCGCGGAAGCGAGCGGCTGGGCAGCTGGTCCCCCGGGACCTGGACTTGAAGACCTGCAGGGATTGGCGTCGATCGCTGGAGGCGCTCACGGTCTCGATCGACAGAGTGACGGCGAGGCGCTGCCAGATTCTCGGCTGCCCGGAACCCTGGTGATAAGTTCGAGACGTGGCCGACTCAGAGCAGAAAGCCAGGATCGAGGTGGGACAGTGGGTTTACCTTCCGCTCGGCGGGGACCCGCTGGAGGCCCAGGTGGTCGAGGATCGTGGAAACCTCGGCTACAAAGGGAGGCGCCTCCTTCGGGTTGCCGTCCCGATGGAAGAAGGCGGCGAGCCGATGGAATATGAGGTCCCTGAAGAGGACCTGATCCGCGCCGCGTAACGAATCCGCGAGCCGACGAGGCCCGCTCGTTAGGGTTCTGCAATCGCCACCGAAGTGTCTCCTCGACCCACCCGGCAGTCGATCGCGGAGCTTCTCGCCGAGGCTCGCGCGCGCACGATCGCGCTGATCCACCCGGTCGGGGATGAGCTGCTGAACCGGGTCTACTCGGAGCTACTCAGTCCGCTCGCCTGGGACCTCGGGCACATCGCCAACTTCGAGGAGCTCTGGCTGGTGCAGACCGTCGGCGGGCGCAAGCCGCTGCACGGGGAGCTCGGGCAGTACTACGACGCGATCGAGAACCCGCGCCGCGAGCGCGGCGAGCTGCCGATCCTCCACGACGCCGAGCTGCGCGCCTACATGTCCGAGGTGCGCGAGCGGACGCTGGCGGTGCTCGACGAAGTCGACATCTCACCCGAGGCCGAGGACCCGCTGCTGAGGGAAGGCTTCGTCTACGAGATGTTGGTCGCCCACGAGCTGCAGCACCAGGAGACGATGATGCAGCTGATCCAGATGCTCGACGCGCCCTACCGGCCAGCCGAGGCGAACCCCGGCGCGTTCGGGCCCGCGCCGGTCGAGCGCGACGCCGGGACGATCCGCGTCGAGGCGGGCACCTACGAGATCGGCGCCCCCGAGCGCGGCTTCGCCTACGACAACGAGCGCCCCCGCCACACGGTCGAGCTCCCCGCCTTCGAGATCGATCGAACCCCGGTCACCAACGGTGCGTACCTCGACTACATGGGGGAGACCGGGGCCGAGCCACCGATGTACTGGGAGCGGGACGGTGACGCCTGGGTGCGCACCGCGATGGGCCTGCGCCTGCCCGTCGACCCGGCGCAACCGGTCGTCCACGTCTCCTGGGAGGAGGCCGACGCCTTCGCCCGCTGGGCCGGCAGGCGCCTGCCGACCGAGTTCGAGTGGGAGGCGGCGCGGCCGCGACTCGACGGCGTCGGCGGCGCCTGGGAGTGGACCTCGTCTGACTTCGTCGGCTACTCCGGCTTCGCCGCCTTCCCCTACAAGGAGTACTCGGAGGAGTTCTTCGGCGACACCTACAAGGTGCTCCGCGGCGCCTCCTGGACGACCCACCCGCACGTCGCCCGCCCGAGCTTCCGCAACTGGGACCTGCCGCAACGGCGCCAGATCTTCGCCGGCATCCGCCTCGCCTCCGACCTCGAAGGGAACTCCTGATGACGATCGCGATCGACGTCCACCTGTCGACCGACCAGGCCGCGGCGATGGAAGCCGACGTGCGCGAGGGCCTGACGCGGGAGCAGAAGGAGCTCTCGCCGAAGTACTTCTACGACGAGCGCGGCTCGCAGCTCTTCGAGGCGATCACCGAGCTCGAGGAGTACTACCCGACCCGCCGCGAGCGCCAGATCCTGGTCGAGCGCTCGGCCGAGATCGTCGCCGCCGCCGGCAACCCGGCGACGCTGATCGAGCTCGGCTCCGGCTCGGCCTCGAAGACCCGCCACCTGCTCGACGCGATGCGCGACGCGGGCACCCTGCAGACCTACGTCCCGGTCGACATCTCCGAGGAGATCACCCGCGAAACCGCGGCGGCGCTGGTCGAGGAGTACCCCGGGCTCGACGTCCACGGGCTGGTCTGCGACTTCGAGGCCGACCTCGAGCGGACGCCGACGACGACCGAGCGCGGGCCGCGGCTGATCGCCTTCCTCGGCGGCACGATCGGCAACCTCTACCCGGACGAGCGCGCCGCCTTCCTCTCCCGCATCGCCGCCCTGCTCGACCCGACCGACCACCTGCTGCTCGGCACCGACCTGGTCAAGGACGTCGGCCGCCTCGAGCTCGCCTACGACGACCCGGCGGGCGTCACCGCCGAATTCAACAAGAACGTCCTCTGCGTGCTGAACCGCGAGCTCGGCGGGGACTTCGACCTCGCCACCTTCGAGCACGTCGCCCACTTCGACGAGGAGCACGAGTGGATCGACATCGGCCTGCGCTCGCTGGTCGACCAGGACGTCCACCTCGCCTCCCTCGACCTGACCACCCACTTCGACGCCGGCGAGATGCTCCGCACCGAGATCTCGACCAAGTTCACCCGTCCCCGCCTCGAGGAGTCCTACGCCGGCACCGGCCTGAAGATGGCCAGCTGGTTCACCGACCCCGCCGAGGACTACGCCCTCAGCCTCGCCCGCCTCGCCTGAGGCCCCCTCCGTCTAACGCGCCAGCGCGTCGATCATCTCGCCGACCCGCTCGGGCGGGACGACCGGCGTGAGGATCGGGGTGGTGATGCCGCCGGCGACGAAGGCCTCGAGGCGCTCCTTCATCTCCTCCGGCGAACCGAAGATGAACATCTGCTCGATTGCCTCCCAAGGCGCCTCGGCGGCTGCTTTCTGGCGATCGCGGGCGTTCCAGGCGTCGAGCATCGGCTGGATCCGCTCGCCCCACCCGAGCCATTTGTAGAACTCGGTGTAGACCGGGACGGTGATGTAGCTGGAGAACATGAAGCGGGCGACCGGCTCGACCTCCTCGCGCGTCCCCGGCAGGCAGAAGAAGCGGCAGAGGAGCTCGAAGCCCTCGGGAGCGCCTTTGACCCCCTCGACCACCTGCGGCAGCCCATCGAGCGGCAGGAAATTGGTGAAGGCGCCGTCGGCCTTCTCGACCGCCAGCTCCAGCATCTTGCCGCGCAGCGCCGCGATGACGATCGGCACCTCGTGTTGCGGCTTCGTTTCGAGCTTGAAGCGGGTCGCGGTGCGCTCGCCCGCCAGCGCGGGGCGGAGGAATTCGAGCGTCTCGCGGATCTTCGACAGCGGCTTCTCGAACGGGATCCCGTTCCAGCCTTCGACGATCCGGTCCGAGGAGGTGCCGATGCCCAGCACGAAGCGCCCTTCGGAGGCATCGGCGAGCGCCGCCGCCTCCTGCGCGAGCAGCGCCGGGCCGCGCTGGAAGACGCCGACGATGCCGCTCCCGAGCCGCACCCGCTCGGTCCAGGCGGCGCTCAGCGCCAGCGGCGTGAAGCCGTCCGGGCCCGCCGTCTCGCCGGTCCACAGGTCGGTGTAGCCCGCCGCCTCGGCGCGCTTCACGTACTCGCCATGCGCGGCGAGCGGCACCCCCGTCAGCGGCAGGGTCAGACCCCAGCGTCCTTCCACGCCGCGACCCTATATGTTCCGGCCGATGCCGACGCCCGAGCAGGCCAAGCCGGATCGCAACCTCGCCCTGGAGCTCGTCCGGGTAACCGAGGCGGCCGCCCTCGCGGCGGCGCGCTGGATCGGCCGCGGCGACAAGCTCGCCGCCGACGGCGCCGCCGTCGACGCGATGCGCCACGTCCTCGACTCGGTCTCGATGGACGGCGTGGTCGTGATCGGCGAGGGGGAGAAGGACGAAGCCCCGATGCTCTTCAACGGCGAGCACATCGGCGACGGCAGCGCGCCCGAGGTCGACATCGCCGTCGACCCGCTCGAGGGCACGCGCCTCTGCGCCCTGGGCATGCCGAGTGCGCTCGCGGTGATCGCGCTGGCCGAGAAAGGCTCGATGTTCGACCCGGGCCCCTGCGTCTACATGGAAAAGCTCGCCGGCGGTGAAGACATCGCCGACCTGCTCGACCTCGACCGGCCGCTGGTGGAGACCTGCAAGCTGGTCGCCGAGCGCCGCGGCGGGTCGATCGGCGACGTCATCGTCGTCGTCCTCGACCGGCCGCGCCACGAGGAGCAGATCCGGGCGATCCGCGAGGCCGGCGCCCGCATCCGCCTGATCACCGACGGCGACGTCTCGGCGGCGCTGCTGGCGGTCTCCGAACGCTCCCCGGTCGACCTGCTCTGGGGCATCGGCGGCACCCCCGAGGGCGTGCTCTCAGCGGCGGGGCTGAAGTCGATGGGCGGTCAGCTGCTGGGACGGCTCTGGCCGCGCAACGACGAGGAGCGGAGCGCCGCGGTCAACGCCGGCTACGACCTCGACAAGATCCTCACCGCCAACGACCTCTGCTCCGGCGAGGACGTCTTCTTCTCCGCCACCGGCGTGACCGACGGCGACGTTCTCCAAGGCGTCCGCTACCGCGGCAAAGGCGCGACCACCGAATCGCTGGTGATGCGCTCCCGCTCCGGAACCGTGCGCCGCGTCCAGGCGACGCACGACCGAAGCAAGCTCCGCGAGATCACCGGTGGCGAGGCTCGGTACGGCTGACCTTTTAGTACTGGGCGGTACCGGGCACCTGTAGCCCGTGATAGCTGTCATCGGAGCAACCGGATACGTAGGCGGGCTGTTGTCCCGTCACCTCGCCGAGAGTGGGCAGGAGGTCGCGGCGCTGGCGCGTTCGCCGGAGAAGGCCGACGACCTGGCGCGGGCGGGGTGCGAGCTGCGACAGGCCGACGTGCTCGAGCCGGACACCCTCCGGCCGGCCCTCGAGGGCGTCTCGGTCGCCTACTACCTCGTCCACTCGATGGGGCGCGGCAGCGACGGCGACTTCGCCAAGCGCGACCAGGAAGGCGCCCACAACTTCGCCAAGGCCGCCGCCGACGCGGGGGTCAAACGGATCGTCTACCTCGGCGGCCTCGGCTCGGGCTCCGAACATCTCAACAGCCGCCACGCGACGGCGCTGACGCTGCGCGGAGGCGAGGTCCCGGTCGCCTACTACCGCGCCGCCGCGGTGATCGGCGCCGGCTCGGAGTCATTCCTAACCGTCTACTACCTCGTAAAACGCCTGCCGGCGATGGTGACGCCGAAGTGGACGACGGTCCGCACCCAGCCGATCGCGGTCAAGGACGTGGTCCGCGACCTCGCCGCCGCCGCCGACCTCGACCTGCCGGTCGATCGCGAACTGCAGATCGCCGGCCCCGACGTGACCACCTACGGCGGCATGATCGACGAGCTCGCCAAGGCGATGGACCGCCGCCCACCGATCCGCGTCACGGTGCCGGTCCTGAGCCCCCACCTCTCCTCGCTCTGGGTCGGCCTCGTCACCCCGGTCGACACTGGAGTCGCCCGCCCCCTGATCGAGGGCCTCTCCCACGAGACCGTCGTCCAAGACCCGAGCGGCATGGCCGTCCTGCCGTCCCGCGAGCGAATCCCGCTAGACCAAGCGCTGCGTGAAGCGGTCGCGGAGATGGACGAGGGCTGAGGGGCGCCCCGGCCCGGGAGCGGGGAAGCTGGCGCCCACGGTCAGGGACGAGGCCGTCTCGTCCACGGCCCGGGCGGGCTGTGGCCGTGGCCGAGACGGCCGGGAGTGCGGGAGAAGTCACAGGTTGGGGCGGAAAGTCACGGTTCCACAACGCCGCCGCGACGTCCGTGCACTTAGACCCCCTATAGGCGGCTCAAGTGCACTGACGTCCTTCTGCCTGATGTGGACCTGTGACGTTCTCGGCGAAACCCTCACGTCCCGGGACGCACCTCGGACGGCCGCTGCGGCCGCGAAGGACGCGGCCGGGCCTTGTTCGCCGCCTACAGCGCCGCGAAGGCCGCTTCGCGGGCGGCGTCTTCGCCGAGGAACGGGACCAGGACCTCGTAGGTGAGCTGGGGGAGGAGGCGGGGCAGATCTTCGCTGCGGCCGGCGGCGACCTCGACGTAGACGCGGGAGATCGCGGCGCCGACGGCGAGGTTGGTCGTCGGCAGTGGGCCGGGGTCGGGGAGGTCGGCGGGAAGGCCGGAGTCGATGATCGCGACGAAGCGGTCGAAGCCGGCCTCGAAGCGGGAGTGGAACTCGGGGCCGACCGCGGCCACCTCGACCAGCAGGAAGCGCCCGGCGTCCGGGTCGGCGGCGAACCATTCGAGCAGCACCGCCAGGGTGGCCCGGCAGCGCTCGACCCAGTCGCCGTCGCCGGCGTAGGCGGCCGCGACCTTGGCGATCAGGTCGTCGAGCAATGTCTGATGGGCGGCGAGGACGCAGTCGCGGCGGTCGCTGAAGATTTCGTAGAAGCTCTCGCGGCCGACACCGGAGGCGGTGAGGATGTCGGCGACGGTGGTCGCCTCGTAGCCGCGTTCGGCGGTCACCCGGGCCGTCGCCTCGACCAGCCGCTCCCGCTGCGAGCTGGCGACGTCGGCGCGTGACAGCCCGTGGCGGCCGCGCGGCAGCCGCGGAGGCGCCGGCGCTGTCACGAGGAGACTCCGGCCGCCGTCGCTCCGACCGCCGCCTCCGGCGCGCGCCCAGGGCCCGCCGCGTCCGCGGTCGACTCGGCCGCCAGCCGCGCCTGGCGCAGTCCCTCCTCGTGCCCCGCGAACGGGGCGGTCGCCAGGTAGACGATGTCGGGCACCAGCTCCGGCAGATGGTCGGCCCGTCCCGCGGCGACCTCGTGGAAGACCAGTAGCTGGGCGCGGCCGAAGGCGAGCCCCGGGCTCGAGTGCTTGCGCGGCTGCTCGCCCGCCCGCACCCAGAGCGCTTCCACCGCCGGGATCGCGAGCTCCCCGTAGCGGTCGACCCGGCGCGGGTCGACGCCGACCACGTCGCCGCTCAGGACCAGCGCCAGCGCCGGCTCGGCGGCGAGCAGCTCGAGCCCCGCGACCGTCGCCCGGCGCGTCGCCTCGGCGGGCGAGTCGCATCCGTCAGCGGCCTGCGCCAGTGTCGCCGCGAGCCGCTCGATGCACCGCGTCACCGCCGCGTCGAAGCAATCGCGCTTGTCGGAGAAGAGCTTGTAGAAGGTCGTGCGGGAGACGCTGGCGCGCGAGACGAGGTCGGCGATCGTCGTCTCCGCGTAGGTCTTCTCGGCGCAGCAATCGACCATCGAGTCGAGGATCCGGGCGCGCTGGGACGGGGCCGCCGGCCGGAGCGGCTCCCGACTCACATGAACAGACGAAGCACTTTCGGAACCTGAGTGTTTCCCCACTGTTTGGGGATTGTCTCAGGACCCGTCCGAATGTGCAGAGGATGCCCGCTCGCGCTGCTCGTCGGTGAGGCCGGCGCAGGGGTTGGGGATCGGCACCGGCCCTTTCTCGTAGGGCAGTTCGCCGGTCTCCTGGAACTCGTAGCGCAGCGAGTTGATCACCGCGCCGGCCATGATCGCGAGGCTGAGGATGTAGAACCAAAGCAGCGCGATGAGGACGAAGCCGAGGGTCGAGCCGAGCCGCGAGAGGCTTGAGACGTTGGTCAGGTACAGCGGAAAGAGCCAGTTGGCAAGGCCGGCGGCGAAGGTCACGAACAGCGCCCCGGGCCAGATCGAGTGCCACGGCACCGGCGCTTTCGGCACCGCCCAGTAGATCACCGAGCAGATCAGGAAGGTGATCAGCAGCGCCGCGCCGAGCAGCAGCAGCTTGTCGAGCCCCTGGATCCCGGAGATCCCGAAGGGTAGCTTGTCGGTGCTCGAGACGAGCGTGCTCTCCAGCGTCGGGATGAAGATCGAGGCGGCGATGAAGAGGAGGACGACGAACAGCATCGCGAACGAGAAGCGCTTCTGCTCGAGCCAGCCGCGGCAGGGGACGTGGTAGATCCGGCAGAAGGCGGTGTCCATCGCCCCCCAGAAGGAGGCGCCGATCCAGATCGAGCCGACGAAGGCGGCGATCCCGATCGTCGCCGAGTTGTCCTGAATTTTCTGCAGGACGTCTTCCAGCGTGTTCGACTCGGTGTTGGGGAAGAGACGCTGCAGGTCGTTGAGTACGCTGGTTTCGACGCCGTGGATCTTCAGCACCTGGGTGCCGATGAACAGCACCAGCAGGGTGAAGGGGAAGACCGCCAACATGAGGTTGTAGGCGACCATCGCCGAGAGACCGGTGACGTTCTCGGTGTAGGCCCGACGCCAAAAAGCGAGGGTCCAGGCACGGAATCTGGAGCGTGGCGGCGTCATTGACTTTACAAAGTGAAGTGGCTACAATTCGAACGAGCGTTTGACGGTAGTTTCAACGCACGCCCAACGGGGCATCGGCAACAAAGGCCTTTCGGAAGTACCCATTCGCGGACCATTCCCCCGGTCCGCTTTTTCATCGCGGGGCGCGACTTGTCGCCATCGACGGCATTTATACGTCTACGCATATTCATCAAGCGCTAGGGAAAGAAGTAGATACACGATGCTGGTAGCTGAGCTTCAGGAGTTGGAGGAGGTCAAAAACCTCATGAACCGCGGTCAGCAGCTTGGCGTGCTGACCTTTGGCGATATCGCCTCCGCGGTATCTGAGGTGGACCTTGACGAGTCTGACGTCGAGGATCTCTACGGCCACCTTGAGAAAGCGGGCATCGAGCTCGTCGAGGACATGGACCCCGCCCAGAAAGCGGCGGCGGACGCCATGCCCGCGGACACCGGCAAAAAAGGCCGGCGTCGCGCGAAAACGACGCTCGATCTGAAACCCGACATGACGACGGATTCTTTGCAGCTGTTCCTAAAGGACATCGGCAAAGTCCGCCTGCTGACCGCGGCGGAGGAGGTCGAACTCGCCAAGCGCATCGAGCGCGGCGATCTCGACGCCAAGCAGAAAATGGTCGAGTCGAACCTTCGACTGGTCGTCTCGATCGCGAAAAATTATCGGAACCAGGGCCTGCCCTTCCTCGATCTGATCCAGGAGGGAACCCTCGGGCTCGTCCGCGCGGCGGAGAAGTTCGACTACCGCAAGGGCTTCAAGTTCTCGACGTACGCGACCTGGTGGATCCGCCAGGCGATCGCCCG
>DAIQOT010000118.1:0-11431 GCA_036787695.1 Solirubrobacterales bacterium | reverse complement strand
GGACCTGGCCGGAATCGAGCGCGTCGTGGTGGGGGTCAGGTGAGCACCGGGACCCCGCAGGTCGTGCCGCTGGAGAGCGGCGGCGCTGCCGCGGCGCGGCGCGCGCTGGAGAAGACGATCGCCTCCGGCGGCGTCGCCGTCTTTCCGAGCGACGGCGTCTACGGCCTCGCCTGCGACCCGCTCGACGCGGCGGCGATCCACCGGATCCACCGGCTGAAGGGCCGCGACGACGGCAAACCGGCGGCGGTCATGTACTTCTCGCCGCTGGCGATGAGGGAGCTGGTCGCCGATCTCGGCCCCCGAGCGGCCGCGGCGGTCAGCGCGCTCCTGCCCGGCCCGGTCACCCTGGTCGTCAAGAACCCCGGCCACCGCTACCCGCTCGCCTGCCGCGAGGACGTCGAGCGCCTCGGCGTCCGCCTCCTCGCCGGTCCCCTGGCCGGGGCGATGTGCCCGCTCTTCCAGACCTCGGCCAATGTCAGCGGCAAACCCGCCACCGGCCGTTTCGAGGACATCGCCGACCCGATCCTCGAGGGCGTCGACCTGGCGATCGACGGCGGCGAGCTGAGCGGCCTGCCCTCGACCGTCGTCGACATCGCCGCGATCGACGACGGCGGCGGCTGGGAGATCCTCCGCCAAGGCGCGATCTCCGAAGGCGACCTGGCCAGCGCCCTCGCCACCGTCGGCCTGGACTAACAGCCGGAGCCGTCGAACGGGAGTCGCACCCTTCGGTGGGACGAGTTGTCGTGCTCGTTCGACTCGAAGAGCAGGTGCTTTGGGTCGACGGTCATCGTGAAGACGAAGCAGCCGTGGAGGCCGGTGACGTCGATGTACTGCTTGTCGTAGTCGGCGGGGTAGATGTCCGACCAACCGACCGAAGTGCCGAGGACGTCGTGGCGGATGCTCGGGTCCTGGTTGCAGGCGGGGTATCGGGCGTTGAGGGGGGAGCGCTTGCCGGGGCGGGTGCGGTCGAGGTCGCGGAGGCAGTAGTTCAGCTTCGGGCTCGTCCGCAGGACCGGGCCGAAGGTGCCGTCGGGGCGCACCTTGCGGAGCTCGAAGCGGGCCAGCTGGTGGACCTTCCAGTAGGAGCCGCCGAAGTACTCGCCGACGTCGGTGAAGTGGAGGCTTGCGTCGGTGCGCATGGTGATGTGGCCGCCGCCGGCCTTGTAGATCCGCTGCGTCACCCGCATGCTTTTGGGCCCGTTGCGGGTCCCGCGCACCTCCATCGGCCCGCGCCCACGGCTCTCGACGTCGGAGGTCGCGTGGAGGAGCGTCTCGCCCTCGTAGGTCGAGACGTACATTTCGCTCGGCGTCCCGATCTTCAGGTCGGGGCAGAGGAGGTGTCCGGAACCCGTCCCGATGCAGGGGTTCTTCGCAGCCGCCGAAGCGAGGCCCGGCGCGGCGCCGGGGATCATCACCGCGAGGGCGAGAGCGGCGGCGAGGAGCGGACGAGGCGCCTTCACGGGCGGGAGCGTATCCCGGCCATGCCGGGTATCGGGACCCATTGCTATGGTCGGCACAAGCGATGGCTGACCTCCCCGAGAACTTCCAGACGGCCCCTCTGGCCGAGGTCGATCCCGAGATCGCGACCGTCCTCGAGCGCGAGCTGCACCGCCAGCAGCGCACCCTGGAGATGATCGCCTCGGAGAACTTCGTGCCGCAGGCGGTCCTCGACGCGGCGGGCTCGGTGCTGACCAACAAGTACGCCGAGGGCTACCCCGGCCGCCGCTACTACGGCGGTTGCGAGGAGGTCGACGTCGCCGAGCAGCTGGCGATCGATCGCGCCAAGGAGCTCTTCGGCGCCGAGCACGCCAACGTACAGCCGCACGCCGGCGCGCAGGCCAACAACGCCGTCTACTTCGGGCTGCTGGAGCTCGGCGACACGATCCTCGGCATGGCCCTCGACCACGGCGGGCACCTCAGCCACGGGATGAAAATCAACGTCTCGGGCAAGTTCTACAACCCGGTCGCCTACCACGTGCGGCGCGAGGACTACTGGGTCGACATGGACGAGGTCGCGGCCCTCGCCGCCGAGCACAAGCCGAAGATGATCGTCGCCGGCTGGAGCGCCTACCCACGGCAGCTCGACTTCGCCGCCTTCCGCGAGATCGCCGACTCGGTCGGCGCCCTGCTGATGGTCGACATGGCCCACTTCGCCGGGCTCGTCGCCGCCAACGAGCACCCGAGCCCGGTGCCCTACGCCGACGTCGTCACGACGACCGTCCACAAGACTCTCGCCGGCCCGCGCAGCGGCATGATCCTCAGCAAAGCCGAGCACGCCAAAGCGATCGACAAAGCGATCTTCCCCGGCCAGCAGGGCGGCCCGTTGATGCACACGATCGCCGCCAAGGCGGTGGCGCTGAAGATCGCCGCCTCGGAGCCCTTCGCCGAGCGCCAGCGGCAGACGATCGCCAACGCTCGCGCCCTCGCGATCGGCCTCGAAGCGAACGGCATCCCGGTCCTCACCGGCGGCACCGACGTCCACCTGGTGCTGGTCGACCTCACCCCGACCGGGCTCGACGGCCAGACCGCCGAGGACCGGCTCGAGGCGGTCGGCATCACCGTCAACCGCAACGCGATCCCCTTCGACGAGCGCCCGCCGATGAACCCCTCCGGCCTGCGCATCGGCACCCCGGCGCTGACCACGCGCGGCATGAAGGAGGAGGAGATGGAGGAGATCGCCGCGGTGATCGCCACCGCCCTCGGCTCCGACTTCGAGTCCCAGAAGGCGTCGCTCGCCGACCGCACCGGCGCCCTGATGGACCGCCACCCGCTGTACCCCCAGCTCTCGCCCGCTTCGGTCTAACCGACCCCGGCGGGCGCGCCTCGTTAGGGTCGCCCGCGATGAAGATTTGGGTCGACTGCACCGCCGCCGCGCATCCTCTGGTCCTGCGGCCGATCATCGAGCGGCTCGAGGCGCGGGGGGACGAGGTGTTCATCACCGCCCGGGAGTACGGCCAGACGGTCGGGATCCTCGACCGGTTGGGGATGCACTACGAGGTGGTCGGGGAGCACGGTGGCGCCTCCAAATGGAGCAAGGGGCGGGCGGTGGAGAAGCGCTCGCGGGCGCTCGCCAAGCTGGTCTGGGCGAAACGGCCGGAACTGGCGCTCGCCCACGGATCGGTCGACCTCGCGGTCGTCTCGTGGACGCTGCGCCTGCCCTCGGTGCAGATGCAGGACTACGAGTTCGCCAAGCTGCAGCGCAACATCGCCTTCCGCGCCGCCCACCGCGTGCTCGCTCCCGACGCGATCCCGGTCGACCGCCTGCGCAAGCTCGGCGCGAAGCCGAAGAAGCTGGTCCGTTACCCGGGGCTGAAGGAGGAGTACTACCTCGCCGACTTCGTTCCCGACCAGGGAATCATCGACGACCTCGGCCTCGATCGGAACAAAGTGATCACGGTCGTCCGGCCGCCGCCCGAGACCTCCGAGTACCACGCTCCCAACGACCTCTACGCCGCCACCGTGCGCCGGCTGGCCGAGGCCGACGGCGAGGTGCAGGCGGTGATCATCCCGCGGACCGTCGAGCAGGGCGAGGCGGCGCGGGCCCTCGGCGCCCCCAACCTGCTGATCCCCGAGCAGGCGATCGACGCCCAGAGCCTGATCGCCTGCGCCGACCTCGTTGTCAGCGCGGGGGGGACGATGAACCGCGAGGCGGTCGCCCTCGGCACCCCCGTCTACACGACCTTCAGCGGCCAGATGGGCGGGGTCGACGAGGTGCTGATCCACGAAGACCGACTGCGCGTGCTGGGCGACCCGGCCGAGCTGCCGTTGCGCAAGCGGACCGATCCGGTCGGCGTCCTCAATCCCCGCGATCCCGAGTTCCTGGTCGAGGCCGTGCTCGGGGCCGTCGCGCTTTACGCGTAACCTGACGCGGTCCGGGACGCCGGACGTACCCTCGCACCCGATCTGACGCGAGACTCGAACTTGGCCGCGACCACCGATGCAGCACTCTCCTTCGTCGCCGCAGCGGCGATCGCCTGGCTGTTGGTTCCATACGTAGAGCGCCTGGCCTTCCGGATCGGGGCGATCGACTACCCGAAGGAGCGCAGCCTCCACGACAAACCGATGCCGCGCCTCTCCGGACTGGCGATCCTGGTCGCGGTCGAGGCGTCGGGCTGGATCTGGCTCCCCGGCGACATGCAGAGTCGCTGGATCCTGATCGGCGGCGTGGCGATGGCCGGGGTCGGGTTCCTCGACGACCTCTACGACCTGCCCGCGCTGCCCAAGCTCTGCGGCCAGATCGCCGCGGCGTTGATCCCGGTGCTGGCCGGGGTGCGGGTTGAGAACCTGACCCTGCCCTTCCTCGGCGGCTTCGAGCTGCACGCGTGGGCCTATCCGCTGACCGTGCTCGGCATCGTCGCCGTCGCCAACGTGATCAACTTCCTCGACGGGGTCGACGGCCTTGCCGCGGGCGTCTGCGCGATCGCCGCGGTCACCCTGGCGACGATCGCGCTCTCGCTCGAACGCAACTCGGCCGGCGTGCTGGCGGCGCTGACCGCGGGAGCCGCGCTCGGCTTCCTCCGCCACGGGTTCCCGCCCGCCTCGAGTTTCATGGGGGACACCGGCTCGCTGCTGCTCGGTTACATGCTCGCCACCGCCTCGGTGCAGGGAGCGCTGAAGACGAACGCCGTGATCGCCCTGGCGTTTCCGCTAATCGTGCTCGCCGTGCCGATCCTCGACACCGGCTTCGTCGTCGCCAAACGGCTCAAATACCGGCAGCCGATCTACCAGGCCGACAGCTGGCATTTCCACCACCGGATGGCCAACATGGGGTTCAGTCAGCGGCGGACGGTGGCCTATCTGTACGCCTGGACGATCGTCATGGCGGCGCTCGCCCTGGCCCTCCGATTCGTCCCGTATTCCGACAACCACGGCCATTTCAACGCCCTTTGGACCGCCGTGATGCTGGTCCTGATCGTCGCCGCGTTGGCATACAGTGTCTACCTCGTCTACGTCCTTGAGATACTCAAGCTTCGTCGCGGCAAGATCAATCCCGAAACCGGTGAGTTCGAAGCGTTGGAACTGGCGGATGATCCAGTCCCTCCCAAACCGACGTCAGGTAGTGGCAAGGGGCACTAACCCGCATCACAAAGCCATTTGTCGGAGGGTTTGGATATAGTCGCGCTGCGCTCGTCCCGCAGAGACTGAGCGTTCCTATGTCTCCTCCCAAATACGTTGATCTACTGGTGCTGGCCGTCGCCGCGGTTGTTTTCGTGGTCGCCGATTTCCCCCTTTTGGGGTACTTCACCGCGCTCGCGGTGTGGGTTATCCAGCGCGGAATACAGTGGCTGGCCCAGAAGCGATCGACGGAAGCGCTGAAGAACGGCAACCGACAGCGAGCAATGGGGATCACCGCCGCGAGCACGCTCGGCCGAGTGTGGTTCATGTGCCTGGTGGTCCTGCTCGTCGGTCTCGCCGAGCGCACCGCCGGCCTTTCGTCGGCGATCCTCCTGGCGGCCCTCTTCACGATCTCGATGGGTGCCGCCGGTATGGCCTACCTCCTCCACCCAGAACCAGAAGGGCAGAGCGTTCAGCCGCGATGAGTCAGTCGTTGAGTCAGATGAAGACGAAAACCAAAGTGCTGCTCGGCCTGGGCATCTACTTGGCGATCGCGATCGCCCTCCTCCTGATCTTCGGCAACGCCGGCAAGAACGAAGACTTCAAACCGCAGAACGAGTTCAAGCTGCCGGCCTGGGTCCACCTCAAGGTGGGCCCGATCGACCTCTCGATCAATCGCGCCGTCTTCTACCTGGCGCTGGCGAGCGTGCTGACGATCATCACGATGGTCTACATCGCCAAACGCATGACGCAGAAGCCGAACCGCGTCCAGACCGGCGTCGAGCTCTCCTACGAACTGGTGAAAAACAACATCCTCGGCGACAACCTGCCGGGCGACGTCGCCAAACGCTGGTTCCCCTTCATCGCGACGCTCTTCTTCTTCATCTGGTTCTCGAACATGATCGGCTTCATCCCGTTGCCGACCAACACCGAGGAGCACTTCAACGTCTTCGGGCTCGAAATCCCGTCCTTCGCGATCTACGCGGCGACGGCCAACATCTCGATCCCGATCGTCCTCACGCTGGTCGTCTGGATCAGCTACCACGTCGAAGGGATCAGGGCCAAGGGCTTCATCCCCTACCTGAAGAGCTGGCTGCCCCCGGGCCTCGAGAACATGAGCCCGATCGGCCGCGCCGCGATCTTCGTGATCGAGGTCATCTCCCACTTCGTCCGGCTGATCAGCCTCTCCGTACGACTTTTCGCCAACATCCTCGCCGGGCACCTGTTGCTGCTCTTCATGGGCGGCGGGCTGGCGGTCCTGCTCGGGATCGCGGCGCTCGGCGCGCTGACGTTCCCGCTGGCATTCGTCTTCTTCATCTTCGAGGTCGGGCTGGTCGCCACCTTGCAGGCATTTATCTTCTCGACCCTCAGCGCCATTTACATCGGCGGCGCTACCTCCGCAAGTCACTGAAACAACGAAAAGGAGCACTGTCCTCAAATGGATCTGTCCCCCATCCTCGGGGCCGTCGAACTCGGTGAAGGCGTCAAAGACGGCGGCAAAGCGATCGCCCTCGGCGTAGGCGCCGGCCTCGGTTCGATCGGCGCCGGTATCGGCGTCGGCTTCATCTTCGGTAAGGAGATCGAGTCGGTCGCCCGTCAGCCCGAGATGAAATCGGAGCTCGAATCGATCCGTTGGCTCGGCTTCGCGCTTACCGAGGCCGTGGCCTTCTACACGTTCATCTTCGGCCTGATCGCCTTCTTCCTCTCATAGAGATGGCGCTCGCCGGCCAAATAGCCGCGATTCCGGTCGCGGCGAGCGAAGGTAGCTTCCTGGTCTCACCCAGTGTCGGGTTGATGATCTGGACGATCGTGCTCTTCCTGATCACCATGTGGGTGCTCAGCAAGGTCGCCTTCCCGAAAATCCAGGAGGCCCTGGACAAACGGGCGAAAACCATCGCCGAGTCGATCGACGCCGCCGAACGGCAGCGCAAAGAGTCCGACGAACTGCTGGAGGAGTACCGCAGCCGGCTCGCCGAGGCTCGTGAGCAGGCCGACGAGATCATGGCCCGGGCCCGCAAAGCGGCGGACACGGCCGAGGCCGAGGCGACCGCCGCGGGCCGGGAGAAGCGCGAGGAACTGGTCGCCCAGGCTCAGCGCGACATCGAGGCGGAGACGCGTCGCTCGCTCGAGTCGATCCGTCGCGAGGTCGCCGACCTCACCGTCCTGGCAACCGAGAAAGTCACCCGCAAAACGCTCACCGAGGCGGACCAGAAACGGCTCGTCGAGGAGGCGCTCGGCGAGGTCGACTTCTCCGCGCTTTCGGGCTCGGAGAACTAGGGGTACCTGGAGCAGATGGCCGACGCCGCACGCGTATACGCCGAGGCCCTCTTCGCCGCGGGGGAGGACAAAGGCAAGATCGACGAGCTGCAGGAGCAGCTCGGGCAGTTCGCCGACGCCGTCGACGGCGACCGTGAGCTGCAGATCTTCCTGTTCAGCCCGTACCTGAGCTCGAACGAGAAGGTGGAGGGGCTGAAGCGCGCGGTGACGGGCGCCGAGCCGGAGTTCAACAACTTCCTCGAGCTGCTGATCGAGAAAGGGCGGATGCCGGAGATCTTCCGGATCCGTCGCGAGTTCGACGAGCTATGGAAAAAAGCCCACCAACGCCTCGACGTCACCGTCACCAGCGCGATCGAGCTCGACCCCGGTGTGGTCGGCAAGATCGGCGAGGAGGTCGAACGGCAGACCGGCGAAAAAGTCGAGCTGACGAGCCGAGTGGACAGCGAGATCCTCGGCGGCATCGTGCTGCGGGTCGGCAACATGGTCCTTGACGCGAGCATCCGCACCCGTTTGGACAAACTGCGAAAAAGCGTCGCGAGCGCGGCGTAAGGAGGATTGGGAAGCATGGCGATGGAGATCAAGCCGGACGAGATCGGGAGCATCCTGCGGGAGCGGATCGAGGGTCTGGAGACGGATTCCGCCGATCTGACCGAGGTCGGCACCGTCCTCTCCGTGGCCGACGGCATCGCCCGCGTCCACGGCCTCGACAACTGCATGGCGCTGGAGATGCTGGAGCTGCCCCACGGGGTGACCGGCCTGGCGCTGAACCTGGAGTCCGACAACGTCGGCTGCGTGCTGTTCGGCGAGTGGGACAAGATCGTCGAGGGCGACACGGTCAAACGGACCGGCCACCTTCTCGAGATCCCGGTCGGCCCGGAGCTGCTCGGCCGCATGGTCGACCCGCTCGGCCGCCCGCTCGACAACCGCGGTGAGATCGCCACGACCGAGACCCGCCCGGCCGAGTTCAAAGCGCCCGGCGTCGTAGAGCGCCAGCCGGTCGAGGAACCGGTGCAGACCGGGCTGATGGCGATCGACGGGATGATCCCGATCGGCCGCGGCCAGCGAGAGCTGATCATCGGCGACCGCCAGACCGGTAAGACGGCGATCGCGATCGACACGATCATCAACAACAAGGACAAGGACCTGATCTGCGTCTACGTCGCGATCGGGCAGCGGATGTCCACCGTCGTCCAGCTGAAACAGACGCTGGAGGAAAACGGCGCGATGGAGAACACGATCATCGTCGCCGCGCCGGCCGACGAGGCGGCGCCGATCAAGTACATCGCCCCCTACGCGGGCTGCGCGATGGCCGAGCACTTCCTCTACAACGGCAAAGCCGCCCTCTGCGTCTACGACGACCTCACCAAACACGCTTCCGCGTACCGCCAGATGTCGCTGCTGCTGCGGCGCCCGCCGGGTCGCGAGGCGTACCCGGGTGACGTCTTCTACCTGCACTCTCGCCTGCTCGAGCGGGCGGTGAAACTGAACGACGAGCTCGGCGGCGGCTCGCTGACGGCGCTGCCGATCATCGAGACCCAGGCCTCCGACGTCTCGGCCTACATCCCGACCAACGTCATCTCGATCACCGACGGCCAGATCTTCCTCGAGTCCGACCTGTTCTTCTCCGGCGTCCGCCCGGCGATCAACGTCGGCATCTCGGTCTCCCGCGTCGGCGGTAACGCGCAGACGAAGGCGATGAAGAAGGTCGCCGGAAAACTGCGCCTCGACCTCTCGCAGTACCGCGACCTCGAGGCCTTCGCCCAGTTCGGCTCCGAGCTCGACGCCGAGACGCAGAAAGCGCTGACCCGCGGCGAACGCCTGGTCGAGCTGCTGAAACAGCGCGAGCGCGAGCCGCTCGCCGTCGCCGACCAGGTCGCCTCGATCTACTCGGGCACCGGTGGCTACCTCGACCGGATCAAAGTCGAGCGCGTCTCCGAGTTCCTCGCCGACCTGCGGGTGCGCCTGCACTCCGAACACCAGGACCTGCTCGACCGGATCGAGTCGACCGGCAAGCTGGAGGACGCCGACGAGGAGGCCCTCGGTAACGCGATCGGCGCCTTCGTCGACGATTTCGGCCCCGACTTCGACGAGCACGGTGACCCGGTCGAGGCCGGCGAACTCGAGCCGAAAGTCTCGAAAACGGCGAAAGCCGACTCGAGCGACGAGCAGCCGAAATCGGACGCCTCGGAGACCGAGACCCAGGACGAGACCGCGGAGGCTTCCGCGGCTTCCTAGCCGCCACGGAGAACCACCATGGCCTCGCAGAAGGAAGTCAAGAGCCGCATTGCGTCGATCGCGAACATCCAGAAGATCACGCGGGCGATGGAGATGGTCGCGGCGGCGCGTCTGCGCCGCTCCGAACAGCGGATCGCCGACCTCCGGCCGTACTCGGAGGGGATGCGGAAACTGACCCGGATCGCTTCCGCCAACATCACCGGCGTGCCGCGCATCCCGGTGCTGATCGAGCGCAAAGACGTGAAGCGGGTCGGCATCGTCCTCGTCACCGGGGATCGCGGCCTGGCGGGCGCCTTCAACTCGAACATCATCCGCGAGGGCATGCGGACCGCCGAGCGCGTCCGCGGCGAAGGGGCCGAGCCGGTCTTCTTCGTCGTCGGGCGCAAGGGCGTCTCGGCGCTGACCTTCCGCAAACTGGAGCTGGCGGGCGAATATGTCGGCTTCACCGACCGTCCCGCCTTCTCCGACGCCCGCGACATCGGCGAGGCGCTGACCGCGCGGTACGTCGATGAGGACGTCGACCGCGTGGAGATGATCTACAACCGCTTCGTCTCGCCACTGACCCAGCACGTCTGGCGTCAGACCCTGTTGCCGTTGCAGCAGGCGGAGGTCGTCGGCGAGGGGGCGGAGGCCGAGGAGGAAGAGTCCCCGGACGAGGTGGATTCGGCGGACGGGCAAGGTCAGAAATCCGAGTGGGACTTCGAGCCCGAGGCCGAGGAGCTGCTCGGTCGGCTGATCCCTGAGTACGTGACGATCTCGGTCTACCGGGCGCTGCTCGAGTCCTCCGCTTCGGAGCTCGGCGCGCGGATGACCGCGATGCGCAACGCAGCCGAGAACGCTGAATCGATCAACGACGAACTGACGCTGGAGATGAACCGCGCCCGCCAGGCGGAAATCACCCAGCAGATCCTCGAGGTGGTCGGCGGCGCCGAGGCGCTGAGCTAGACCACCCAGTCCAGACGCAAATTTCGAAGACCAGGAAAAGGACCCAGATCAAATTGGCTGAGAACGGCAACGGCAACGGAGAGCACAAGGTCGGGAGCGTCGAGCAGGTCACCGGAGTGGTGGTCGACGCGCTCTTCCCCGATGGGCTGCCCGAGATCTACTCGGCGATCGTGATCGAGAGTCGCGGCAACGACCAGGGTGAAGACACCCGGCTCGTCTGCGAGGTCCAGCAGCACCTCGGCGACGACCGCGTGCGCGCGGTCGCGATGGACGCCACCGACGGCGTCCAGCGCGGCGACGTGGTCCGCGACACCGGCGGCCCGATCACCGTGCCGGTCGGCGACGTCACCCTGGGGCGCATCTTCAACCTGCTCGGCGACCCGATCGACAACGGCGAGCCGCTGCCCGACGACGTCGAGCGTTGGCCGATCCACCGGCCCGCGCCGAAGGCGTCGGACCTGACCCCGACCCAGGAGGTCCTGGAGACCGGGATCAAGGTCATCGACCTGCTCGCGCCTTACGCCAAAGGCGGCAAGGTCGGGCTGTTCGGCGGTGCCGGGGTCGGCAAGACCGTCCTCATCCAGGAGCTCATCCGCAACATCGCCGAGGAGCACGAGGGCCTGTCGGCCTTCGTCGGCGTCGGCGAGCGCTCGCGCGAGGGCAACGACCTCTGGCGCGAGATGAAAGAGTCCGGCGTCATCGACAAAACGATGCTCGTCTTCGGCCAGATGAACGAGCCGCCCGGAGCCCGCCTCCGCGTCGCGCTGTCGGGCCTGACGATGGCCGAGTACTACCGCGAGCAGGGTGGCCAGGACGTGCTGCTCTTCATCGACAACATCTTCCGCTTCGTCCAGGCGGGCTCCGAGGTCTCGGCGCTGCTCGGGCGGATGCCCTCGCAGGTCGGCTACCAGCCGACGCT
>DAIQOT010000117.1:0-11550 GCA_036787695.1 Solirubrobacterales bacterium | reverse complement strand
CCCCGCTCCACAGCCCCGGCGAGCCGCCGAACTCCTACTGGCCGGGGACCGTCACCTGGGTCGAGGACTCGGGCCCGCCGCGCCGGGTCGGGCTGCTCCGCGACCGCACCCACCACGACATGGTCACCCTCGTCGCCCGCTCCCGCGGGATCAGGCCCTGAGCCACTTGGCGATGATCGCGCCGATCTCGGGGCCCGCGTCCTCCTGGAGGAAGTGGGACGCGTCGGGGATCGGGATCGGTGCGGGGAAGTTCAGCTGCTCGGAGACCCGCTCGCCGACCGCGAACGGGAGGACCGGGTCGTCCTCGGCCCAGAGGACGAGGGTCGGGCGGTCATCCTCGCGCAGGGCGTCGGCGACGCGTTTGCCCTCGGCGGCGCCGGGCGCGTCGGGCTCGGTCGGCAGGATCAGCGGGAAGGCGCGGGCGCCGGCCTTCGACTCGGCGTCTACATAAGGAGCCTCGTAGGCGGCGATCACCTCGTCGCCCGGATCGTGCTTGCAGCCGCCGCGGATCAGCATCCCGACCGGCACCTCCTCCGCGTTCCGCACGAAGTCCCGGAAGGCGAGCCAGGCGCCGCTCATCCGCTGGTGGCCGGTGAACGGGCCGGTCTCCATCACCACCAGGCGCTCGAACCACTCCGGGTGTTCGACCGCCAGCCGCAGGCCGATCGGCCCGCCCCAGTCATGGACGACCGCGGTCGCGCCGCTCAACTCGAGCCGGCCGAGCAGCTCGGTCATCAGCTCGATGTGGCGGTCGTAGGTGTAGAAGCCGACGTCGGTCGGCTTGTCGGAGCGGCCGAAGCCGGCGTAGTCGGGGGCGATGCAGCGGAAGCCCGCGGCCGCGACCGGCGGGATCACCTTGCGCCAGAGGAACGACCAGGTCGGCTCGCCGTGGAAGAAGACGACCGGCGGGCCCTCGCCCTCGTCGAGGTAGGCGAGCCGCAGCCCGTCGACCTCCTCGTAAGAAGACTCGAAGGGGAAATCGGGCAGCCCGCGCAGCCGCTCGTCCGGCGTCCTTGAGACCCCCGCCTCCATGCGCCGACCCTAACCCGCGCACCGCCCGCCGGCCAGTGCGTTCGCAGAAACCCGTGCCATGCGCGGGAAAGTGCGAACTCACCCGAGGGGCGCTCGCCCAGAGCGAGAGGGAAACCCTTTCGCGTGATCGGGTTTCTCTACCTTGTCGCTCAACTTTGTGGTACGGTCCTGCCCTTCCATTGTTTAGCTAGTTAGTCGAAAAAGGAAGGAACAACCTAGATGCGGAACGCTCGCACCACCCGGCGGCGCGGCGTGACGGTAGCCCTGGCGGCCGCCCTCACTCTCGTTGTCGCATTGGTCGTCGCCGGCTGCGGCGGAGGCAGTAGCAGCAGCTCCAGCAGCTCCGGCTCCACCAGCGAAGAATCGAGCGGAGGCTCCTCGGGAGGCGCCAAGCTCAGCGTGGTCGGTTACTCGACCCCGGAATCGGTCTACACCGAAGCACTCCAGCCGGCCTTCGAAAAGACGCCGCAGGGAAATGGCGTCAGCTTCAGTGACTCCTTCGGCGCCTCCGGCGACCAGAGTCGCGCGGTAGCGGCAGGCCAGCCGGCCTCGATCGTCCACTTCTCGACCGGCAGCGACATGGAACGCCTGGTCGAAGAAGGCGAACTCGTCGCCAAAAACTGGGACCAGAACAAGTACAAAGGCATCGGCACCAAATCGGTCGTCGTGATCCTGGTCGAAAAGGGCAACCCGCTCGGCATCAAATCCTTCAAAGACCTGGAGGAAAGCGAAGAAGCCGAAGTGATCACCCCGAACCCGTTCAGCTCCGGCTCGGCCCGCTGGAACATCATGGCCGTCTACGGGTCGGCGATCGAAGAAGGCGCCTCCGAAGCCGAAGCGCTGGAAGACGTCAAGAAAGTGCTCGAAAAGACCACCGCCCAGCCGGGCAGCGGTCGCGACGCCTTCTCGGCCTTCTCGCAGGGCGAGGGCAACGTGCTCCTCACCTACGAGAACGAAGCGATCAAGGCGGAAAAGGAAGGCGAAGAAGTCGAATACGTCATCCCGCCCTACACGATCTCGATCGAAACCCCGATCGCGGTCACCAAGGAAGCGCCCGAGCCGCAGGCAGAAGAATTCCTCAAATGGCTCTGGGAAGACGAAGCTCAGGAACTGTGGGCTGAAAACGGCTACCGGCCGGTGAACCCGAAACTGGTCGACCCGAAAGAGTTCCCGGAACCCGAAAAAGGCCTGTTCGACATCGCCAAGTTCGGCGGGTGGAGCAAAGTCAAGGAAGAGTTCTTCGACGAAGAAAACGGCTCGGTCGCCAAGATCGAGGAAGAACTCGGATACCCGACGACCTCCGGTTGATCGATGGAGGTCCACGCCGCGAATAGTCCAGTCGCACCCCCCCGGGCAAGGCACTTCCGCCTGCCCGGGGTGGGCGCGGGCCTCGGCCGAGGAGTCGTTGTCCTCTGGCTGAGCATCATCGTGCTTCTGCCGCTCGCGGCGCTGCTCGACAAATCCCTCAGCGAAGGGCTCGGCCACTTCTGGGACCAGGTCAGCTCGCCGGGCGCGAAGGCCTCGCTCGAGCTGATCCTCGTCTGCTCGCTGATCGTCGTCGCGATCAACGCCGTCTTCGGCACGATCGTCGCCTGGCTCCTGGTCCGGGACAACTTCCCGGGCAAGTCGATCCTCAACGCGATCATCGACCTCCCCTTCGCGCTGCCGACGATCGTCGCCAGCCTGATCCTGATCCAACTGTGGGGTAAAAACTCGCCGGTCGGGATCGACATCGCGCTGACCCGCGCCGCGATCGTCGTCGCGCTCTGCTTCGTCACCCTCCCCTTCGTCGTCCGCGCGGTGCAGCCGCTGCTGATCGAGATGGACCGCGACATGGAGGAGGCGGCGGCGTCGCTCGGCGCCGGCGGCCTGACCGTCTTCCGCCGCATCATCTTCCCGAACCTCCTCCCCGGCCTCGCCGCCGGCGTCGCGCTCGCGTTCGCCCGGGCGCTCGGCGAGTACGGCTCGGTGCTGCTCTTCGCGGGCGGCAAAAAAGACACGACCGTCGCCTCGATCCTGATCGGGCAGCAGATCGAACAAGGGAACGAATCGGGCGCCGCGGCGATCTCGATCGTGCTGCTGCTGCTCGCCCTGGTCTGCCTGCTGATCATCACCTTGATCCAGCGCTACGGCTCGCGCCACGAACGCGCCCAGGGCGCCGGGGCCGGCGGCTTCACGATCCCGATGAGCGGTGGCGGCATCGCCGGCGCCGCCGAAGACCCGTCAGCCCGCCCGCCCGGCAGCTTCGGCGGGGAGGACCTCGACACGGGCGCGCCCGGCACCACGCCGCCGCATCGCGAGGAGGACGACCAACGTGAATAGCTCCGTCAACGACAACCGCACGAGCCGCTGGGGACTGCGCGTCCTCGGCCTCGGCTACATCGCGGTGCTCCTGGTCGCGCCGCTGATCCTGCTCTTCTACAAGACCTTCGAAGAAGGGCTGGCGCCGCCGTGGGAAGCGATCACCTCGAGCGACGGCCTGCACGCGCTGAAGCTGACCCTGCTGACGGTGGTGATCGCGGTGCCGCTGAACACCGTCTTCGGCGTCATCTGCTCGTTGCTCCTGGTCCGCCACAAGTGGAAGGGCAACTGGGTGATCGACGCGGTGATCAACCTGCCGTTCGCGATCAGCCCGGTCGTCATCGGCCTCTCGCTCTTCCTCCTCTACGGCAAACAGGGGTGGTTCGAACCGGGGCTCGCCGAAGCCGGGATCAAGATCCTCTTCTCGACCCCGGGCATCATCCTCGCCTGCATCTTCGTCTCGGTTCCCTTCGTGGTCCGCGAGACGGTGCCGGTGCTGCAGGAGATCGGCACCGAACAGGAGCAGGCGGCGGAGACGCTCGGCGCCAACGGGTGGCAGACCTTCTGGCGGGTCACCCTGCCGGCGATCCGCTGGGGCGTCGCCTACGGCGTCGTCCTCTGCACCGCCCGCGTGCTCGGCGAGTTCGGCGCCGTCTCGGTCGTCTCCGGAAACATCTCCGGGGAAACCCAGACGCTGCCGCTCTTCGTCGAGAAGAACTACGAGAACTTCAACCTCCCCGGCGCTTTCGGCGCCGCCGTGCTGTTGGCCCTCCTTGCCTTGGTGGTGCTGATGGCGATGAACCTGCTCAAACGAAAGGAGGCGTCCTGATGGGTATCTCAGTCGAGGGAGCTAACAAGAGCTTCGGGGACTTTCAGGCGCTTGACGACGTATCGATCGAGGTTCCGGACGGGTCGCTGACGGCCCTGCTCGGGCCCAGCGGCAGTGGCAAGTCGACGCTCCTCCGGGCGATCGCCGGGCTCGAGGAGCTCGACACCGGCCGGGTGGTCATCGACGGCGAGGACGTGTCGACGAAGCCGACCCAGAAGCGCGAAGTCGGGTTCGTCTTCCAGCACTACGCCGCCTTCAAGCACATGACCGTGTACGAGAACGTCGGCTTCGGGCTGAAGATCCGTAAGTGGAAGAAGGACAAGATCCGCGAGCGGGTCGACGAGCTGCTGAACCTGGTGCAGCTACCGGGGCTGGCCGACCGCTATCCCTCGCAGCTCTCCGGCGGCCAGCGGCAGCGGATGGCGCTGGCGCGGGCGCTCGCGGTGCAGCCGCAGGTGCTGCTGCTCGACGAGCCGTTCGGCGCGCTCGACGCGAAGGTCCGTAAGGACCTCCGCACCTGGCTGCGCAATCTCCACGAGGAGATGAACGTGACGACGATCTTCGTCACCCACGATCAGGAGGAGGCGATGGACGTCGCCGGCCAGCTCGTGGTGATGAACCAGGGTCGGGTGGAGCAGTCGGGCACCGCCAACGACCTCTACGAGAAGCCGGCGAACGAGTTCGTGATGAGCTTCGTCGGCGAGGTCAACCAACTCGGTGACAGCTACGTGCGACCGCACGACATCGAGATCGTCGGCGACAAGGACGAGAACACCGAGGAGGCGATGGTCCAGCGGATCGTCGCCCTCGGCTTCGAGATCCGGGTCGAGCTCGTCCTCGCCGACGGCAACGAGGTGTGGGCGCAGCTGACCCGCCAAGAGCTGCAGCGATTGGAACTGCGGGAGGGGCAGATCGCCTACCTGCGTCCGGTCCATGCCAAGAGCTTCAACGGTTCGCCACCGCCCAACTCCCCGGGGGCCTCGACTCCCCCGGGGTCCACGGACGGCGGCGACGCGGAGATAACCGCAGCCGCTTGAAGAGGCGACGGGCGGGGTGCACTTTTGCCGGGTGGCGCCCCGCCCAATTCGCCGCAGTAGCGCCATCTTTGCCGATCCGTCGTCGTAGGGGCTGAGTTCGTAGGAACGCGGCCGTTTCTCCACGAACTGCGCGCACCCTGTGACACCCCGATGTTGATGGGCCGAAAACCCCCCTATATCTCCGGTTTTCGGCCCATCAACCTGGGGGGGCACGCAGACCTGTCACGGAAGAGCGGAGATCCTGGCGAACCGCGCACCTTCCCTGAATCTCCCTCACGTCCCCGGGCGTGTCGTGGCGGCAACAGCCTGCCCGGGACGCGCCTCGGACGGCCAGCACGGCCGCGAGCCGCGCGGCCGGAGTCCATCCCGGGCCGCCGCGTCCACATCCCTGGCCGTATGTCCCACGCCCCGATAGGAAAAACCAGTCAGCACTTTTCGGCATCGATGCTATGTTGAGCTAGTCGCTCAACAAACTACGAAAGGAGCGACTGAGATGGGCAAAAAGGTTTCAAGGACCACTTTCGTCACTCGAGGACGGATCGCCGGGCTGGTTCGCGACGAAGCTCCGGCCGGCACCGGGCAGAACCGCACCACCCGCTCCGCCAATCGTGACGACACGCAGGGCAACGCCGACGACGCGATCTTCCATCGCGCCCGCCTCGTGCTCGGCGAGAACCTCCCCCGGCCCGGCCGTTAGCGCGGGCCCCGCGGCCGCCGGTTCGGCCGTTCTCCCAGAAGCACCCCCAAGAAGCACAAAGGCCGCGCCCCGATCCCCCGGGGCGCGGCCTTATTTTGTGCGGCCTGCGATGCAGGCCTACCGACCGGCGCGAACGCCGACCGGCTGACCTACGACGCGACTATTTGGTCGGGCTCGTGGAGCTCGGCGTGGTCGTCGTCGCTTCTTCTTCTTCTTCAGCTTCCGGGTAGGCCTCGACGGCGAGGTTCCAGGATTTCAGCTGGAAGTTCAGGCCGGACGCGCCCTGGTACTGGATCGCGACCGTGTGGCCACCCTTACCGAGAACCGTGGTCTGCACGATCGAGTGGACCAGCGCGGCGGCCGGTTCTTTCGAGGTGCCTTCCGCGGTCGCCGGGGCGAACGCGACTTTGCTGGCCGCGGGCTGGCCGTCGACCAGGATGTTGATCGGGCAGGCCTGCCCGACGGTCGGCGCTTTCACCGGGTTGGTGCAGCTGGCGGTGCCGGCGAAGGTGATGATCGCCTTGCTGACGTTGGCCTTGGTCGCGAACGACGTGAACGCGGTCGGGATGTAGCCGGCCGTGGACGAGTTGATCGAGAACAGGGTGTTGCTTGCCGCGATGCTGACGACGGGCGGCAGCGGCGACCCTTTTTTGGCGACGTAGGTGTTGGCCGCCGCCTTCTGGGTCAGGTATTTGGACGCGCCCGACTTACTGACGTAGGTCTTCGACGCGGCCTGCTTGGTGACGTATTTCTGCGACGCCGCTTTGGGCGTCAGGAACGAAGCCGCGATCGACGGGACGGCGGTCACGGAAACGGCGACTACTGCCGCTAGAACGATGACGGTCGCCGCCCGAGGGGTTGAGAGCCTCTTCTTGAACAACGTTTTCCTCACTTTCGTCGGCCGTGCCGGGCGGCCTTTCTTGACAATGCTCGTCAATAAACTACTGAAAGTGATAGCGTAAGGCGACCAAGTTGGTCAAGAAAACGCTCCCAACCCGGCAGAGAGGAAGCACCCGAATGAGAATCAAGACCCTCGCCATCACGGCGATGGCCGTCCTAGCTTTCGCCGCTCCGGCGACCGCTGGGGCACAGACCCTGATCGGGTCCGGCTCCGTGGCCGCGCAGCCGGTGCTGCAGGCCCTTTTCAAGGCATACGAAAAGCAGAACAAGGGCATCCACTTCACCTACACGCCGGACGGCGGCAACGCCGGCATCAAAGATGTTCAGACCGGCACCAGCCAGTTCGCCGGCCAGGCTCGTACCCCGCTCCCCAGCGATGCAGGGACGACCTACATCAAGCTGTACCTCGACGGGCTCTGCATGGACGTCAACCCGGCGAACAAGATCAAAAACATCAGCATCGAATCGCTCCACAACATCTACCGGGGCATCGAGACGAACTGGTCCCAGGTCGGTGGGTCGAACCTGACCACGACGATCGACCCGGTCGGGCGTGACACCAATGGAGGGACCTACACGTTCTTCCTCCAGGCCGTGCTCAACAACGAACTCCCGGCGTCGAACGTCAACGCTCTGACCGCCGACGGCCTCGTCGTCAACGCGGTCAAGCAGGACCCGAACGCGATCGGCTACGCCGGTCTCGCCTGGCAGAAAAAGGGCATCACCCCGGTCAAGGTCAACGGGATTGCCTGCGAAGCGAAGAACGTCAGCGTCGAACCGCTGAAGTACCCGCTGTCGCGGTACATCTTCCTCGTGCTGCCGACCGAAAACGCGAGCCCGGCGGTTCAGAAGTTCGCCACCTGGGCCCGTAGCAACGCTGAAGCCGGCGAAATCATCAACAAAGCCGGTGGCGTCGCAGCGTTCAACAAGAAGGCCAAGAAGTAGAGAACCCGAGTTGGAAGAGGATTTCCAACCCGAGTACGGACCGAAATGGTCTGACCAGCGCGTCGAGCGATTGCTCGGCGCGCTGGTGCTTGGCGTCGTCGCGCTGCTGCTGGCGCTGATCGTCGTCGTCTTCGTCCACGGCTGGCCGTCGTTCTCCCACAACGGCCTCGCCTGGTTCGGCCCCGGCGGCAACGTCGAAGAAGAGCTCGCCCAGATCTCGCAGTCGGCCGAAACCGGAGCCGGCTACATCTACACCTTCCACGCCTGGCCACTGATCTGGTCGACGATCCTGATCGCCGGCGGCTCCGTCGTCCTCGGCCTGATCGCCGCCCTCTTCATCTCCGTCTTCCTGGTCGAGTTCGCGCCGAGCTGGATGCGAGCCATCCTGACCCCGGTGGTGCGCTTCCTCGCCAGCATCCCGTCGGTCATCTACGGCCTGCTCGGCGTCCTGGTGCTGGTCCCGTTCATCGGCAACCACCTGATCTCCGAGCACCAGAAGGCCTCGGTCGCCGGGATCATCTCGCTGACCGGCTACTCGCTGATGGCGGCGATCGTCGTCCTCACGATCATGATCGCGCCGCTGATGGTGTCGATCTTCACCGACGCCCTCAACTCGGTGAAACCGGGTTGGCTCGAGGGCTCGTTGGCGCTCGGCGTGAACCGCTGGCGGACGATCTGGAAGATCGGCGTGCGGGCCGCCCGCCCGGCGATCGTCGCCGGCACCGTCCTCGCGCTCGCGCGGGCGATCGGCGAGTCGGTGATGCTGGCGATGCTCTCCGGCTCGACCGCCTTCGCCCCGAACCCGATCGACGGCCTGATCTTCATCTTCGAGCCCTCCCGGCCGCTGGCGCCGACGATCGTCAAGTCGAGCGACCAGCTCAGCTCGCCGCCGGCCAGCGCGACGCTCTTCGCGATCGCCTCCTTCCTGCTCTTCTCCGCCGCCGTCTTCTCGCTGATCGGCTGGTTGACGCGGCGATCGATGAACAAATACCTGGCGCGATGAGCGATACCGAGTACACCTCCGGCGGCCCCCAGCCGCAGTCAGACGAACTTCCGGTCGGTACCGCCGGGCCGCTAGTCGACCCGCCCCCGCCCGCACCGACCAACGCGGTCGAGGGCAGCTCCACCTGGAGCCTGCTCGACCGGCTCGGGCTCGCCTTCTGCTGGTTCCTCGGCCTGCTCTTCTGCGCGATCGCCGCGGCGATCGTCATCTACCTGCTGATCAAAGGCGTCCAGTACCTGAAGCCGTCGATGCTGGTCACCCCGGCCGCCTCGGGATTCAGCGAAGGCGAATCCGGGGGCTTCTCCGACGCCTTCATCGGCACCTTGATCCTCGGCGTGATGTCGCTCAGCCTGGCGCTGCCGACCGGCGTCGCGATCGCGGTCTGGCTGGTCGAGTACGGGCGTCCCAAAGCGCTCGCGCGGGTCACCGAAATGACGGTCGAGGCGATCGCCGGCATCCCCTCGGTCGTCTTCGCCCTGTTCGGCACGGTGATCTTCTCCAGCACCGCGCTCGGCTTCCTCAGCCGCTCGAATGAAGGCGTCGTCTTCGGCCGCTCCTTCTTCGCCGCCGCCTCGATGCTGTCGCTGGAGGCGCTGCCGCTGATCGTCGCCTCGACCCGCGAGGGACTGAACGCGATCCCCCGCCACGTCCGCGAGGCCTCCTACGGGGTCGGCAAGACGAAGGCGGCGACGACGCGCCGGATCCTCCTGCCGACCTGCCGCCCGCAGATCGCCACCGGCGCGATGCTCGGGCTCGGCCGGATCATCGGCGACACCGCGATCATCGTCATCCTGCTCGGCGCGACCCAGAACTTCTCCCCGGTCGAAGGCGCGCCGTGGCCGCTCGACTACCTGCGCGGCGCCGGCACCACGCTGACCAACTTCGTCTACGAGGCGTCGCCGACCGGCAACCTCAACCAGCCCGACAAAGCCTACGCGGCGGCTGTCGTCCTGCTGCTGATCGTCCTACTGTTGAACGCAGGGACCGACATCATCCACCGCCGCGCTCGAAAGGCAGGAACGTGGAGTCAATGACCCGGCAAAACCTGAACGCCCCGCCGCCGATCCGGCGGCTCGACCCGCAAGACCCCACCCCGGCCCAGACGGCGCCCGAGCACGGGGCGACCTTCGTCGCCGCCAAACGCTCGATCGCGGCGCCGCAGTTCTCGATCCGGCGGATGGAGGTCGACAAGGTCTCGATCCACTACGGCGCCAAAGAAGCTGTGAAAAGCGTGTCGCTGCCGATCCGCCAGGGCGAGGTGCTCGGCCTGATCGGTCCCTCCGGCTGCGGCAAGACGACCCTGCTGCGCTCGCTCAACCGGCTCACCGAGCTGACCGCGGCGGCGAAACTGACCGGCTCGATCCGGCTCGACGACGTCGACATCCGGCTGATCGAGCCGACCCTGCTGCGGCGCCGGGTGACGATGGTGTTCCAGCAGCCGAACCCGTTCCCGATGTCGATCTTCGACAACATCGCCTACGTGCTGCGCGAGCAGGGCTCGCGGCGGATGAAAAAGAAGGTGCTGGCGCCGCAGGTGCACTCGGCGCTGCAGCGGGCGGGGCTGTTCGAGGAGGTCAAAGACAACCTCGACCACCCGGCGCTGAAACTGTCGGGCGGCCAGCAGCAGCGTCTCTGCATCGCGCGGGCGCTCGCGGCCGAGCCCGAGGTGCTGCTGCTCGACGAGCCCTGCTCGGCGCTCGACCCGCAGTCGACCGCGGTGATCGAGGACCTGATCGTGAAATTGCGCGACGACGTCGCCATCGTGATCGTCACCCACAACCTGCAGCAGGCCTACCGGATCGCCGACCACGTCGCCTTCATGTACCTCGGTGACCTGGTCGAGTACAACAGCGCCACGCGGCTCTTCAACGAGCCCGCCCAGGACCGGACTCGGGAGTACGTCAGCGGTGCCTTCGGTTAGCCACACCCTGATGCGCCCGGTCGCGGTCGCCGCCTGCGCCTGCCTGCTCGCCGTGGGTGCCGCGGGCTGCTCGACGACGCAGGAAAAGGCCGCGGCGAAGCAGGCCGAATCGACCCAGATCCTGAAAGAACAGGCGGCGGCGAAGAAACAGGCGAAACTGAAGGCGGCGCGGAAGAAGCGCCACGCCCATCACGCCAAGCCGAAGGGGGAAAAGTGAGCGAGGAGAGCCCGCTGGCGAAACCGCAGGGGTACGAACCCTGCGAAGAGTGCGGGGCGCCGCTCGATCCCCAGCAGCGCTACTGCGTCGAATGCGCGGCGCGACGGGGGAACGGGTCGAACCCGGCCTCGCGGTACTTCGCCGCGATGAGCAAAAAATCGCGCCGCCCGCTGACGAAAACGCAGACGAAAGGCCCGGGCGGCGGCAGCCGCGCGGCGGCGGTCGGGTTCTTCGCGCTGTTGCCGATCGCGGTGGCGCTCGGGGTCGTGGTCGGACGCAGCGGCTCCGGCAACTCGAACGAAGACGCGCTGCTGAAGGCTCTACATCAGGCCGAACAGCAGCAGGTCGCCGCGGCGCCGGTGGTCACCGAAGAAGAAGCTCCGACGACCGCCTCGACGGCGAAAAAAGCCAAAGGCGCGGCGAAAGGCAAAAGCAACGCCAAAGCCGGGGCGAAAAACGAAGCCAAAAACGCCGCGAAAAACGCGGGCACGAACGCGACCAAGAGCAAGCAGGGCGCGGTAGAAAAAATCGAGACGTACAAACCGTCCAAGGAAGACGTCGAAGAAGACACCAAACTGGTCGAAGAAAACCCGGAACAGACCGGCGAAAATTACATAAAAGCCCAGCAGAACCTGCCTGAAGTCATCGTCGTCGGCGGCGAAGAAGAA
>DAIQOT010000116.1:0-11695 GCA_036787695.1 Solirubrobacterales bacterium | reverse complement strand
GAAGTGTGTAGCCGGTCTGTTCCGCGAAGGCGTTGGTCACGCCGATCGCGCCCATGCAGAGCGCGAGCACGGTCAGTACCCCAATGATGGATCTGCGACGACTCATATCGTCTTTCTCCTTTGTAGTTGACTAGGTTCTCACCGCGCGAATGCTGCTCGCGGCGGATAAGCGCCTACCGGCCCCTTGGCCGACCTCCGTACAGTCGCCGATCGCGTACTGATCAATCAAGGGGGGCTGATCGGCGTTTTTTATCTTTGTGCCTTTCGCCCCAATGGGTCCAGGCAGGGACCGCTATTCGCCGGCTTTCTCGAGGCTGAGAATTACCCCACTCCCACCTGTCGTTGTGGCGCGGTGGCATTTACCGGTGAACGTCGCGGCCTGTCCCCCGAACGTGAGTGAAGATCCGCTGCTGGTGGTGAATGCTTGCGTCACCGCCGTTTCGCGGGGCGACGTCGCGGTACCAGTAATTGGTTTGGTTCCGTTCAGGAACACCACGGAGCAGCCCGAGACTTCCGCCGACGTTGGCCACGACGCATCCTTTCCCGGCGGGGGCGGTTACCGTGCAGCCGGTGAAGGTGACCGGGCCTTCGGCCGTCACGTGCATGAATTCGCCGGTGAGGACGTTCTGGACCCTCGGCATGCCTCCGAGGCCCGTGCAAGTGATTTCGAAGTTGACACCCTCCGCGGTTGTTTTGAGGATGAAGTTGCTTGTTCCTGTGCTAGCTGCTTCGACCGGTGCTTTCGGTTCGATCGGCTTTGTTTCGGCCGTCCCGGATGCGCTTTTTTCGGCACAGTTGGCGGTGTAGAGGACACCTGTGCCGCCGGTGCCTTTCGCGACGCACTCATTGGAGTGTGTAGCCCGTTTGTTCGGCGAAGGCGTTGCTCGCTCCGAATACCACCGTACAGAGAGCCGCTAGGCCCAGAGTTCGCAAAAGTGCTCTGGAATGGTTCATCTCTTCTCTCCTTGACCGATCGTCGGCGCTCGCTGCCGCTGATTTGGGCTTGCGGTCGCGGGCCCCGATTCGTCTTCATGCGTGCACCGGCACGGTCTGTCATTTTTGAACCGGTGATCAAGAAGATCTGTGTCATGTTTTCTAGCTGCTGGCTCGGGGTGGCCCAGCGTCCGATGCGGTCACCACGAAGGAGAGAATCGGAGCCAAGGCGGGAAGACTCTTGGTTCGACCGGCGCAGACTTCCGAATGGACGATCTGCCAGATGGCGCTGAGGGAGGCCGTCGTCGCGATCGGGTCCTGGCTCCGGTTGAGTCTGGCATCCGCGTCCAGGCCGTCCGCGAGACGGGAGATGAGGGCGTCTCGGCGGAAAACGCCCGCGGTTCCCGGCTCGAGGACTTCTGCGAACACGATCCGGGCGCGGCGTGGCGACTCCGCGCTATCGACGCATATCGCCTGGACGGTTGCTTGGACGCGATCCTCCCACGTCGGCAGACCCTGGGCGCTCCGGACCGAATTCGCAATCAAGACGGTGCTCAGTGTCTCGACCGCGTCGAGAAAGCATTCCTCGAGAGTCGCGAAGTGGACGTCAAATTCTCGCCGTGAGAGGCCTGCATGCATGCAGATCGCGGGAACAGAGAGGGCGGAATAGCCGGAGTCGGCGGCGAGCCGCGTCACTGCATGCAAAATTTGACGTCGCGGGTTGTCGCTCCGTCGCGTCACTGCATTTGAGTCCGCGCGGCCAGGGGCCACGGAGCCATTCGCGGGCGAGAGGTCGGCCGACGCTCCGACTGGGCGGAGTTCCAGAATGTCTCGGCACAGGATCGAGAGAACCCAATTCGACACCTCGCCCGAGAGCGCGGGGAGCTCCGCCGCCCGTCGTGCGATGACTGTTCGCCGCGCGATCGCCAGCGTCCCTGCCGCGAACCCCGCGATCAGATGAGGCGTGGCGGCGACCTCACTCGACGTCCGTCCGAGCGCCTCTTCAAAGGTGGCACCGAGTTCGGCGAGGGTCTCCCTAAGGCGCCGACGAACCGGCACGCCGGCCCCGTAGGCGGCGCTGAGGACGAGCTGCGCGTCTGTCGGCTGGGCCGCGAGCGAAGAGTAGAGCGAGTGGATCACCCGCTCTAGATTGGCCCTCCTGCCCCCGGGCACCCGGGACGCGGACCTTGCGCGGCCGAGGGCCGCCTGCACGGTCGACTCGTAGGCATACTCGAAGCACTCTTCCGTACCGGAGAAGCGTTCGTAAAAGGTCCGAGTCGACACTCCCGCGAGTGCGGACACCGCGCGGACCGTAAGGCCCTCTGGGCCGCTGGTCGCGACGATGTGCACCAACGCATCGCGTAGCCGTTGCCGCTGATCCCGGGCGACTGCCTCCGCGGACAGGCCCGGGCCCGGCTTCAGCTTCTTGAAGGGAGCTGCGCCAAGCGGCCGTTCATCGACCCCCCGCGCAGCGTCGGCTCTTTTTCCCGCGACCCGCGGGCCGTCGCGGCGAGACAATGCTCCAGCCACGAATCTCCTCCATGCTCCCCTCGGCTAAGTCCTTTCTGCGGCCCGGGAACTCGCTCCGGAGCGCTCCGGTCAGTAATAGCACTTCAGTCGTACCTATTGCAAACACTCAGCGGTTCGCGAACGGCGAAACGCTGAGCGCTGCGGACACCGAAGCCTCTACGCGCCCGTCGTCAGGACCATGCGGAAGCGGGCGTCGCCGGAGAGCATTTTGGCGTAGGCCTCGCCGGCTTTCTCCAGGGGGAGGGTTTCGATGCGGGGGCGGATGCCGGTCAGGGAGCTGAAGGCGAGGGTGTCCTGGGAGTCCATGCTGCTGCCGGAGGCGTGGCCGCTGATCGTGAGGTTGCCTCCGATCAGGGCGCCTGGGGCGGCCTCGATCGGGTCGGGGGAGGCGCCGACGACGATGAGCTCGCCGCGGGGGCCCAGGCCTTGGATGACTTCGGTGTTGGCCTCGCCGCTCGAGATCGTCGAGAGGATGACTTTGGCTCCGCCCATTTTCTGCAGGGCCTCGCCGGGGTTGCCCGCCGTGGAGTCGATGTAGTCGGCGGCGCCCAGCTCCCTTGCCAGCTGCTCCTTGTCGGTGCCGCGGGCGATCGCCACGGTGCGGAAGCCGAGCTTCGCGGCGAACTGGATGCCCAGGTGGCCGAGGCCTCCCACTCCGAGGATCGCGACCAGGTCGCCGCCTCGGGCAGCCGAATTTCTCAGGGCGTTGTAGGTCGTGATGCCGGCGCAGAGGAGCGGGGCGGCGTCCTCGTCGGCGAGGTCATCGGGGATCGCGGCGAGGGCGTTGCTCTTCACCAAGACGTAGTCGGCGTAGCCGCCGTCGAAGGTGACTCCCGGGATGCCCATGTTCTGGCAGTCGATGAAGTCGCCCCTTCGACAGGGCTCGCAGTAGCCGCAGTTGCCGCCGAACCAGCCGACTCCCACCCGCTGGCCCTGAGTCCAGCCGTTGACGTCCTCGCCGAGCTCGGCGATCTCGCCCGCTACCTCGTGGCCGGGGACGATCGGGAAGGGGACGCCGGGGAAGGCGCCCTCCTTGGCCATCATGTCGCTGTGGCAGACGCCGCAGGCGTGGACGCGGACGAGGACCTCGCCGCGGCCGGGGGTCGGCACCTCACGCTCGACGAGTTCGAAGTCGCCGCCTTTCTCACCGATCTGCATCGCTCGCATCGTCGCCATCAGGCAACCCCGTTCAGGGCCTCGAACTGATCGTCGGTCAGCTCGAGCTCGGCGGCGCCGAGGTTCTGGTCGAGGTGGGCGACCGAGGAGGTGCCGGGGATCGGCAGCATCACCGGGGAGCGCTTGAGGAGCCAGGCGAGGGCGAGCTGCGAGGGCTCGGCGCCGGTGTCGGCGGCGATCTCCGCGAGCGGGCCACCCTCCTCGACGAGTTTGCCGGTCGCCAACGGGAACCAGGGGATGAAACCGATGTCGTTCTTCTCGCTGTACTCGAGGAGGGGCTCGGCGTCGCGGTTGGTGAGGTTGAAGAGGTTCTGGACCGAGGCGATCTTGGCGGTCTTCTGCGCCTCTTCAAGCTGGGAGACGTCGACCTCCGACAGTCCGATGTGACGTACCTTCCCCTCCTTCTGCAGCTCGGCGAGCTCCCCGACCTGATCGGCGATCGGCACTTCCGGGTCGATCCGGTGCAGCTGGAAGAGGTCGATCGTCTCGAGGCCCATGCGACGCAAGCTGAGCTCGCACTGCTGGCGCAGGTATGCGGGGCGGCCGACCGGTTTCCAGTCGCCGGGGCCGGGTCGGGTCAGGCCCGCCTTGGTCGCGATCACCAGGTCGTCGGAATACGGATGCAGGGCCTCGAAGATGAGGCGCTCGGCAACCTCCGGCCCGTAGGAGTCGGCGGTGTCGATGAAGTTGACCCCGGCGTCGACGGCGCGCTTGAGGACGGCGATCGCTTCGTCGCGGTCGTCGGGCTCACCCCAGACGCCGTCGCCGGTCAACTGCATCGTTCCGTACCCGAGTCGATTCACCTCGAGGTCGCCGCCCAGCTTGAAGGTGCCGGAGGCGCCAGCGATCGAAGTGGTCATGAAGTGGTTCCTTTCGTAGGAGAAGCGTCGTGTTCATTGATACCGCTCGGGGTGCGTCGGCAACCCCCGATGTGAGGGGGGTACCCGGACGGGGTAGAAATTGGACGTGGATCCGCGACGCCTCGCCTGCCTGTCCCTGCTGCCGTTGGTGTTGGCGGTCGCCCACGTGAGTGCGGAAAGCGGCTCGACCACCAAGGGGACGACCCGCGCCGCCACCGCCGGCGCCGGCGCCCTCACCGAATGGCCCGAGTTCGGACTCGACCCGCAGCGCTCCGACGCCACCGAGGCCTCGACCGGGATCACCGCCGCGAACGTCGGCAAGCTCCGCGACCGCCGCGTCACCCTCCCCGGCACGATCGACTCCTCGCCGATCTACCTCGCCGGCGCCCGGGTCCGCGGCGCCACCCACGACGTCGCCATCGTCACCTCGAGCTACGGGCGCACCTTCGCGCTCGACGCGACCACCGGCAAGCGCCTCTGGACCTACACCCCGCCCGGCTACTCGAGCTGGGTCGGCACGCCGCAGCTCACCAACACGAGCCCGCTGCTCGACCCCGACCCCGCCCACCGCTACGTCTACGCCGCCTCCCCCGACGGCCGCGTCCACAAGCTGCTGCTCGCCAGCGGCAAGGAAGTCCGCGCCGGGCGCTGGCCGGTCACCATCACCAAGGACCCGACCAAGGAGAAGATGGGCTCGGCGCTGAACGTCGATGGCGACGACGTGATCGCGACGACCAGCGGCTACAGCGGCGACGCCCCGATCTACCAGGGCCACGTCGTGCTGATCGACCGGGGCAGCGGCAAGATCGACGCGGTCTTCAACTCCCTCTGCGCGAACCGCCACACCGTGATCGTCCCGAGCAGCTGCCCGCAGAGCGACTCGGCGATCCTCTCGCGCGGCGGCGCCGTGGTCGAGCCGGGCGGCAAGCGCCTGCTGATCGACACCGGCAACGCGCCCTGGGACGGCCACCGCTACTTCGGCGACAGCGCGCTCGAGCTGACCGTCCCCGGCCTCCGCCTGCGCCAGTCCTTCACGCCGACGAACGAGGCCGAACTGAACCACCTCGACGGCGACCTCGGCTCCAGCGGCCCCGCCCTGCTCGGCGGCAACCGGGTGCTGTTGGCGGGCAAGGACGGGGTGATGCGGGTGCTGAACCTCTCGCGGCTCGACGGGCACGCGCCCGGCGGCAAGGCGCGACTCGGCGGCGAAGTGCAGACGCTGCGGACCCCCGGCGCCAGCGCGCTCTTCACCACGCCGGCGGTCTGGCACCACGGCAACGAAACGACCGTCTTCGTCGCCGACTACTCGGGCACCGGGGCCTACGCGCTACGCGGCGGGCACCTCCACGTGCTGTGGGAAAACCTCACTCCGGGGACCAGCCCGATCGTCGCCGGTGGCCTCCTCTACGTCTACGAACCGACCGCGGGCGGGATCGAGGTCTACCGGCCGCAGTCGAGCAAGCCGATCGCGAAGCTGCCCGGGTCGCCGGGCCACTGGAACAGCCCGATCGTCGTCGACGGGCACGTGATCGAGCCCGAGGGGAGCGCCAACGAACTCTCGGGCAGCGGCACGATCGACCTCTTCACCGCGCCCTGAGCGCGGTGCCCGCTACGCCGGGTTGATCGTGACCGGGGTGCCGATCGGCGTGTAGGGCCAGATCGCTTCGGCCTCTTCGCCCGGCATCTCGACGCAGCCGAGGCTCTGCGGACTGCCGTAGGAGGCGCGATCGAACTGGTGCAGGGCGTCGCCGCCGTTGAAGTAGGACACCCACATGATCCCCGGGTCGTTGTAGTGCGAGCCGTCGGGGTTTTCGCCGCTCATCGTCGTTTCTTCGTAACGCAGGTAGACCGGGAAGGTGCCGTCTTCGGTTTCGGCGCCGGGAATGCCGGTGTTCGCGGGCGCTTCGCTCAGGATCATCTTGCCGTTGTGCCAGACGTTCACCGTCTCCGGTTCGGTCTTGTTCACCCAGACGTAGGTGTAGCCGTTGGCGGCGCCGTCTTCGGGTTTCACTTCGCCCGCGATCGTTGCCTTCATCAGCGCTTCCCAGACCACCGGCCCGGCGAGGCCGTCGACTTCGTAGCCGTTGCGTTCCTCGAACGACATCAGCGCGCCTTTCACCAGGACGTTTTCTTCGCCTGGCGTCCACAGTTCCTTCAGGCCCGAAGGCATGTTGCCCCAACGCGGGGAGAAGTGGCCCTTCGGCACCTCGGTCGTCGCCGCGGCGATCTGCGCTTCGGGCGTTTTCGCGACTTCTTCGCCGTCGAACTTCCACGGCAGGTAGCCGAGCCCGGCGAGCAGCTGCTGCAGGCGCATTTCGGACCCGGCCGGGACTTCCCAGCCGACCGTCGTCGCTTCCTTGGTCGAGCCGTCGGACTGGACGATGCCGAGCTTTTCCGGCAGTTCGACCTTCAGTTCGGCGGCCAGCGGGGCGCCGAAGCCGGAAGGCGTGAAGACGACCGTGTGGCGGTTCTTCGTCGCCCACTTGCCCGGGACTTCCGGCGAGAGCTTCGGGTCTTCGCCGCCGAAGATCTTCTTCACCGGCTTCGAGAAGGTGAGTTCGATCGGGGTCGAGGCGGAGATCGTGCTGCCCGCGATCGGGCTGGCGGCGACGATCGGCGTGCCGGTCCCCGGGAACCAGGTGACGGTCTTCTTCTTGCCGAGCCGCTCGTTCTTCATCGCCCACTTGACCGGCATCTGGCCGGCCGACGGCTGCTTGCCGAGGGTGACGGTGGTGCGCGGCGGGTCGAGCTTGCGGTGCGTCATTTCGCCGGGCGTGCCGTAGGCGATTTCGGAGACCGGCTGGTCGAAGGTCAGGCGCGGGTCCTTGCCGCTCTTCACGATCAGCCACTTCTGTTCCAGCTTCGCCGCGGGCATCGTCACCGTCTGGCTCACCGTCTTGGTCGACCCGGCGAGGAAGCCGATCATGCTCGGCCGCTTCACCTTCGCTTCGACCTTGATCTCCATCCCCGCGTGCAGCTTCTTCGTCGGCACGATCCGGTCATCGACGAGTTCGACCGGGACGTCCTTGCCGCTCTTCACCGCGGTGGCGCTGACGCTCGAGACTTCGCCGCCGAACGAATCCGTACTCACCTTGCCGAGCGAGCTGCCGTCGGGTTCGATGCTGCTGCCCGAGAGCGCGAAGGCCGAGACGACGAACGCGGCCACGGCGGCGAGCACCAGCGTCACCAGGCCGCCGACCAGAAGGCGCTTGGGCCAGCGGCGCGGCGACTGCGGCGGGTAGTCCGGCGTCGTCGAACGATCCTCGATCAGCATCTGACCAGGAATGGTAGGCGGCTTGCGGCCTGGGCGGGGAGATTCATAGACGAATGAATGTTCGGTGCCGCTTGAGCGTCGCCTGCATTCGTACCCAAATAGGGGCGCACGGCGGGTGCGCCCGCCCTGGCGCTCGCGTTACTCGGCGAGGAGCTTCGCGGCGGCGCGTTCGGCGGCGGCGCGTTCCGGCGTCTCGAAGAACATCGTCGTCGAGACCGTCGGGATGCCGTCCTCCTGGCTCTTGGTCATCCGTTCGGCGCTTTTCGCCTGGATCTCGAGCGTCCGCTCCCAGACCTCCATGTGGAGGTCGCTCAGTTCGCCGAATCCGTCCTCGTCGACCAGCATCGGGATCCGCGAGATGACGCGATTGACCCGGGCGTCGAAGGTGTGCTCGTCCATCGCCCGGGCGATGTCGGCGACGTGATGCTGAAGGATCGCGCGGGTGAAGACCTCACGCTCCTCGACGGTCTGCTCGCGGAATTCCTCCTCGGTGACCATCGGTCGTTCGATCGCCCGGTAGAAGTGCTCGACCGCTCCGCGCACCGGTTTCTCGTCGACCAGCTCGATCAGCTCGAGTTGCTGCAGCTTGCGCACGTGGTAGCCGACGTGGCCCACGTCCTTGCCGATTTCCTTGGCGATTTCGGCGGGGCTGGCGGTCCGTTCGGCCAAGATCAGGAAGGCTCGGGCGCGCGTCGGATGAGCTACGACCGCGGCGAGGGTCGTCTCCATCGTGGCGGGTGCTGTCTTGGCGGGGGGCATCAGTCGGTCTCCTTGGTCACAGCGGGTTATCGCGTTCGATCGTAGAGCAGTTCCTGAGTAAATCCAACGGACTTTGCAGGAATCGCATGTACCGCTGGAATCTGTTTCAGCGCTGCAACTGGTCGCACCGGGTGAACAAAAGGCCCATCTGGGGCCTCGTCATCCGCAAAGTCCAGGGAGGTGAACCAGAGATGAAGATCTCCACCACGCCGGCCGCTCCGTCGTCCGCAATGTCGAAGGGCGTCTAGTCGCTCGCCGGGGCCGGTCTCGCCTGGGGACCGGTCCCGGCCCTTTCGCCATTCGTGGGATCGGGGACAATCGATCGGGATGCGCCACAACTCCGTCCACGCCACCACCGATCCCGACGCGGTCCGTGACCTCGTCCGGGCGAATCCCTGGGCGACGATCGTCAGCTCGGGCGCCGATGGGCTGGTCGCCTCCCACTATCCGGTGCTGCTCGACGAGGGCTCCGAGGAGCTGGCGCTGCTGACCCACGTCGGCCGCCCCGACGAGGAGGTCCATGGCTTCGGCGACACAGAGGTGTTGGTGATCGTCCAAGGGCTCCACGGTTACGTGTCGCCTAGTTGGTACGGGCCCGAAGGCACGGAAGCGCCGACCTGGAACTTCAGCGTCGCCCACTGCAATGGCGTGCCGGAAGTGCTCGGGGCGGAGGAGAACCTGGCGACGCTGACGCGGCTGGTCGAGACCTTCGAGCGCGCGGTCGAGGAGCCCCTTTACCTGGACCAGGAGTGGGGAGCGCGGATCGCCAAGGGGACGGTCGGGTTGCGGATCCCGGTCACCCGGTTCGTCTGCAAGCGCAAGCTGAGCCAGGACAAGGACGACGTCAGCCGGCGCCAGGTGATCGCGAAGCTGCGCGAGTCTGGGCCTTACGAGCACCCGGCGCTCGCCGACGAGATGGAGCGCGAGTGGGAGGCGGAACGCGCCGCCGCTCCCGCCGAGGAGCGCGCGTGAGCGCCGAGCCGGAGATCGTCATCAGCGACGCGCCCGAGCGCAAACGCTACGAGCTGACCGTCGACGGGGAGCTCGCGGGCTTCCTCATCTACCGCGCCCGCGAGGGGCTGATCGCACTGATCCACACCGAGGTCGAGGACGGCTACGAGGGCCGCGGCCTCGGCGGCCGGCTCGCCCGCTTCGCCCTCGACCGGGCCCGCGAGCAGGGCCTCGCCGTCCTCCCCTTCTGCCCCTTCGTCAACGAGTGGATGAAGCGGCACCCCGAGTACACCGACCTCGTCCCGGCCCAGTTCCGCGCCGAATTCGAACTCTGAGCGCGGGCGATGTCGGTCGATGTCGCCCCCGATGTCGCATTCGGGCGACCGGCTCCGACACACTCGTAAAGGCGCCGCCGGCGCCAAACCGACGAGGAGGTTTCGCGATGAAGTTCATGTTGCTGCAGCACTACGGTCGGGTCGAGGGCGACGTGCCGCCGATGTCGCAGTGGGCGCCGGAGGACGTCGAGGCCCACATCAAATTCCAGATGGACCTCAACGCCGACCTGCGCGAGCGCGGTGAGCTGGTCGAGGCGCAGGCGCTGACCGGGCCCGAGGCGGCGAAGTTCGTGCTCGCCTCCGACGGCGCGCCGATCGTCACCGACGGTCCCTTCGCCGAGTCGAAGGAGCTGCTCGCCGGCTGGCGGACGGTCGACGTCGAGTCCGAGGAGCGGGCGCTCGAGATCGCCGCGCAGGCATCCGAGGGTCCCGGCCCGAACGGCGTGCCGCTGCGCCAGCAGATCGAGGTCCGGCAGGTGATGGGCCCGATCGAGCCGACCGAGTAGGAGCCCTCCTGGTGACCGAGCGGACGGCCCGCCGCAGCGAGACCTGGGACCTGCTGCGCCAGTCGGCGCCGCGGGCCCTCGCCGCCGTGGTGCGTCGCTTCGGCGACTTCGCCGACGCCGAGGACGCGGTCCAGGAGGCGCTGATCGAGGCGTCGCGGCAGTGGCCGGCGCAGGGGACGCCGGAGAGCCCGACCGGGTGGCTGATCGCGGTCGCTTCCAGGCGGATGACCGACAAGATCCGCGCCGATTCCGCGCGACGGGCCCGCGAGGAGCGGATCGCCGCCGAACCGGAGCCCGGCCCGACCGGCGAGGCCGACGACACCCTGGCGCTGATCTTCATGTGCTGCCGGCCGGAGCTGACCCCGGCCTCGGCGATCGCCCTGACGCTGCGCGCGGTCGGCGGGCTGACCACGGCCGAGATCGCCGCCGCGTTCCTCGTCCCGGAGACGACGATGGGACGGCGGATCGCCCGCGCCAAGAAGACCGTCGAGGAGGCGGCCGAGCCGTTCGGGCTGCCCGCGCCGGCCGAACGCATGGAACGGCTCGCCGCCGTGCTCCGCGTTCTCTACCTGATCTTCAACGAGGGCTACGCGGCGAGCGAGGGGCCCGAGCTCGCCCGCGCCGAGCTCTCCGCCGAGGCGATCCGCCTGACCCGGATCGCTCGGCTGGCGCTGCCCGACGAGCCCGAGGTCGGCGGCCTGCTGGCGCTGATGCTGCTGACCGACGCGCGCCGCCTCGCCCGCACCGACGCGGCCGGCGAACTGGTGCCGCTCGACGAGCAGGACCGATGGCGCTGGGACGCCGCGGCGATCGCCGAGGGGCATCGGGTGCTGAACGAGGCGGTCGCCGAGGGCGCCGTCGGTCCCTACCAGCTGCAGGCCGCGATCGCCGCGGCGCACGACCGGGCGCGACGGCCCGACGACACCGACTGGGGCGAGATCCTCGCCCTCTACGGGCTGCTCGAAGGGGTGGCGCCGGGGCCGATGGTGGCGCTGAACCGGGCGGTCGCGAAGGCGATGGCCGAGGGGCCCGACGCGGGGCTGGTGCTGCTGGAGGAGCTCGAGCCGAAGCTCGAGGGCCACCACCGGGTGCACGCGGTGCGCGCCCACCTGCTCGAGCTGGCCGGCGACGGGCCCGGCGCGCACGCCGAGTACGAGCGAGCCGCCGAGCTGACCGCGAGCCTGCCCGAGCAGCGCTACCTGACCCGCCGCGCGGCCCGGCTCGCGGGCGGCGCTTGACGGCGACGCCGCGGTCGCGCAAGCTGGGCGGCTTGACGACGCGACCGCTCTACTTCAGCGACCCCTCGAGCCTCGAACACGACCCGCTCGAGGCGATGCCGGGGCACCCGGAGCAGCCCGAGCGACTGCGGGC
>DAIQOT010000319.1:0-3564 GCA_036787695.1 Solirubrobacterales bacterium | reverse complement strand
CGTTCAAGGTCGGCCTGCCGCTGCTGCTGGCGGGGCTCGTCGTCGGCCTGCTGGTCTCGGTCTTCCAGGCGGTCACGCAGATCCAGGAGATGACCCTTTCCTTCATCCCCAAGATCCTCGCCGTCGCCGTGGTGCTGATCGTCGCCGGCCCCTGGATGCTGACCCAGGTCACCAACTACACGTCGAACCTCTACCACTCGATCCCTGGCCTGGTGAAGGAAGAAAACCGGTGAACGAAGTGCTCGCCCAGCTCGATCGCAACACGATCGTCGGCTTCATCCTCGTGCTCGCGCGGGTCTCGCCGCTGTTCCTGCTGGCGCCTCCGTTCAACTCCTCGATGGTCCCGGCGCGGGCGCGGCTGATCATCGCCGTCGGCATCTCGGTCGGGATCGCGCCGCTCGCCCTGCACGGCCAGGCGATCCCCTCCGACGCGATGAAGATCGCCGGCCTGGCGCTGAAGGAAATCGTCATCGGCCTCGGCTTCGCTCTCGCGATCGCCTGCCTCTTCGCCGCCGTCGACGCCGCCGGCTCGATGATCGACACGCAGATCGGGATGAACTTCGGCTCGCTCATCAACCCGGTCGACAACACCCAGTCGGGCTCGATCTCGCAGCTCTACTCGATGGTCGGCATCCTCGTCTTCATCGCGATCGACGGCGAGGCCTGGGTGATCCGCGGCCTCGGGCGCACCTACGAACTGGTGCCGATGTTGTCGGTCCCCTCGATCAGCAAGCTGACCGCGGCGGCGGCGAGCGCCTTCGAGGGCATCTTCACCGCCGCGCTCGAGATCGCCGGCCCGGTGCTCTTGGCGCTGATCCTCACCGACGTCGCCTTCGGCGTCGTCTCCCGCGTCGTCCCGCAGCTGAACATCTTCGCCGTCGGCTTCCCGATGAAGATGATCGTCGGCCTGCTGGTCGTCGCCGCCGCCCTGCCCTTCATGTCCGGCTGGTTCGTCGACCAGCTCCAGCGCTCGGTCGAAACCGGCCTGAGCGGGATCGGGGTCGGGTGAGCCATGCCTGACAAGGCCGACCAGACCGAGAAAGCGACTCCCAAACGCCGCCAGGAGGCGCGCAAAAAAGGCCAGGTCGCGAAAAGCGCCGACCTCAACGGCGCCGTCGTGCTGGTCGCCGCGCTCGCCTCGCTGGCGATCTTCGGCCCCCACATCGCCCACGGCCTCGGGGAAACGATGCGCGGCATGCTCGGCGACGCCGGCCATCCCGACAAAGCCGCCGGCGGCTCCGGCCTCGGCAGCCTCGCGGTGACCTCGGGTTTGGCGATCGCGGAGGCCCTGGCGCCGGTCGCGGCCTGCTGCTTCTTCGCCGCCCTGCTCGTCAACGTCGGCCAGGTCGGGCTGCGGATCTCCCCCGCCGGGCTGAAACCGGACTTCAAACGGATCAACCCGATGCAGGGGGCGAAAAACCTCTTCGGCCCGAACGCCGCGGTGGAGCTGTTCAAGAGCGTCACCAAGGTCACCGTCGTCGGCGTGATCGCGGCGATGGCCCTGCTGCCGAGCATGGGCAAGCTCGCCTCGATGACGGGGATCGAACCGCCCGCCTTCGGCTCGGAGCTGATGAGCCTGGCCGGCGCGATCGCCTGGAAAGCGGCCGCCGCCTACCTGCTGATCGGCGCCGCCGACTTCCTCTGGCAACGCCACCGGCACGAGAAACAGCTGAAAATGAGCAAAGAGGAGGTCAAGCGCGAGCACAAAGAGGGCGAGGTCTCGCCCGAGCTGCGTGGCGCGATCCGGCGCAAAGCGGCGCAGATGTCGAAGGGCCGGATGATGAACGCGGTACTGAGCGCCGACGTCGTCGTCGCCAACCCGACCCACTTCGCCATCGCGCTCGAATACGACGGCAAACGGCCGGCGCCGGTCGTCGTCGCCAAGGGCCAGGACCTGATCGCGCTGGAGATCCGCCGGGTCGCCGAGGAGAACGACGTGCCGGTGGTCGAGGACCCGCCGCTGGCCCGCTCGCTCTTCGCCGCGGTCGAGATCGACGCCGAAATCCCGGCCGACTTCTTCCGCGCGATCGCCGAGCTGCTCGCCTACGTCTACCGCACCGCCCGTAAGCGGGCGCCGATCGCGAGCGCCGCATGAGCGGGTCGATGAAAAAAATCCTCAGCCACGCCGACCTGATCGCGGCGGTGGCGGTGGTGCTGGTCGTCGTGATGATGATCGTGCCGCTGCCGCCCGGCCTGATCGACCTCTTCATCACCCTCAACATCGCCTCGGCGATCACGATCGTGGTGGCGACGCTCTACGTGCCGCGGGCGCTCGACTTCGCCGCCTTCCCCTCGCTGCTCTTGCTGACGACGATGTTCCGGCTCGCGATCAACGTCTCGGTGACCCGGCAGATCCTCCTCCACGGCGACGGCGGCTCGGTGGTCAAGGCGTTCGGCACCTTCGTCGTCGGCGGCAACGTCGTCGTCGGCCTGGTCGTCTTCCTGATCCTGATCGTGATCCAGTTCGTCGTCGTCACCAACGGCGCCGGGCGCGTCGCCGAGGTCGCCGCGCGCTTCACCCTCGACGCGATGCCGGGCAAGCAGATGGCGATCGACGCCGACCTCAACGCCGGCCAGATCAACGACCAGCAGGCGCACCAGCGGCGCGACGACGTCGCCCGCGAAGCCGACTTCTACGGGGCGATGGACGGGGCCTCGAAATTCGTCAAAGGCGACGCGGTCGCGGGCATCCTGATCGTCTCGATCAACCTGATCGGCGGCATCGTCGTCGGCGTCATGCAGCAGGGGCTGTCGTTCCCCGAAGCGGCCCAGCACTACTCGCTGCTGACCGTTGGCGACGGCCTCGCGGCGCAGATCCCGGCGCTGCTGATCTCGGTCGCCGCGGGAATCCTCGTCACCCGCTCGGCGTCCCAGAAGGACCTCGGCAACGACATCGCCTCGCAGATCTTCGCCCAGCGCAAGGCGCCGATGGTCGCGGCGGGCGTGATCTGCGCCTTCGCCCTCGTGCCGGGCCTGCCGAAGATTCCGTTCCTGCTGATCGGCGGCGCCCTCGCCGCGGTCGCCTACGCGCTCAAAGACGGGATGCCGCAGCCGGCCGCCGAAGTCGTCCCCGGTGGCGGCGTCGCCCAGCTCGGCCCCGGCGGCGTGCCGGAGCTGCCCGCCGCGGGCGGCACCAGTGACCCGGCGACCGCGGTCGACCCGCTCGAGCTGGCGATCGGCTTCGGCCTCGTGCCGCTGGTCGAAGCGGGCCAGGGCGGCGGCCTGATGGGCCGCGTCGGGGCGATGCGCAAGCAGCTCGCCGGCGAACTCGGGACGGTGATCCCGTCGGTGCGGATCCACGACGAGCTCGGCCTCGACTCGCACGAATACGTGCTGCGGGTGCGCGGCTCGGAGGTCGCCCGCGGGCGGATCATGCCCGGCCACCAGCTGGCGATGGACTCCGGCGAGGCGGCGGGCCAGCTGCCCGGCGTCCCGACCACCGAGCCCGCCTTCGGCCTGCCCGCGACCTGGGTGCCGGACGCCGCCCGGGCCGAGGCCGAGGCGCTCGGCTACACCGTCGTCGACCCCGAATCGGTGGTGGCGACGCACCTGACCGAGACGATC
>DAIQOT010000017.1:0-29890 GCA_036787695.1 Solirubrobacterales bacterium | reverse complement strand
CGGCGAAACCCTCACGTCCTGGGCGTCTCGTGGCGGTCACAGCCTGCCCGGGCCGCCACGAGACGCCCGGGACCTACCTCGGACGGCCGCCCCCGGCTCGGCCAGCCACCCCGGCGCGAAGGACGGGCTGGAAGCCGGTGCCTCAGTCTTCGGGCCGCACGTACAGCAGCACGGCGGCGATGCAGACGGGCTTCGCGATCGGCTCGCCGTCGCGGTCCTCGCCCTCGAAGGTGTGGGTGATGCCGACGCGCAGGCCGCCGTCGGGGGTCGGGGTGAGGTCGGTCAGCGTCGCCCGGAGGCGTACCTTGCCGCCGACCTGCAGCATCGCCGGGAAGCGCAGTTTGTCGAGGCCGTAGTTGAGGCCGAAGGCGAAGCCGTCGAGCGCGTAGACCTCGTCGGCCAGCATCGGCCCGATCGAGAGCGTGAAGTAGCCGTGGGCGATCGTGCCGCCGAACTCCGAGGCGCGCGCCCGCTCGACGTCGACGTGGATCCACTGGTGGTCCCCGGTCGCGTCGGCGAAGGCATTGACCGCCTCCTGGGTGACGTCGTGCCACGGCCCGACGCCGAGCTCCTGGCCGACCTTCTCCTCGAGGCCGGCGCGGCCGACGAGGGTGATCATGCGTGCACCGGGGCCTCGAGTCCGGCCGCCTCGCGCGCCAACTGCTTGGCGCCGTCCATGTCGTAGTGTTTTCTCGTCACGATCCGCTGGGCGTAGAGGCCGCCGCCGGACTGCACGTTGGTGACCATGTGCCAGCCGCCGAAGGCGTCGGCGGTCATGTCGCGGATCGCGTGGAAGAGCTTCGTCCGTTCGGCGCCGGAGACCTCCGGGTTGCCGGTCATGTACTTGTCGACGAAGGCGCCGATCTCCTCGTTCTCGAGGTCGCCGACCGTCGGCGCCGTCAGCACCGCCCCGCCCGCGATGTCGTGCAGGTGGCGGACCATCGTGTTGAAGTTCTCCGCCCCGTGGTACTTCGCCGCGTTGGTGTAGAGCTCGTCGGGATAGACGAAGCCGTCCTCGGTGGTGTGGGCGTTCAGCATCGCCGCCTCGAGGCCGGCGCGGACGAGGGTCGTGTAGATGACCATCTCGGAGATCTTCTCCCGCACGTGGTCGACCCGGGCGAGGCCGTTGGCCTCGGCGATCAGCTGCGCGAGGCCGACCAGGATGTCGCCGTCGTGGGCCATCTCGCCGACGCCGCCGAGGCGCTCCCAGAGGCCGAGCGAGTGCGCGAACGCGGTCGAGAACTCGACCTGGCCGTCGAGGAAGATCCGCTCGTTCGGCACGAAGACGTCGTCGAAGAGGACGAAGCAGTCGGGCATCTGCTTGGTCCGCGACATCGGGAAGTGGCGGTCGTCCTCGACCCGCGGGGCGAAGGTCGTGTTGATCGTCGAGACGCCGGGCGCGTCGGCGGGGACGGCGCAGGCGATCGAGTAATCCTCCTCGCCCGGCTTCATCCGCTTGGTCGGCATGACGAAGAGCTCGTGGGCGAGCGAGGCGCCGGTGATGTGGAGCTTGGCGCCGCGGATGACGACGCCGTCGCCCCGCCGCTCGACCACGCGAACGTAGCTGTCGGGGTCCTCCTGTTTGCCCGGCGGCAGCGCGCGGTGGCCCTTGGCGTCGGTGATGCACTCGGTGACGCGGAGGTCCTCGCGGCGCACCTTCTCGCAGTGGGCGTAGATCCGCTCGGCCAGCTCGGGGTGGGACTCGGCCAGGGTCGGGGCGACGGTGAGCAGCGTCATCACCGAGGTGAAGGTGGTGTGGGCGAGCATGTCGACGCCGCGCAGCAGCTCGACGATCTCGCGTAGCTCCTCGGCCGAGCGCGGCGGGGTCAGCAGCGGGTTCCGCGCCTCCTCGCCCTCGCGGTAGAAGTGGTCATAGCCCGCGGCGACAGCGGCGACGGCGACCTTGGTGGTCGGCTCGGTCGCGAGGTCGTCGATGACGTGGCCTTCGATGTAGGTCTTGCGGCCGTCGTGCAGGGACTCGATGTACTGCTTGCCCGTGATCATGGGACGAGCTTCGCGCAGGGGCGCGGCCGCCGGTCCATATAAGGGGGCCTTTTGTTGGAGACTTCTCCATCACCGCGGGCCGCCGGCATTGCGGGGTGTCGCGGTCCATCTGGGAGGATCACCGCATCGATACCGACTCCACCCGCACGACGCTCGATGACGTCGCGCGCGGCCACGAGCGGGTGACGGATGCGGCGCGACCGGAGGCGGTCCAACGTCAGCACGACGCCGGCAAGCTGACCGCGCGCGAGCGGATCGACCTGCTCCTCGACCCGGGCACCTCGCTCGAGGTCGGCCCGCTGGTGACCCCCGACGTCGCCTCGGTCGACCCGGCCCTGGCGCCCGCCGACGGCCTGGTCGCGACCACCGGCGAGGTCGACGGCCGCCCCGTCTCGGTCTTCGCCTGCGACTTCACCGTGCTCGGCGGCAGCCTCGGCGACGCCGGGATGCAGAAGATCCAGGCGATGTGCGACCTCTCGCTGCGGCGCGGGATCCCGCTGGTGATGCTGGTCGACGGCGGCGGCCACCGGGTCCACGAGCTCGACTCGCGCCCCTACGCCTTCGGCGGCGACACCGGCCCGTTCTGGCGCCAGGCGCAGCTCTCGGGCTGGGCACCGCAGGTCGCCGCGGTGATGGGCCCGGCCTTCGCCGGCGCCGCCCTCTTCACCTCGTTCGCCGACTTCATCCCGATGGTCGAGGGGACGGGGTCGCTGGGGATCGCCGGCCGGCAGCTGGTCAAGGCGGCGACCGGCGAGGAGCTGACCACGGAGGAGCTCGGCGGCTCGGCCGTGCAGTTGCGCAACGGCAACGCCGACATGGGGGTCGCCGACGACGCCGAGTGCATCGCGTCGATTCGCGAGTTCCTCTCCTACCTGCCGACCAACTGCGAGGCCGACGAGCCGCCGCGGGCGGAGAGCGACGACCCGGCCGACCGCCTCTGCCCGGAGTTGCGCGACGTGATCCCGGAGCGCCGCAGCCGCGCCTACGACGTGATGAAGGTGATCCGGCCGATCGTCGACGATGAACACGTCTTCGAGTACAACGCCCGCTGGGCGAAGAACATCGTCTGCGCGCTGGCCCGGATCGACGGCCGCCCGGTCGGCATCGTCGCCAACCAGCCGAAGTACTTCGGCGGCGTGATCGACACCGCCGCCTGCGAAAAGTCGACTCGCTTCGTCGAGATGTGCGACGCCTTCGGTCTGCCGCTGATCTCGCTGATCGACGTGCCCGGCGTGCTGATCGGGCCGCAGGCTGAGAAGGGCCGGCTCGTCCGCCACTCGGGCAAGCCGCTGATGGCCTGGGCGCACGCCAGCGTGCCCGTGATCACGGTGATCCTGCGCAAGGCCTACGGCGCCGGCCTCCTGGCGATGGGCGGCAGCCGCTCGAACATCGACGGCGCCCTGATCTGGCCGAGCGCCGAGATGAGCGCGATGGGCATCGAGGGCGCGGTCGACGTCGTCTTCCGCCGCGAAGTCGAAGCGGCCGACGATCCGGCGGCCAAACGCGAGGAGCTGATCCAGCGCTTCTACGCCAAATCGACCCCGATGCGCGCCGCCTCCGGCTTCGGCGTCGACGACGTCATCGACCCCGCCGAAACCCGCCTCAAACTCGCCGCCATGCTCCGCATCCACCGCGGACGCCGCCTCAAAGCGCTCCCCCCGAAGCGCCGCTGGATCTCCCCGACCTAGGTCGACCCCGCGCCCCGAGTTCGCACTTTCGGCCGCATAGCGACCGTTTCTGCGAACTCACCCCGCCGGCCGGACCGGGCGCCCGTCTTGAGCTGGCGCCCGGGGTTCGGGACGAAGCCGTCTCGTCCACGGCCCGGGCAGGCTGTGGCCGTGGCCGAGACGGCCGGGGTTGCGAGAGAGGTCACGGGTTCGGGCGGAAAGTCACGACTCCACATCACCCCTCGCGACGACTGATCAGTTAGGCCCCCTATAGGGGGGACAAGTGATCAGTCGTCCCTTCACCTGATGTGAACCTGTGACGTCACCTGCCCCCACGACGTTCGTGCACTTGAGCCCACCCCGGTGTGCTCAAGCGCACTGACGCCTCCGCGTGATGTGGACCCGTGACATCCCCGGCGAAACCTTCACGTCCCCGGGCGTCCTGTCGGCGCGGCCGGTTGAGGGAGGTCCGATGGACCCTGAACGAACCTCCCGCAGTTCGTGAGAGAAGGGTCCATCGGACCTCCCTCCCGCAAACCTCGTCCCGCAGACCGCCCGCCGACGGATGGGTCAGGCGATCGAGCCGGAGAGGTAGGAGGCCTCGATGCGCTCGAGTTGGTCGCCCATCTCGGCGGCGGAGCCGGTGAGGACGACGCGGCCGCGCTGGAAGACGTAGACGCGGTCGGCGACGGCGAGGGCCTGGCGGACGTGTTGCTCGACCAGGACGACGCCGAGGCCGCCGTCGGCGGCTTCGCGGACGGCGCGCAGGAGGCGCTCGGAGACGAGCGGGGCGAGGCCGAGGGAGAGCTCGTCGGCGAGCAGGAAGTCGGCGCCGCCGGCGAGGGCCCGGCCGAGGGTCAGCATCTGCTGCTCGCCGCCGGAGAGGAGGCCCGCGCGACGATTGCGGAGCTCGCTGAGCTCGGGGAAGAGCTCGTAGCAGCGCTCCGGCTCGCCGCGCCCGAGGGCGAGGTTCTGCTCGACCGTCATCGACATGAACACCGAGCGCTCCTCGGTGATGTAGCGGAGGCCTTCGGTCGCCCGCTTGTGGAGGGGCGAGCGGCCGTCGGAGCCGCGCCAGGTGACCTTGCCCGACAGCGGGCGCAGCTCGCCGGCGAGCGCCAGCAGGGTCGTCGACTTGCCCGCGCCGTTGGCGCCGATCAGCGCGACGACTTCGCCGCGGCCGACCTCGAGATTGAGGTCGCGGACGGCGGGCTGGGAGTTGTAGCCGACGGTCAGGTCCTCGGTGGAGATCAGGGTCTCGCCGCGCTCCGGCGCCGTGGCGCCGGAGCCGTTCGGCCCGGCGGCCGAGGCAGCCTGTGGCGGGCCGGCAGCAAGCGGACGCGCCGGGTCCCCGCCGGGCGCGCCCGGACGCGAAGCGGAGGACGTGCCCGTTGACGGCTCCTCGTCTCCCCCACCCAGGTACGCGGCGATGACCTCGGGGTTGGCGCGGATCTGCTCGGGCGTGCCGTTGGCGAGGACTTTGCCGAAGTTCAGCACGCAGATGCGGTCGCAGAGGCCGAGCACGAGGTCGGTGTCGTGCTCGATCAGCAGCACGCCCATCCCCCACTCGGTGGCGAGGCGCGAGACCACCTCGGCGAGCTCTTTGCGTTCGGCCTCGTCGAGGCCGGCGGCGGGCTCGTCGAGACAGAGGACGCTCGGTTCACTGGCGACGGCGCGGGCGATCGCGACGAGGCGACGGCGGCCGTAGGGCAGGTCGGTCGGCAGGTGGTCGAGCCACGGCTCCAGTTCGAACTCGGCGATCACCGCGTCGACCGTCGCCCCGAGCGGGCGGCGGCGCGGCCAGACGAGGTCGCTGAGGAAGGCGAGCGCGTCGCGCGGCTCGGCCGCGGTCCGCAGGTTGTCGCGCACGGTCATGTCGTCGAAGAGCTCGAGCGACTGGAACGAGCGCGCGAGGCCGGCGCGGGCGACCCGGCTCGGGCCTTTGCCGACGAGCTCGGTGTCGCCGAGCTTGACGCTGCCCTCGCGCGGGCGGACGAAGCCGCTGAGCACGTCGATCGTCGTCGTCTTGCCCGCCCCGTTGGGGCCGATCAGCCCGACGACCTCGCCGGGGTTGACGGTCAGCGAGACGTCGGTCAGCACGCGGACGCCGCCGAACTGCACGCCGACGCCGTTGGCCACCAGCGGCAGCGCCGGGACCTTGGTCGCCCGCACCTCGCGCCGCGCCGCCGGGTCGGGGACCGCGGCCGGGCCGCTCGCCCCGCCGGACCCCTCGCCGCCACCACGCCGGAACATGCTGAGGCTCGGCCCGCCGCCAGGCATGACCTTGTCGCGTACCCAGGCGACCTGCCCGGCGACCAGCTCGGCCGCGCCGTCGGGCGCCTGCGTGATCGTGATCAGCAGCAGCACGCCGAAGGCGAGCGGCAGATAGGAGGTGACGTCCCCGCCGAGCGGGTTCAGCAGCAGCGAGATCACGCCGCCGAGCTGGCCGAGCGCGCCGAGCACCGGGCCGATGATCCAGCCGATGCCGCCGACGACAGCCTGGGCGACGAGCTGGATCGAGGCCAGCGTTTCGAATTCGGTGTAGACGATCGCCGGGTTGCGGAAGGTGATCAGGATGCCGCCGACCGCGGCGATCCCGCTGGAGAGACCGAAGGCGTAGAGCCGCGAGATCATCGGGTTGATCCCAAGCGAGGCGGCGGCGCGTTCGTTGGCCCGCGTGGCCAGGAGCCTTCGCCCACTTCTCCCCCGCCTCAGGTTGGCGACGGCTATAGCGGCGAGGGCGAAGACGACGATGCAGAAGATCGCGTAGCGGTCACCGTGGAGGATCGCGCCGAGGTCGATACCGAACAGCTTCGGATTCGGGATGATCGTGCCGGTCGTGCCGCCGGTCAGCTTGGCGCTGTCGAAGATCAGGTTCTGCAGCGTCACCGCGAGCCCGAGCGTCGCGATCGCCAGGTAGATGCCGCGCACCCGCAGGCAGATCGCGCCGAGCATGATCCCGAGCGGCACCGTCGCCAGGATCGCGATCACGATCACCAGGATGAACGGCACCCCGGTGGTCGCGTAGACGCGCCCGGCGACCCAGGCGCCGAAGCCGGCGAAGGCGTACTGGGCGAGCGACAGCTGCCCCGAGTAGCCGGTGACCGGGACGAAGGAGAGCAGGATCACGGCGAAGCCGAAGGTGGTGACGATCGCTTCCATCCAGCTCGCCGAGATGTTCAGGTTGACGATCACGATCATCGCCACGACGGCTGGCAGGACGAGGCCGAGGCGGATCCGGCCGGTGCCGAGTTTCGGCATCCGCTCGGCGATCTGGGTGCGCAGGCCGCGGTCCTGGCCGCGGACGAGGAGCACGATCAGGATCAGGATGAACGGCGCCGTATCCGACCAGCCCGGGGTCGAGACGTAGCGGCTGATCTCCGACTGGATGATCCCGATCGCCAGGCCGCCGACCAGGGTGAGCGAGAACGAGCGCAGGTTGCCGACCACCGCGGCGGCGAGGCCGGGGAGGATCAGGAGGGTGAGCTGGGTGACCTGGAGGCCGATCGTCGGCGCCAGCAGGATCCCGGCGACGCCGGCGATCGCGCAGCCGAGCACCCAGCTGATCGCGGCGAGTTTCGACTGCGAGTAGCCGAGCGCGGCGAGCGCCCGGCGGTTCTCGTTGGCGGCGGTCGTCGCCCAGCCGAACTTGGTGTAGCGGTAGAAGGCCGAGAGCGCGCCGACCAGCACCAGGCTGATGCCGAAGAGGATCAGCTTGTCGACGCCGACGGTGGCGCCGAGGACGTGGACGGTCGAGGTCGGCAGCGCGCCGTGGACGATCTTCGAGGTCGGCGAGACGATGTGCGACATGCCCTGCTCGAGCACGGTCAGCAGGCCGAGCGTGGCGATCATCCGGGTGACCGGCGCCGCCCCGCGCAGCGGGTGCATGATCAGCAGGTGGGTGAGCAGGCCGATCGTCGCGCAGGCGAGGACGCCGGCGATGAAGGCCGGGATGTAGGCCCAGCCGTCGTTGACCGAGAGCGCCCAGAAGACGTAGGTGCCGACCATCCCGATCGCCCCGTGGGCGAAGTTGACCACGGCCGAGCCGCGGTAGACGACGACCAGGCCCATCGCGAAGAGGGCGAGGAGGGCTCCCGAGGAGAGCCCCAAGATCGCGAACTGGATGACTTCGCTCATGCTCGATCAGACCTCCGGGAGAAACGCGGCCGGCGTGCGCCGCCCCCCGAAGGGGAGACGGAGCACGCCGGCGATCTTGGTGCGGGGACGGATGTCAGCCGCCGATGATCGGCCCGAGGTCGACGAATTTCTTCGTGATCGGGACCTGTTTGCTGCCTGCCTGGACTTCGTAGGCGAGCACCTGCAGGTTGAACAGGCGCGGTTTGCCCGGCAGGGGGCCTTCTTTGGTCGTCGTGTAGGGCGGGGCGACGCCGGTTTCGAATTCGTTCAGTTCGCCCATGCCTTTCAGCATCGATTCGGCGGTGACTTCGCCACCGGCTTCTTCGGCGACGTGGGCGACGATCCGGACCGCCGCGATCGCGGCCAGCGTGAACGTGTTGTGTTCAGCCGAGGGTTCGAATTCTTCGACCATTTTCAGCGCTTCGGTCACTTCGGCCGGAGCACCTTCGGCGCCGGGGACGTAGCCGGCCGAGCCGACGAGCATCCCTTCGCCCTGCGTGCCGAGGGCTTCGAGCTCCTCGATCGGCAGCGAGGCGGCGGTCACCGCGACCTGCGCTTCGGGGTCGCTCGACTGCTTGATCGCCGAGATCATTTTCGGCAGCTCTTCCGGCGGCAGCGGGGAGATGATGCATTCGGCCCCGGCCGAGAGGAGCGTCGCGATCGGCGGCGCATAGTCGGTCGTCGTGCTGCCGACTTCGATCCGCTTGACCATCGTTTCGCCGTCGGGCGAGCCTTCGAACGCCTTCGCCGCGGCTTCGTCCTCGGACGCGGTGGCGGCGCCGTAGTTCTCGGTGATGATCCCGGCTTTTTTGCAGCCTTTGGTGCCGGCCGCGTAGCCCATCGAACCGTACAGCCCGTACTGGTTTTCGATCGGGAACGAGATTTCGGAGGTCGACTCGATCGACTGCGTCGCGTCGGCGCCGATGTAGGGGATGTGGGCGGATTCGAGGATCGGGATGAACGCGGCGGCCTGGACCGAGTAGGAGCCCATCACCGCGACGTCATGCTTTTCGACCGCTTCCTGCGCGCAGTGCGAGGCGACCTGGGGGTTGCCCTGGTCGTTGCAGATCGTCAGTTCGAGTTCGGAGCCGTTGACTCCGCCTTCTTTGTTGATTTTTTCGACCTGCGCTTCGAAAGCCGGCGGGCCCTCGGGGTAGGCGACGGTCGCTTCGAAGGTGCCGAGCGCCATGATCGGGATCGGTTCCCCGCTGGCTTCGCCGCCGCCTTCTTCGCCGCCGCTCGTTTCGCTCGACGCTTCGGTCGATTCTTCGGAGGCGCCCGTCGATTCGCTCGACGACGAGCTGCTCGAGCCGCCGCCGCAGGCCGACAGCACCAGCGCCGCGATCAACGCGAGCGCGGCGACCAGGACGAGCGCTCGGCCGCGCCTGGGTTCCTCACCATGCCCAAAAAGTTTTGAAAAATGTCCCACTTAGTTCCCTCCTCCAGCCGTTTCCCATAGCCGGGCGATTCCCGGTGGCCGGGGGCAGAGTGGCATCTGCCACGACCTCGCGCCGGGGTTGCGCCGACTCGTGTTGTCGCTTTCTCCAGGCCGCCGGAAACGGCTCTAGAAAGCGGAATTAGAGGGAGCTACCAGCTGGTCGGCCAGGTGGCCAGGGTGCGCTCGGAGCCGGGGCGGAAGGGACGATCGTCGAGATCGTCGAGAGCGGCGCGCAGGACCGCCGGCGTGGTACCCGGCTCGATCACCTCGTCGACCCGCATCGCCCCGGCGGCGCCGAGCGGACCGATGTCGAGCGCGATCTCTTCGGCCCGCGCCGTGCGGGCGGCGACGTCGTCGGCCTCGGTGCCGGGGAAGAGCACGTTGGCGGCGGTGTCGGGATCCATGAAGCCGATCTCGGCCCGCGGCCAGGCGACGAGGAGGTCGGAGCGCATCCCGATCCCGGCCATCGCGTAGTCGGCGACGCCGTAGGACTTCCTCACGATCACCGCGAGTTTCGGCACCTCCGCCAGCGACACCGCCTGCCACATCATCATCGCCTTATGTAGGAGGCGACGGTGCTCGACCCCGGTGCCGACCATGAAGCCGGGCGTGTCGTGGAGGAAGACGAGCGGCAGCCCGTAGGCGTCGCAGAGGCAGATGAAGCGGGTCGCCTTGTCGCAGGCGTCGGGGCCGAGGACGCCGGCCTGGACCATCGGCTGGCTGGCGACGAAGCCGACCGGGCGGCCGCCGAGCCGCGCCAGCGAGGTGACGACGCTCTTGCCGAAGTCGGGCATCAGCTCGAAGGCGCTGCCCTCGTCGGCGACGCCGTCGATCAGCTTCTTCACGTTCCAGGCGCGCCGGCGCGCCGCCGGGACGATCTTCTCGAGGTCGACGTCGGGCGGGTCGATCGCCTCGGCGCGCGGCGGCGGCGTCCAGTTGTTCGACGGCAGGTAGGAGAGGAATTCACGCACCAGGCGCGAGGCGTGGGCGGGGTCCTCGGCGGTCAGGTCGATCTGGCCGGTCGTCTTCGCGTGGACCTCCGGCCCGCCGAGCTCCTCCATCGTGATCTTCTGGCCGGTGGCGAACTCGATCACCCGCGGCGAGGTGATCGCCAGGCAGGTCCCCGGCAGCTGGATCGTCAGGTCGCTGGTCGCCGAGTAGAAGGAGGAGGCGCCGAACGACTCGCCGGTGATCACGCTCACCATCGGCACCCGCCGGGCGCGGCGGGCGACGTAGTCGGGGGGCGGCATCAGGGTGAAGTTCTCGCTGCCCATGATGTCGGGGATGCGGGCGCCGCCGGTCTCGCCGTAATAGACGAGCGGCTTGCCGTCGCGGATCGCCGCGTCGAACATCTGGTGGACCTTGCGGGCGGAGACGATCGAAGTGCTGGCCCGCTTCACCGTCGCGTCGTCGGCGACGACGATCACGCCGCGGCCCTCGACCTTGCCGCGGCCGGCGATCTTGCCCTCGCCCGGGGTGGTCTCGCGGTCCTCGGGGCGCTCGGAGACGGCGAAGGTGCCGTGCTCACGGAAGCTGCCGTCGTCGAGCAGCGCGTCGATGTGCTCGCGCGCGGTCCAGCGGCCTTCGGCGTGGATCGCGTCGATCCGCTTGGTGCCGCCCATCTCGGCGCGGATCTTGGCGGCGCGCTCGCGCAGCTCGGCGCTCGCGTCGCGGTCCTCGGAGGGCAGGTCGCGGGAGGGATCGTGTACTGGAGGCGGGGCGTCGGGCGGCGAGGTCGGAACGCCGTTCGTGCTCGGCGTCGTCTCCGGACCGGTCGGCTTCACATCGCTCATGCTGCCTCCTTCGTCTCGCCGAGGACACCCCGGGCGAGCAGTTCGTCGACCCGCTCACCGGAGAGGCCGAGCTCCCCGGTCAGCACGGCGCGGGTGTGCTCGCCGAGTCCCGGGGCGTCGCCGCCGGGGTGGACGGAGAGACCCGACATCGGGTGCGGCGCGCTCGGCAAGAGCGTCTCCCCCACCCCGCGGACCTCGACCGGGGCCAGGGTGCCGCGGGCGATCAGGTGCTCGTCGGTCGCCGCGTCGGTGTATTCGTCGATCCTCGCGCCGACCGTGCCGGCGTCGGCGAGGATCGCGACCAGCTCGTCGGCGGTGGCGATCGTCGCCGCCCACTCGTCGACCGCGTCGTAGACCTCGGCCTGGGTGGCGACTCGCGCCGCGCCGGTCGCGTAGGCGGGATCGGTCTGCCACTCCTCGCGTCCCATCAGCGCCACCAGCGCGTGGAACTGGGCGTCGGCGGCGCAGCCGTAGGCGACGTACTCGCCGTCGGCGGTCTGGGTCACGCCGTTGGGGACGATCAGCGGGTGGCGGGTGCCGTAGCGGCCGAAGACCCGCTCGCCGCCGGTCAGGTTGTGGAGCGCGAGCGCGTGGTCGATCATCGTCACCAGCGCGTCGTAGGAGGAGATGTCGATCCAGGTGCCCTCGCCGCTGACCGAGCGCCGGTAGAGCGCCGCGCCGATCGCGCCGAAGGCGTGCAGCGAGGCGTTCATGTCGGCGAGCGCGGTGCCGAAGGCGCTCGGTTTGTCGCCCTCGTCGCCATTCAGGTACATCAGCCCGGAGCGGGCCTCGGCGACGAAGCCGAAGCCGGAGATCTCCGAGGCCGGGCCGACCGCGCCGAAGGTCGAGACCGAGCAGAAGACGAGCTTCGGGTTGCGGCGGCGGAGCTCCCCGATGTCGAGGCCGAGCCGCGCCATCGTCCCCGGGCGGAAGTTCTCCACCGCGACGTCGGCGCTGTCGCAGAGCTCGAGGACCAGCTCACGGACCTCCTCGTCGCGCAGGTCCATCGCCACCGAGCGCTTGCCGAGGTTGTACTGGACGAACTGGGTCGTCGTCCCCGGCGCCTCGATCGGGTACGGGAAGCGCCGCATCATGTCGCCGGCGAGGCTCTCGATCTTGATCACGTCGGCGCCGTGGTCGGCCATCAGCTTGGTGCAGAGCGGGCCGGCGATGACGTGGGAGAAGTCGACGACCCGCAGGCCCTCGAAGGCGCCGGGCGCGGAGGCGGCCATCGTCGGCTAGGCCGCCGGGGCGGAGCGCTCGACGTCGAACATCGAGCCGTATTTGTCGCGGAGGATGTGCTTCTGGGTCTTGCCGACCGCGTTCGTCGGCAGCTCGGTGACGAACTCGACCCGTTTCGGCGCGTTGTAGCCGGCCAGGTTCTCCTTCACGTGGGCGACCAGCTCGGCCGCCAGCTCGTCGCCCGGCTCCTCGCCGGGCATCGGCACGATCACCGCGCAGACCAGCTCCTCGTAGACCGCGTCGGGGAGCCCGACCACGGCGACGTCGTCGACCTTGGGGTGCAGCGCCAGGCAGTCTTCGACTTCCTTGGAGTAGACGTTTTGGCCGCCGCTGCGGATCATGTCCTTCTTGCGGTCGACGATCATCAGGAAGCCTTCCTCGTCGGCGACCGCCATGTCGCCGGTGTGCATCCAGCCGCCGCGGAACGCCTCCTCGGTCTCGTCGGGCTTGCGCCAGTAGCCGCTCATGTGCGGGCCGCGGATGCAGATCTCGCCGGCGGCTCCCTGCGGCACCTCGTTCAGGTCATCGTCGAGCAGCGCCAGCTCGACCCCGACCATCGCCCGGCCGATCGAGCCCCAATGGCTGGCGAGGTCCTCGTGGGGGCAGAAGGCGACGAACGGGCCGCCCTCGGTGAGGCCGTAGGTGTGGGCCATTTCGGCGCGGCCCGCGGTGACGCCGAAGGCGTCGGCGACCTCGCGCATCAGGCCGCTCGGGTCGTAGGCGCCGTAGTAGACGAGGCGGAAGCAGGTGAGGTCGGCGTCGGCGCGGCGCGGGTGGCCGAGCAGCGAGTGGAACATCGTCGGCACGCCGAGGATCACGGTCGGGCGGTGCTCGGCGATCACGTCGTAGACGGCCTCGGCGTCGAACTCGCGGAGCAGCACGACCCGGGCGCCGACCAGCATGTAGAGCTTCAGGTGGTCCCAGTTGCCGACGTGGAACGAGGGGAAGTAATCCATGAAGGTGTCGGTCGGTTTGAGGCCGAGGTGCATCGCCATCGCGACCGCGTCGCGGACGGTGCGGCCGTGGGAGAGGATCGCGCCCTTCGGCCGGCCGGTCGTGCCGGAGGTATAGAGGATCATGTGCGGGTCCTCGGGGTCGATCTCCGGCATCGGCGCCTCGTCGCCGCGGGCCGCGTCGATGAAGGCGTCCCACTCGGAGCGCTCGCCGTCCTGGCCCGGCAGTTTGCGGACCTCGACCGGGAAGGTCAGCGCCTGCACCGCGGGGCCGAGCGGCTCCCACAGCTCCGGCTCGGCGAAGAGCAGCGACGGTTCGGCGTCTTCGAGCGCGTAGGTGAGCTCGGCGGTGCGGTGCCAGAAGCTGAGCGGCACGAGGATCGCGCCGAGCCGGGCGAGCGCCCAGTACAGCTGCGTGTACTCGTAGGAGTTGCGGCCGAGGACGGCGACGCGGTCGCCCTTCCCGATGCCGACGCCGGCGAGCGCCGCGGCGGTCCGCTCGATGTCCTCCTGGTAGCGACCGTAGGTGACGTGAAGGTCCCCCACGACGAGTGCCTCGCTCGCCGCGCGGGTCCGCGCGTTGAGCCGAATGATGTCTGCAACGTTCATCTCCCTCATCCCATGCGATTTCTAGACGATCGCGGACTCCCCACGAAAAGGGAGTACCCGGCGTGGCTGTGGAGACCTCCAAGCGGTCGGCGGCGGGTGGGGGTGCGCGCCGGGGCGGGTGGAGAGACTTGCCCTCATGACCACCGAGCAGACCGCGTCCGACGTCCCCGCCCCCCAAGGAGACGAGGTTCTCCTCCGAATCGAACGCGGCTGCGCGGTGGTCACGATCGACCGGCCGCACGCGCGCAACTCGATCAGCCCCGAGGTGGCGCTGGGGATCTCCAGCGCGATCGACGCCGCCGAAGCCGATGACGAGGTGCGCGTGATGATCCTCACCGGCACGCCGCCGGTCTTCTGCGCCGGGGCCGACCTGAAGGCGCTCGGCGCCGGGCGCGGGCCGGAACTGTCGACTCCCGGCGGCGGCTTCGCCGGGATCGTGATGAGGGACCGGGCCAAGCCGCTGATCGCCGCGGTCGAGGGCGCCGCGCTGGCCGGCGGCACCGAGATCGTCTGCGCCTGCGACCTCGTCGTCGCCGCCGAGGACTCGCGCTTCGGCATCCCCGAGGTGAAGCGGGGCCTGGTCGCCGCCGGCGGCGGGCTCTTCCGCCTCGGCCGCAAGTTCCCGCTGAACCTGGCGATGGAGGCGGCGCTGACCGGCGACCCGATCGACGCCAAGGTCGCCCACCAGCACGGCTTCGTCAACGTCCTCTCCGAGAGCGGCGGCGCGCTCGAGGCGGCCCTCGGCCTGGCCGAGCGGATCGCCGTCAACGCCCCCCTCGCCGTCCGCGAGTCCCGCCGCATCGTCGTCGACTGCACCTTCGCCGACGAGGACGAGGCCTGGCGCCGCACCTTCGAGGCGGAAAAACTCGCGATGGCCTCCGAAGACGTCAAAGAGGGCGTCCAGGCCTTCATCGAGAAGCGCCCCCCGGTCTGGACCGGCCGCTAGGCGGCGCCCTCCGGGGCGACCCCCACCGGGTGAGTTCGCAGTTTCCCGCGCTATCCGCAGGTTTCTGCGAACTCAGGCGGTGGCGAGGGTGGCGGGGAGGCGGGAGGCGACGATGGAGTCGACTTCCTCGGTGATGCGGGCGACCAGGTCGGCGACGGTCGGGACGTCGTCGATCAGGCCCTGGACCTGGCCGACGCTCCAGACGCCCGCCTCCGGGTCGCCTTCCTCGTAGACCTTGCGGCCGCGGGCGCCGGCGACCAGCTCGCGGATGTCGTCGAAGGTGCCGCCGCCGCGTTCGATCTCGGTCACTTCGGTGGAGATCGAATTGCGGGCGACGCGGCTGGTGTTGCCCAGCTGGCGGAAGATCAGTTCGGTGGCGAGCTCGTCCTGGGCGACGATCTGCTCCTTGATCCGGTCGTGGATCGGCGACTCGGCGGTGCAGAGGAAGCGGGTGCCCATGTTCACGCCGTCGGCGCCGAGCGCCAGCGCGGCGACCAGGCCGCGGCCGTCGGCGAAGCCGCCGGAGGCGATGATCGGGATCTCCAACGCGTTCGCCGCGACCGGGATCAGGACCAGGCCGGGGACGTCGTCCTCGCCGGGATGGCCGGCGCACTCGAAGCCGTCGATCGAGATCGCGTCGACCCCGGCCCGCTGGGCGGAGAGCGCGTGGCGCACGGAAGTCGCCTTGTGAAGGACCTTGACGCCCTCGGCGTGGAAGTCGGGGATGTGCTCCTTCGGGTTGTAGCCGGCCGTCTCGACCGCCTTCACCCCGGACTCGATGATCGCCTGCCGGTACTCGGCGTAGGGCGGCGGGTTGATCGTCGGCAGGATCGTAAGGTTGACGCCGAAGGGCTTGTCGGTCATCTCTTTGGTGCGGGCGATCTCGGCGGTGAGCGCCTCGGGCGTCGGCTGGGTCAGCGCGGTGAGGAAGCCGAGGCAGCTCGCGTTGGCGACGGCGGCGACGAGCTCGGCGCGGCCGACCCACTGCATGCCGCCCTGGGTGATCGGCAGCTCGACCCCGAATGCCTCGGTGAAGCGCGTCTTCATCGCGGCGCCATCCGCAGCGCGCCGTCGAGGCGGATCGTCTCGCCGTTCAGCATCTGGTTCTCGACCACGTGGACGACCAGCTGCGCGTACTCGGCCGGGTCGCCGAGGCGGGCCGGGTGCGGGACCGAGGCGCCGAGCGAGGCGCGGACCTCCTCCGACAGCGTGCCGAGCAGTGGCGTGTCGAAGATCCCGGGGGCGATCGTCACGCAGCGGATCAGCGAGGCGGAGAGGTCACGGGCGATCGGCAGGGTCATCGCGGCGATGCCGCCCTTGGAGGCCGAGTAGGAGACCTGGCCGATCTGGCCGTCGAAGGCGGCGACCGAGGCGGTGTTGACGATCAGGCCGCGCTCGCCGTCGACCGGCTCGGTCTCCATCATCCGCGCCGCGGCGAGGCGGGCGACGTTGAAGGTGCCGATCAGGTTGACGTTGATGACGGTGCGGAAGCGCTCCAGGTCCATCGGGCCGTCGCGGCCGACGATTTTCCCGGGAGGCCCGATCCCGGCGCAGTTGACCGCGATCCGGAGGTCGCCGTCGACCGCGGCGACCGCGGCCGCCACCGCCTCGGGGTCGGTGACGTCGGCGGCGGCGAAGCGCAGGCCGGAGCCGGCGACGCGCTCCTCCGCCGCGGGCAGGTCGAGCACCGTGACCTCGGCGCCGCGCGCGGCGAGCGCCTCGGCGGTCGCCCGGCCGAGGCCCGAGGCGCCGCCGGCGACCAGCGCCGCCGCTCCGTCGACCTTCATCAGATCCGTTCCAGGACCATGCCGGTGCCGAGCCCGCCGCCGCAGCACATCGTCACCATGCCGAGGTTCAGGTCGGCGCGCTCCATCTCGTGCACGGTCTTGGCGATCAGGATGCCGCCGGTGCCGCCGAGCGGGTGGCCGAGGGCGATCGCGCCGCCGTTGGGGTTGGTCTTCTCGATGTCGGTGTCGAGCTCCCGCTGCCAGGCGAGGACGACCGAGGCGAAGGCCTCGTTGACCTCGAAGACGTCGATGTCGGAGAGCTCGAAGCTGTTGCGGGAGAGCAGCTTGCGGGTCGCCTCGATCGGGCCGGTCAGCATCAGCACCGGGTCGGAGCCGACCAGGCACATGTCGACGATCCGGGCCTTCGGGGTGAGGCCCAGCTCCTTGGCACGCTCGGCGGTGGTGACGAGCACCGCGGAGGCGCCGTCGGAGATCTGCGAGGCGTTGCCGGCGGTGTGGACGCCGTCCTCGCGGACCACCGGTTTGAGGGCGGCGAGTTTCTCCAGCGTGGTCGCGCGCAGGCCCTCGTCGCGGGTCACGGTGGCGGTGTCGCCGTTCTCGCCGGTCGGCGCGACGACGGGGACGATTTGGGTGTCGAAGCGACCGTCGTCCCAGGCCGCGGCGGCGCGCTGCTGGGAGAGGAGGCCGAACTCGTCGGTGTCGTGGCGGGTGATCTCCCACTGTTCGGCGATCCGCTCGGCGCCCTCGAACTGGGTGGTGACCTCGAAGCGCTCGCGGAACGAGTCGGGCATCGGGTCACCGAATTTCGGGTCGGCGTTGGTGCCCATCGGGATCCGGCTCATCGACTCGACGCCGCAGCCGATCGCGGTGTCGACGGCACCCGCGGCGACGAGGCCGGCGGCCATCGCGGTCGCCTGCTGGGAGGAGCCGCACTGCGCGTCGACCGTGGTCGCGGCGACCGGCACCGGCAGCCCGGCGCCGAGCCAGGCGGTGCGGGCGATGTTCAGCGTCTGCTCGCCGACCTGGCCGACGCAGCCGCCGATCACCTGGCCGACGTCTTCGGGATCGATGCCGGTGCGCTCGATCAGCGCTTTCTGGGCATGTCCCAGAAGTTCGGCGGGATGGACCCCGGAGAGCGCTCCGTTGCGCTTGCCGACCGGGGTGCGGACGGCGTCTACCACGACTAGTTCGGTCATCGGCGGGGAGGCTAGGCGCTCGCCGGGCGCTCGCGGGAGCTAGCGGTGCGAGCTGCTGTCGAGTCCCCCAAAGGCGCCGCGTTCGGTGCCCCAGCGCGCGAAGAAGTCGGGCATGTCGGTGCTGACCTTCATCGGGAACTTGGCGTCGCGCTTCTCGAGGAAGGAGGCGACGCCCTCCTTCATGTCGGCGGAGGTGCCGAGCATGTGGAGCGCCTCGGAGTCCATCTCGTGGGCGAGCACCGGGTCGCCGGCGCCGGTCAGCATCTGCCAGAGCATGCGGCGGGAGAGGGCGACCGAGACCCGCGAGGAGTTGGCGGCGATCTCGGCCCCCAGCGCGCGGGCCGCGCCGAGCAGCTCGTCGGCCGGGTGGACGCTGCGAATCAGCCCGGCGCGCTCGCCCTCGGCGGCGTCGAAGACGCGGCCGGTGTAGACCCACTCGGCGGCCTGGGAGATGCCGACGATGCGGGGCAGGAAGAAGCTCGAGGAGGCCTCCGGGACGAGGCCGCGGCGGGCGAAGACGAAGCCGATCTTCGCGCCCTCGGCGGCGAGGCGGATGTCCATCGGCAGCGTCATCGTCGCGCCGATCCCGACCGCCGCCCCGTTGATCGCGGCGATCAGCGGCTTGGCGCTGTCGAACAGCCGCCGCGCCAACACGCCGCCCCCATCCGGATTGCGCTCCATCGAGAACGGCTCGGCCCCGTGTTCGAAGATGTTCCCCCCGCCCTCGAGGTCGGCCCCCGCGCAGAACGCCCGACCCTCGCCGGTCACCACCACGGCTCCGACCTCATCATCGGCATCAGTCGCGTCGATCGCGTCGCATACCTCTTCGACCATCCCCGGCGTCAGCGCGTTCATCTTCTCCGGCCGGTCGAGGTAGAGCGTCGCCACCCCGTCCACCGCCGGCTCCAGCCGGATCGTCTCGTAAGTGCTCGTCTCGCTCATCGGCCGAACCTACGGCCGCATCATCCGACTGACCTGAGGAGTGCGTTCGTACTTTGTAGGCATATACGACTACAAAAGACGAACGCACTCGGGTCCGACCCGCCAGGCCGACAGCTAGAAGACGGAGTAGCCGCCGTCGATCGTCAGGGTGTCGCCGGTGTGGTACTCGCTGAGGGGGCTCGCGAGGTAGAGGGCGGCGCCGGCGAAGTCGGCGGGCTCGCCCCAGCGGCGGGCGGGGATGCGGGGGAGGACTTTGGATTCGAAGGGCTCGGAGGCGAGGACGTCGGCGGCCATCGGGGTCTGGGTCCAGCCGGGGAGGATCGCGTTGGCGCGGATGCGGTGGCGGGCCAGCTCGACCGCGCACCCGCGGACGACGGCGAGGACGCCTGCCTTGGAGGCGGCGTAGTGCTGGCCGCGGGGGGTGCCGAAGTCGGCGGAGATCGAGGCGATGCCGACCAGCGAGCCGCCGCGGCCGGTGGCGATCATCTGGCGGGCGGCTGACTGGAAGGTGAAGATGAGGCCGTCGAGGTTGGTGGCGAGGACGCGGCGAACCTCGTCGGCGGGCAGGTCGACGAAGCGCTCGCCTCCGCTCATCACCCCGGCGGCGGCGAAGCAGGAGTCGAGGCCGCCCAGCTCATCGGCGGCGCGGGCGACGGAAGACTGCACCGCCTCGGGATCGGCGACGTCGCACTCCAGCGCCAGCACGCGGCGGCCGTGTTGACGGAGCTCGGCGGCCGCCTCCTCGTTGCGGTCGGCGCGGCGTCCCAGGATGCAGACATCGGCCCCGGCGCCTGCCAAGGCGTTCGCGATCCCCAGGCCGATGCCGCTGTTGCCGCCGGTGACCAGCGCGACGTGGCCGTGGAGGTCGAAGCCCTGCAGGCCCGTCGGCGTCGCGGGCGTGGCGCCCGGCGGCGATCCCTCGGCTTTGCGCGCTCCCTCCATGCCGGGACGACGATCGCGCCGCGGCCCTCCGTCGGCCCGCTCCGTGCCCGCTCACCCTTGGAGCCTTCTCCAACGCCCGCGCGTCGCCGCGCTCCTCCCCGCCCCGCCCTGCGTTAGAACCCCGGCCATGGACGAGGAGAGAACTCATGGCTGACGTGCGGGCCCACATCACGGGCTCCATCTGGAAAGTCGAATGCGCGGTCGGTGACTCGATCGCGGTCGGTGACGAGGTGATGATCATCGAGTCGATGAAGATGGAGATGCCGGTCGAGGCCGAGGACGCCGGCACGGTCACCGAGATCCGCGTCGCCGAGGGCGACTCGGTCGAGGAAGGCGACGTCCTCGTCGTCCTCGGGTAGCCGCGTGCGCCGCACGATCTTCGAAGAGGACCACCAGGACTTCCGCGACTCGGTCCGCGCCTTCCTGCTCAAAGAGGCCGTCCCCCACACCGAGCGCTGGGAAGCCAACGGCCTCGTCGACCGCGAGTTCTGGACCAAGGCCGCGGCGCAGGGCATGGTCGTCTTCTCCGCGCCGGAAGAGCACGGCGGCGCCGGCCTCTCCGACTTCCGCTTCAACGCGGTGATCGACGAGCAGGTCGCGCTGACCGGCGCGGTCGGCGACAACTTCAACCTCACCAACGACATCGCCGCCCCCTATTTCCTCGACCTGACCACGCCCGAGCAGCAGGCGCGGTGGCTGCCGGAGCTGACCTCGGGGGCGAAGATCCCGGCGATCGCGATGTCGGAGCCGGGCGCCGGCTCGGACCTGCGCGGGATCGCCGCGACCGCCGTGCCGCAAGGCGACCACTACCTGCTGACCGGCTCGAAGACCTTCGTCACCAACGGCATCCAGGCCGACCTGATCATCGTCGCCGCCTACGTCCGCGACGGCCAGTCGACCAACGGCATGGGCCTCTTCGTCGTCGAAAGCGACATGGAGGGCTTCAGCCGCGGCCGCAAGCTGTCGAAGGTCGGCCGGCGCGCCCAGGACACCTCCGAGCTCTTCTTCGAGGATGTGCCGGTGCCGGCCGAGAACGTGCTCGGCGAGCCGGGGCGCGGCCTCGGCTATCTGATGCTGAACCTGCCGCAGGAGCGGCTCTCGATGGCGGTCGTCGCTGTCGCCACCGCCGAACGGGCGCTGGAGATCACGCTCGACTACGTCCGCAACCGCAACGCCTTCGGCCGCCCGATCGGCTCCTTCCAGGCCAACCGCTTCGCCCTCGCCGAGCTGGCCGCCGAGATCAAGGTCGCCCGCGTCTTCGTCGACGGCTGCCTCGGCGCCCACCTGACCGGCGAGCTCTCCGCCGACGACGCCGCCGCCGCGAAGCTCTGGACCACCGAGCTGCAGGTCCGCGTCGCCGATCGCTGCCTCCAACTCCACGGCGGCTACGGCTACATGGACGAGTACGAGATCTCCCGCATCTGGCGTGACTCCCGCGTGACCCGCATCTACGGCGGCACCAGCGAGATCATGAAGGAGATCATCGGCCGCTCGCTCGAGATCTAGCGAGCGGCAACCGCGTCTGTTCACTTGAGCCGGTCAGAGGCGGCTCAAGTGAACAGACGTCCCGGCGGCTAGGCGGGGTCGGGCGCCGGGGCCGACTGGGGCAGGCGGCCTTGGAGGCGGAGGACGAGGAGGGCGACCTGGGCGCTCAGCTGGGCGTCGGAGTCGGAGCCCATGTCGAGGCCGGTCAGCTCCTGGATCTTGCCGAGGCGGTAGCGGATCGTGTTCTCGTGCACCTCTAGCTGGGCGGCCGAGCGGCGGACGCTACGGGCGCACTCGAAGAAGCAGACCAGGGTCTCGAGCAGCTCCGGCGGAGCGCCGTCGGCGAGCAGCGGGCCGATCGTCTCCTCGGCGAAGCGCATCATCTCTTCCGGCGCCGAGCTGGAGAGCAGGACACGGCCGGGGCCGAGGTCGTCGGCGGTGAGGACCGGCGCGGCGTCCGGGGCGCAGAAGACGTCGAGGCAGGTGAGGACCTGGCGGGCCTGCTCGTAGGCGCGGGGGAAGTCGGCGGCGCCGGCGCAGGTGCCGGAGATGCCGACGACGAGGCGGCCGTCGGGGTCGCGCTTGGCGCGGGTCTCCTCGATCGCCGCCTTGAGGCGGGCGATGCCGGCCGGGCCGGAGGAGGCCTCGGGCAGCTCGACGATCAGCGCGATGCCCTCCGCCGTCGCGGTCGAGAGCACCGAGAGGTCGGGCATCGTCTCGGCCAGCGCCTCGGCGATCAGCTCGGCGTCGGGCAGCTGGTGCTCGGCCTCGCCGCGGGAGCCGACCAGGCAGAGCGCGTGCGGGCGGTCGAGCGCGACGCCGAGGAAATCGGCCCGCCGCTCGACCGCGGCGTTGTCGCGCGACCCGCGCAGGAGCTGGGCCGCGAGCGAGGAGCGGGCGTTCCACTCGGCCGCCGCGGCGCGGCGCTCGGCGCTCATCTCGAGCGCGATGATCCCGGCGACGCGGCGGCTGATCAGCGCGTCGTAATCGCGGAAGCGGCTGCTCTGCTCGAGCATCACGAGGACCGCCCAGTCGGTCTCGCGCGCGGTCACCGGGGTGACCAGCAGGCGGTGCTGGATGCCGAGCCGGGCGATCGGCCCGACGATCGAGGGGCTGGCCGGTTTGACCGCGGCGATCGCGGCGGCGAGCTCGGGGTCGGCGGAGACCTCTTCCAGCCGCGCCAGCTCGCCCGCGCCCTCCCCCGCCGTCGAGGTCAGCCGGCGGCGCATGTTCGGGTCGAAGATCGCGCAGGGCTTGCCGGTCAGGTCGGTGACCGCCTCGGCGACGTCGCGCAGGATGCCGCCGTTGATGACGAGGCCGGTGAAGCGGTCGTCGACCGCCGCCGCTTGGCGCAGCGCCTGGTTCTTGCGGGCCACGGTGTCGTGGGACGCCCTCAGCTCCGACATCATCTCGGCCTGCGAGATCGCCACCGCGGCGAGCCGGGCGAAGGCCAGCGCCAGTTCCTGATCGAGCTGGTCGAAGGGGTGGGCGACTTCCTCGGAGTCGAGGAAGAAGAGGCCGATCACCTCGTCGCGGAGGACCATCGGCACGCCCATCATCGAGCGCACGTTCCAGTTGCGCATCGTCGAGCGGACGGCGCGGCCGTCGCGGATCGCGTCACGGATCACCACCGGCATCCGGGTCTTGACGATCTCCTGGGTGAAGCGGTCGGCAGCGACGCCGCCGACCAGGCGCTTGATCAGGCGGTCGCCGTTCGCGGTGACCGGATGGCCGACCTGGCCGCGATAGAGGCCGCTGCGCTCGTCGCGCAGGTAGACGCTCGCCCGCTGCACGCCGACCAGCTCGCACATCTTGCGGGCGATCAGGTGGAGAAGCTCGTCGCGATCGGTCCCGTCGCGCAGGGCGAGGGCGATGTCGCCGAAGGCTTCGATCGCCTCCCGGTAGGACGGGCTGCGGCCCTCGAGATCGAGATTTTCAACCGCCTCGGCGGCGGTGATCGGCACCACTACTGACATCTTCCCTCCTCTCCGTCGCGGCGATTTCCCTTTCGCCACGCCATGTACTGCGGTGTTCGTAATCTACGGCACGAACCTAGTCGTCACTTCTCCCGAAGCTGGCGGGTCGCTTCTCGACGAAGGCGGCGAGCGCCTCCTTCATGTCGTCGGTCCGGGTCGCCAGCACCTGGGTCCGGTTCTCCAGCTCGATCGCCGCGTCCAACGACCCGGCGTCGACGTTCCGTCCCAGGACCTGCTTCGTCATCCAGACGCCGAAGGGCGAGTTGGCGGCGATCCCGTCGGCGAGCTCGTTCGCCGCGGCGAGCAGCTCGTCGGGCTCGACCACCCGGTTGACGAGGCCGATCCGCGCCGCCTCATCGGCCTCGACCATGCGCCCGGTCAGCATCAGCTCCGAGGCGATGCCGAACCCGACGATCCGCGGCAGAAGGTAGGAGACGCCGATGTCGCAGCCGGAGAGGCCGATCTTGACGAAGGCGACGTTGAAGCGGGCGGCGGTCGTGCAGACGCGGACGTCGGCGGCGAGGGCGAGCGCCAGCCCACCGCCGGCGGCGGCGCCGTTGACCGCGGCGACCACCGGCTGGGGCAGCGCGCGCAGCCGGGTCGCGAGGCCGGCGACGGCCTCCTGGCGGTGGTAGACGGCGATCGGGTCGCCGTCGCCGGAGCCGACCGCGTCGGGCTGCTTGATGTCGATGCCGGCGCAGAAGCCGCGGCCCTCGCCGGTAAGGATCACGACCCGGACGTCGCGGTCGCGGCCGATCTCGGCCAGCGCCGCGTCGAGCTCGGAGACCATCTCCCAGCTCAGGGCGTTCAGGCGGTCCGGTCGCGACAACGTCACCGTCGCGATGCCCGGCCGCGTCCTCTCCACTCGCAGCGTCTCGTACATCCCGTCACAAGGATGCGGGCAGCGCGGCAGGCCGGCGAGGCCGCGGGCGCGGAATCGTTGTGGCTTTCTACAAACGGCCTCGCCAGGCCGCTCTGGGAGCGGGATCTAGGAGGTCATGCCCCCGGCAAGGCCGCCGCCGACGGTCAGCACCTGTCCCATGATGTAGTTCGAGCCGGGCGAGCAGAGGAAGAGGATCGGCGCTGCCGCCTCCGCCGTGGTCGCCTTGCGGCCGATCGGCACCTGCGGGATCGCCAGCTCCAGCATCTGCGAGGGGACGCCGAGTTTGACCTGCTCACCGTCGGAGTCGAAGACCTCGGCTTCCTCGCGCGGCGCGGTCATCCGCGTTTCGACGAAACCGAAGGCGACGGCGTTGACGTTGATCTTCAGGCCGCCCCATTCCTTCGCCACCGTCTTGGTGAGTCCGACAAGGCCCGCCTTGGCGGCGGCGTAGTTCGGCTGGCCGGGGCTGCCGAAGGTGCCGGAGACGGAGGTGACGTTGACGACCTTGCGGAAGACCTCCTTGCCTTCGGCGCGCTCGGCTTTGGCGGGGTCGCGCAGGTGCGGCGCCGCCGCCCGCAGGACCCGGAAGGGGACCACGGTGTGGATGTCGAGCATCGCTTGGAACTGGCGGTCACCCATTTTGTGCAGGGGGCCGTCCCAGGCGAAGCCCGCGTTGTTGACGACGATGTCGAGCTGGCCGAAAGCCTCGACCGCGGTGCCGACGAGTTGGTCGGGCACGTCCTCTTTGGTCAGGTCGCCGGCGAAGGCGATCGCCTTCTCGCCGATCTGGGCCGCCGCCGCGTTCGCGACGTCAGGGTCGAGATCGTTGACCAGCACCCACGCCCCTTCGCCGGCGAGCGCGGTGGCGACGGCGAGGCCGACGCCGCGGCCGGAGCCGGTGACGAGCGCCGCGCGTCCGTCGAGCGCTCCCATCAGGTCACCGTCCAGCCGCCGTCGACGGCGATCGTCTGTCCCACGATGTAGGCGCCGGCGTCACTCGCCAGGAGCAGCAGCGCCCCGTCCAGCTCTCGCAGCTCGCCCATGCGGCCGATCGGCGCGTTGCGCCTGACCCATTTCATTGCTTTCTCGTCCTCGCTGATTCCGGTGGTCATGTCACTGGGGAAGAAGCCTGGGGCGAGCGCGTTGACGCGGACGCCGCGCCGCGCCCACTCGGCGCCGAGCTGGCGCGTGAGGTTGACGACGCCGCCCTTGCTGGCGCAGTAGCTCGCCTGGTTCAGCGGCGCCGAGGCGACCAGGCCGAACATCGAGGCGAGGTTGACGATCGCGCCGCCGGTGTCCTGCTCGAGCATCTGCCGGCCGACCAGCTGGGCGACCGCGAAGGTGGAGACGAGGTTGACGTCGAGCATCCGCTGGAAGTCCTCGAGCGGCTCGGTCTCGGCGGGGGAGGCGTCGCCGATGCCGGCGTTGTTGATGAGGATGTCGACGCGGCCGTCGTGGGCGAGCGCCGCCTCGAGTAGCGCCGCGCGCGAGTCGGCGTCGGTGACGTCGCAGGCGCAGGCCTCGATCCGCTCGTGCGTCGCGGCGAGCTCGGTCAGCTTGTCGGCGCGGCGGGCGGAGGCGATCACGTGGGCGCCGGCGTCGGCGAGCACGGCGGCGAAGTGCGCGCCGAGGCCGCCGGAGGCACCGGTGACGATCGCCGTGCGGCCGCTGAGGTCGAAGAGGTCCGGGAGCACGGCGGAGGTCGCCGCCGTCGCGCCCTCGCCGACGCCGCTCGTCGTCGGGTCAGTCGCCATATTTGCCGAGCTCGAATTTGGCGATCGTGCGGCGGTGGACCTCGTCGGGGCCGTCGGCCAGACGCAGGGTGCGCTGCTGGGCGTAGGCGAGGGCGAGCGGGAAGTCCTGGCCGACGCCGCCGCCGCCGTGCGCCTGGATCGCCCGGTCGATGACGCGCGTCGACATCGTCGGGCCGACGACCTTGATCGCCGCGATCTCACCGCGCGCCGCCTGGTTGCCGACCGTGTCCATCAGCCAGGCGGCGCGCAGGCAGAGCAGTCGGGCCTGATCGATTTCGATCCGGCTGTCGGCGATCCACTCGCGCGTCACGCCCTGCTCCGCCAAGGGCCGGCCGAAGGCCACCCTTTCCTTCAGCCGCTTGCACATCAGTTCGAGGGCTCGCTCGGCGGCGCCGATCGAGCGCATGCAGTGGTGGATGCGCCCCGGCCCGAGCCGCGCCTGGGCGATCGCGAAGCCGCCGCCGACCTCGTGCAGGATGCTCGACTTCGGCACCCGCACGTCCTTGAGGATCACTTCGCAGTGGCTCTCGGGCTCGTTGTAGCCGAAGACGAGGAGGTCGCGGACGATCGTCACGCCGGGCGCGTCCATCGGCACCAAGATCATGCTCTGCTGGCTGTAGGGCGGGCCGTCGGGGTCGGTCTTGCCCATCACGATCGCGACCTTGCAGCGCGGGTTGCCGGCGCCGGTCGACCACCACTTGGTCCCGTTGATGACGTAGTCGTCACCGTCGGCCTCGATCCGGCAGGCGACGTTGCGCGCGTCGGAACTGGCGACGTCGGGCTCGGTCATCAGGAAGCAGGAGCGGATCTCGGCCTCGAGCAGCGGCGCCAGCCACTGCTGCTTCTGCTCCTCGGTGCCGAACATGTTGAGGATCTCCATGTTCCCCGTGTCCGGGGCCGAGCAGTTGAGCGCTTCCGGGCCGATCGAGCTGCGGCCGGTGATCTCGGCGAGCGGCGCGTAGTCGAGGTTGGAGAGGCCCTCGGTCCACTCGGTCTCGTGCGGGAGGAAGAGGTTCCAGAGCCCGCGCGAGCGAGCCTCCTTCTGCAGCTCCGCCATAACCGGAGGGAACGCGTGCGGGTCCCCCGCCTCCCTCAGCTGCTCCTCGTATACGGCCTCGGCGGGATAGACGTGCTCGTCCATGAAGGCGAGCAACTCCTCCTGCAGCCCCTTCGCGCGTTCACTCAGTTCGAAGTCCACGCGGCCACCCTTTCGCCTCGCCGCCGCCCGGGCCGGCGGAGCGCCGCGGAGCGCTGTCGAAAGTTCCAGCGCCCCTGGCCGTCGCCCGCCCGCGCCGGCGGTCGTCCTTCGGCCCGGCCCCGAGCGGCGTGGTCGTCTTAAGGCCCGGTACGCGGGGCAAAGGACGACCGCAGATCTCACAGCGGGCCAAAGGACGACGGCGGTCGACCCTCGTTAACCCCGCCCGAGTGTGGTCGACCTACGTAAACCCATAGATAACGAAGGTCGACCGCACTCCGGTGCGCGTAACCCAGGTCGACCGCGCTCGTCCTAACCGGCGCTCGCTCGGGGGGCGGTCGTCCTAACCGGCGCTATGGGTGGGTAGGGACGACCGCGTGGCCGGGCGGGTCAGAAGGGTCGACCGCGCCTTGGTCAGGTGGGCAGGGGATCGAGGCCGGCGAAGGCGGCGGCCTCGGCGAGGAGGGCGGGGACGTTGGTGCCGAGGCCGCGGGCGTAATCGGAGTCGAGCTTGCCCTCCAGGTACTGGGCGTAGGCGCCCTCGATGATCGCCGCCAGCTTCCAGAAGGCGAGCGCCATGTACCAGGGGAGCGCGTCGGTCGAGCGGCCGCTCGCGGCGGCGTAGCGGGCGGCGAGCGCGTCGCGAGGCGGGGCGCCGGGGACGCGGGTCAGCGCCTGCACCCAGGGCATCGCCGGCGCGGCCGGGCGCTCGTTGCCCCAGAAGCCGAGCAGCAGGCCGAGGTCGAGCAGCGGGTCCCCGATCGTCGCCATCTCCCAGTCGACGATCGCCGCGACGCGGGCCGGTGGGCGCGTCGTGAAGAGGCAGTTGTCGAGGTGGAAGTCGCCGTGGATCAGCGTCGGCTCCGGCGGCGCCGGCGGATTGGCGTCGAGCCAGGCGGCGACGCGATCGAAGTCGGGGAGCTCGCGGACCCGGTGGCGCTCGAAGTGCCCGCGCCAGCGTCCGACCTGGCGCTCGAGGAATCCCTCGGGGCGGCCGAAGTCGTCGAGGCCCGCGGCCCGCCAGTCGACCGCGTGCAGGGCGACGAGCGCGTCGATCGCCGCCTCCCCCACCGCCGCCACCGATTCGGCGCCTGGTGGATAGTCCGGCGGCAGCGCCTCGGTGAGCGCGACGCCGTCGACCATCTCCATCGCCAACCACGGGCCGCCGGGGACCGACTCGTCGGCGAGGGCGAGGGGCGCCGGTGCGGGGACGCCGCGGCCGGCGATCGCGGTGAGCACCCGGTGTTCGCGTCCCATGCTGTGGGCGCCGGGCGAGAGCGAGGCCGGCGGTGGGTGGCGCAGGATCCGCCGCTCCGCCGGGCTCTCGAGCAGCAGCGTCTCGTTCGAGTTACCGCCGCCGATCGGGGTCAGGGAGAAGGGACCGGGGTCGTCGAGCGCGCCGGTCAGCCAGGCGGCGACCTCGGGGTCAGCGGTTCGGCGCTCAGCGCCGTCATCTGGCCGCTCGTCGATCGCGCGCTCGTCGCTCCCGTCCATCGCTCGATCCTCGCCGCGACGGCCGCCCGCACCCCGCCGCGCGCCCTCGACCGCTTGGAGATTCCTCCACCGCTCGGTCCTCGTCCCCGGGCACCCCGACGCCGCCCCGGCCTAGCGTCATCGCCATGGCATGGGACTTCTCAACCGACCCGCAGACGCAGGCCGAGCTCGACTGGATGCGCGAGTTCGTCCGCGATGAAATCTTCCCGCTGGAGACGCTCGACCTCGACTGGCGCCAGTACCGCCGGCTGATCGAGCCGCTGCAGCGACAGGTCAAGGAGCGCGGCCTCTGGGCGGCCCACCTGCCGGCCGAGATGGGCGGCCAGGGCTACGGCCAGGTGAAGCTGGCGCTGATGCACGAGATCCTCGGCGCGTCCGAGCTGGCGCCGCCGGTCTTCGGTAACCAGGCGCCCGACTCGGGCAACTCGGAGCTGATCGCGCTCGCCGGCACCGACGAGCAGAAGGCGAAGTGGATGGAGCCGCTGCTCGCGGGCGAGGTGCTCAGCGCCTTCTCGATGACCGAGCAGGGGACCGGCTCGGACCCGCGCCAGTTCACCACCAGCGCCCGGCGCGACGGCGACGAGTGGGTCATCGACGGGACCAAGTGGTTCGTCGGCAACGCGACCCGCTCGGACTTCCACATCGTCATGGTCCGCACCGACCCCTCCCCCGACGCCGACCCCTACAAGACGATGTCGATGCTGATCGTCCCGACCGACTCGCCGGGGATCGAGATGCGCGAGCTCGGCCTGATGCACGACATCGAGTCGGTCGGCCTCGTCCACACCCACGCCGAAGTCCGCTACAACGAGGTCCGGGTCCCGGCCGAGAACCTGCTCGGCGGCGAGGGCGAAGCCTTCCTGCTCGCCCAGAAACGGCTCGGCCCCGGCCGCATCCACCACTGCATGCGCTGGGTCGGCGTCTGCCGGCGCGCCTTCGACGCCCTCTGCGAGCGCGCCGTCTCCAAGTCGGTCCACGGCGGCCGGCTCGCCGACAAGCAGACGATCCAGAACTGGGTCGCCGACTCGAGCGCCGCGATCGAGGCCTACCGCCTGCTCACCCTGCGGGCCGCCTGGACGATCGACCGCGAAGGCGCGGCGGCGGCGCGCACCGAGATCGCCCAGATCAAGTACTGGGGCGCGCCGATCATGCACGACGTCATCGACCAGGCGATCCAGGTGCACGGCTCGCTCGGCTTCTGCGACGACATGCCGCTCGAGCAGATGTACCGCTGGGCGCGGGCGGCGCGGCTCTACGACGGGCCCGACGAGGTGCACCGGCAGACGGTGGCGCGGCGGATCCTGCGCGGCTACGAGCCGCACGACCTGCCGACCGACCACGTCCCGAGCCGGCGGGCGGCGGCGCTGGAGCGCTACGGCGACGCGCTCGACGAGCTCGGGGCGCTGGCTTGAGCGGCCGCCGGGCGCTGGTCACCGGCGCCAGTCGCGGGATCGGCCTGGCGATCGCCGAGGAGCTCGCCGCCGCG
>DAIQOT010000115.1:0-11796 GCA_036787695.1 Solirubrobacterales bacterium | reverse complement strand
CGAGAATGAGCAGTTTTCGGTCGCGCAGCCCGGACTCCACGTCTGTTTGAGTTTCCCGTCGACCTTCACTTCGACCTTGGCCACCCCCGACTGCGGGTCGGCTTCGGTGCCGTCGGTCGCCTTGATGCTCAGCGGATATTCGGATTTGAGCGTGCCGAGTTTTTCCTGTTCGGTCAGCGCTCCAGACAGCGTCACTTCCGGCGCCGTGTGGTCGATCTTCAACGTCACCAGTCCGCCGCCCGCGTGGTTGGCCGCTCCGCCGCTCGGTCCGAAGACGGCGTCGCCGAACTCGAAGTTGACCAAGTGCTTGCCGGTTGAAAGGGCCGTCGGGTCGTAGTGGAGCGCGACCTGCGTTTCGTCTTTCCCGGCGGTCCCGGACCGGGCAATCCGCGGGCACGGGCTCGCGTTGGTCCCCACACATGGAAGCTGGAAGCCCCACCCGGACTCGCTCGTCCCTTCGACACTGGCCCACGAATTCTCGACGCCGAGACCCGCGTCTTCGACTGCGAAGTTGATCGGTTCAGCCGTCGTGTTCAACCATTTCGTCGGCGGAGTCAGTTCTTTGACGATCGGCGCGTCTTCGTCGACGAGGACCATGGTCGAGTTGCCGATGTAGGCATCACGTCTTTTCGCCGGGTCTTCCTCTTCGCCGGTGAGCAGCGCCATCAGCGCGCTCTTGGCGGCGCCGTTCGAGCTTTCGTTGACGATCTCTTTCACGTCGTACTCGGTGTTCCATTCTTCTTCGGCGCCGCTGTGGACCTGGTCGTTGACCCATCCGGCCGAACTGGTGATGCCCCAGATAAGCGCGGGCCAAGCGGCATTGTTGTTCGTCTTCGAGAAGAAGATGTCTTCGGCGAGCCAGACGTAGATCCAGGTACTCGGCGCTTTCGAGAACCGGCTGATGTCTTCGCTGAAGCGGGGGACGGTGTAGCTCCAAGAGGAGGTGTCCCCATTGTGCGCGTTGCCACCGAAGCCCCAGCTGAGGTCGATCCCGGGCATGGCGCTGTTCCAGATCCAGTACGGCACGGGCAGCGTCGCCGACGGGTTCGAGGTCCCGCTCGTCCACCCGGCGAAGCCGGCGTGTTCATAGGCCCAGTTCGATTTTTCGTAGAGGAAGTTCGGGTCGACCAGCACCGGATATGCGGTCGAGGGGTCGACGGTGGTCTTCACGGCGATGCTGTCCCCCTGCACCGAGAGTTCGGTCTCGACCGGGTTGCCCGCGGCGTCGATCGCCGTCGGCGGGGGGATCAGGAGCGCGGTCTTGCCGCCCTCGAGGACTTCGGCGCCGCCCTGCCTGGCGATCAGTTCGGCGTCTTCCGGCAGCGCCAGGTCGTAGGTCGTCCGCGTCGGCGCGTCGGCGCTGCGGATGTCGGTGAGGGTCTCGACGCCCTGGGCGGTCGGCGCGACGATCAGGTCGGTGTCTTCGGCGACCTCGGGATAGAACGCGAACTGTCCTTCGGCGTCGGTCGCCGGCGCGCCGACAGGGGCGCCGGCGACCGTCAGTTCGATTTCGGGGCCGCCGAGGGAGATCCCTTCGCCGAGCTCCTGCGGGATCCCGACTTCGACGAGAGGGTTGGCGGGCTGTAGTTCCCCTTCGGAGTGTTCGAGTTCGAGGTCGACCGCTTCCCGTTCCCCGTCGGCATTTTCGGTCCGTAGCGGAAGCGTCGATTCGATGAGGACCGGCTGGTTCGGGCCGATGCCGCCATGGGGTTCGTACGTCGGACCCTCTCCGGTGTCCCCTTCCGCCGGTTTGGACAGCGTGGAGGCGGGGACGATCGCGGCGTTGTCGGAGACGAACTTCTCCGCTTCGAGTTCGCCGTAGATCCCGGCGGGGCTTTCGAGCGCGGCGCCGAACACGCCTTCGGCCAGGGCAAGTGCTTCGCCGGCGTCCAGGTCGCGGTGGGGCATGGTCTGGGCGGCGTGGAGGTCGGTTTCCGCGCCTTCGCCAGCCTGGCCGAGGATGCCGGCTTCGATCAGTTCCATCGTGCCGGCCGGGAGCGGCGCGGCGGGGCCGACGTCCCCGGAGGCTTCGTCACCCTGGGCGGCGCCGGGTCCGAGCCACATCGCGGCGCCGACGATCAGGGCGAGCATCGACAGGCTCGCCATGAGCAAGATGGTCGGCCCGGTGAGTACGGAGGCCCGACTGGGACGGTAGATCGACCGATCGCGCGGAGCGTGCCGGCTGTCCAGCAATGCCCTCAGCCTTACGAACAGCCTGCGTTGACTCACCGACGCTCCCCCCGCTCAGTGGCCGTATCGGTCCCAAAGCCCCTACGGCTGACCGGTGACGACCCGCTTGACGGCGAGGACAATTGCGTACCGGAGTACATCCGACAATACTTAGAATTCGAGCAGGCAAAACCGAGCGCGAGCGAGAGCGCGACCGGTCAGACGAGTCAGCGCTCCAGCTGAAGCTGTCGGGGCGGCTCATCCCGCCGGATGAGATCCAACAGCGGAAGCAGACGGCGAGCGAGCCGATTTGATCGTCAGCCCGTCGTGACCGGCAGGTCGGGGGGGACTCGGTTCGTTTTGGGCGGGGACGAATGCGGGACGGCTCAGCGCTCGAGAGAGAAGGGCTGCATCACCTGGATCACGTCGGCTTCCAGCTCCTTCTCCACCGCGGTGAGCTGCCGCTCCACGGACACACGGTCGGCGCGATAAGAAGGTGCCTCCCGATCCGGACCCAGGGCATCGCCCTCTTCGTCCGTGACACCCCAGCGCAGTCGGAAGCCGTAGATCAGGTCGGCGCCCTCGTCCCACGTGGCGACCTTCTCCAGGTCCTCCGGCCGGGTTCCGAGTCTCGACACGACCGGCGCCTTCGGCTCCAGCCTCTCGGCTTCGACCGCCTTCCGGCGAAGTTGAGTCATCCGCTCCTCGACCAGCTGCAGGTCGTACCTCCAGCCTTCGATCGTCGCGGGGCCCACCCGCCTCGCCCGGGTCGAGGGCAGACCGGCGCGGTCGTCCTCGAGACGGGTCAGCTGCCGCTCGCCCTGGCGCTGCAGTCTCTCGACCCGCGCGAAGGACTCGGGGTCGTCGGCCTCCGAGCGCTCCGCGGCGAGCGAGTCGAGCCGCGAACGCGCCGCTTCGATCCGGCGATCGAGCGCGACGCGGCGACCGTCGGCGACGTCCGGCCGGCTCGCCGTCTCCAGGTCCTCGATCAGCGAATGGCGGTACCTCGCCAGCGCCGTCGCAGACATCTCCTCGAGCTCGGCCCGGGGTTCCACCTCGACGCCGGCGTATTCGCTCGCCACCCTCTCCGACCCCGCCCGCACGTCGTGCAGGCGGTCTGAGATCTCGCGCGTGCCGGGGCCGAAGTCGTCGTCGACCAGCTCGTGGGCGGCGACGATGTAGGCGGTCGTCTCGCCGCGGGCTCGGGAGACCGCGACGAGGAAGTCCTCCCGATTGACCCCCGGGTCGAGCATCACCATCGCCTTGTCGAAGGTCTTGCCCTGGGCGGCGTAGGTGGTGATCGCGTAGGCGTGTTCGAGCGCCGGCGCACCGCCGGGGGTGGTCCGCCGCAGGTAATCCTCCGACAGGGTCGCCCCGGACCCCGGGGCGCCGATCTTCATCGCGTCGACCGAGCCGGCGCGGCGGTCGACGGCGACGATCCGCCAGCGCTCGCGGTTGGAGACCTCGGGAACGTTCACCCGGGTCATCACCACGTCGCCGACGGCGAAGTCCTCGTCGCCGACGCGGATCCGTTCGCCCAACTCCCCCCGCTCTTCGCGGAGGGCCCGCGCGGTCTCGTTCAGCCGCCGGACGTCCTCGTTGCGGCGGGCGATCATCACCGCGTCCTCGCCGGCGGCGAAGCTGCGGAGCCAGTCGAGGGCGAGCGCGTCGAGGGCGTCGCGGTGGGTCGAGGCGACCCGCAGGCGCCCCCCGGCGTCCATCACGTCGAGCGCGTCGGACCCGCGGTCCTCGTGCGCGAGCTCCACGACCCGGCCGTCGACCGGGTCGCGTTGGCGGCGGATCTCGTTCAGCTCGATCACGTCGAGCCGGTGGGCGAGGTCGCCGTAGACGCCGCCGGCGGCGACCGCGCCGATCTGGCGCGTGTCGCCCATCAGCACCAGCTTGCCGTCGCACGCCTCCACCCGCTCCAGCAACATCGCGAGGTCTTCGGTCGAGGCGGTGCTCGCCTCGTCGACGACGATCACCGTCCCCGGAGGCAAGGCGACGAGCCCACGCTCATCGCGTTCCTCCAGCATCAGCCGGAGCTTCGCGATTGAGGTCGCCGGGATCCCGACGTCGGCGATCTCCACCGTCGCGCTCCTCGCCGTCGCGACCCCGATCCCCCCGAAGCCGCCCGCCGCCCACGCCTCCGCTGCGGCCCGCAGCGCCGTGGTCTTCCCGGTGCCCGGCCGCGCCGCGACGAGCGCCACCCGCTCGCCGCCCACGGTCAGCCGGCGGACCATCTCCTTCTGCTCGTCGCCAAGGTAGTCGTGGCGCCGCAGGACGCCCGCGAGGACGCCCGCGTCCACCGCCGCGGCACCGGCGTCCTTGCCTCCCTCGGCCGCGGCGAGCAGTCGCTTCTCCATGTCATGGAGGCGGACGGTGGTGAAGTTCGAGTTGGCCACGATCGGGTCCTCCTCGCGCAGGCCGACCACCCGCCGGTCGGCGAGGGCGGACTCGAGGCCCGCTCTGATGGCCCCTGCGTCAGCACCTTCGACCATCCGGTTCGAGATCGCGCAGACGAGGTCGCGCCGGCCGAAGTGGCTGTGGTGAGCCTCGATCCCGTCGAGGACCGCCTTCAGGTCCTCGACGTCGATCGGCCTCGGCTCGCGGGCGAGGGCCTCGACGATCATCTCGCGGATCGACTCCGGCGTCAGCCCGAACTCGGCCGCCCGCGCGACCCACTCGGCGGCCTGCCGGTCGGCGTCGACGCCGTAGTCCTTGGCGGCGCGGGTCCGGTAGGCGGCGACTTCGGCGGCCTTCGCCGACCAGACCCCTCGCTCGGTCAGGTAGTCGACGATCTCCCCGCGCCGGCGGCTGAAGTGCTCGATCAGGTCGCGGTCGAAGCCGAGCAGGTCGGCATGACCGTTCTCGACCTCCCCCCACTCCAGCCCGAGCTCCCGGGTGATCTCCGCCCGCATCACCGCCTGGTAGATGTGGCCGGCGGCCTTGGCGTGGAGGAAGAGCGGCATCCTTCCCTTCGGAGAGGCGAGGCTCAGCCATCTGCCGTCTTTCGCCGCGCGGGTCATGTTGCTGATCAGCATGTGGGTGTGAAGCGCCGGATCGCCGGCGCGGGAGGAGCGATGCAGGAACCCCATGCCGACGAAGCCCGACCCCCTTTCTATCTCTCCGCCGCCCTTGCCTCGTTGGACCCAGCAGGCGACGTCCTCCAGGTACTCGAGCGCCTTCGCGACCCCCTTGTCGTGGGCCGCCATCACCGCCCCCCTGGCCTCCTCGTCGCCGACCGCCCAGACCAAGGAGACCGACTTGGGGGCGGCGAAGCGCAGGTCGTAGCCGAGGACCGGATCGGCTTTCCGGTTCCGCCCGGCGGCGTCGACCCAGCGCCGCGGCGGCGGGCGTTTGACCAGCTCGTCTCCGGTTCCCGGGGCCTTGCCGGCGAAGACGGCCATGTAGTCGTCGTGGTCGACCTCGCCGGAGAGGCCGAGCGCGCCGGCCATCGTGCCGGCCCATACGCCCGGCGCCTCGCCGGGCCGCGAGTAGTAGTCCTCGCCGCCCTGGGCGACGGCGTTGATCCAGTAGCCGACGTTGCGGGTCCCGATCTTCGTCACTCCGAGCACACCACATACGGCCGGCGGGAGCGGCCCGTGTATCGGGGGAACCCGAAGGGTTCATAGTGTGTCGTGCTGCTTCGGTTGGTCTTGGTGGGGGGTCCCTCTCGCTCCTCGTGACCTTCGCTGGTGGCGTCCCTTCGGGCTTCGGGAGAGGTCTCTCAGGTCGTCGATGGTCTGCTGATCTGAGGTCGATACGTACTGGTGCTGGTGTGGCATGGGCCCTTCGGCTTCATCGCTGAGGGCCAGATTGCGATCCGGTGATCGGTCGGTCCCTTTCGCGAGCGCCGCGAGCCGCGTGGCGGTGAGCGTGGCGAGGGTGGACTACCGGCGGCGGCGCTGCGCCCGCTCGAGGATCACGATGCAGATGGCCAGCTCGGTGGCGATGAACACGGTCAGCGCCGGTGAGTAGAGGTCAGGACGCCCGATCCCGACCGCGACGGCGAAGAGCAGGAGGACGGCGAAGCTCGCCTGGAGGCTGCGGAGGATGTCCACGGCGGGCGATCTTGCCGGCGCTCGCAGACGGACGGAGCAGACCAAGAGTGAGCGGGCCAGGGCTTGCGCCCTGGCCCGAACAGAGTGGATCCCGGTGGGAGGCTAGCTCCCCGGCGCTCAGTAAAGTTCTGCGCGAACTTTCATCAGGACGATGCCGAGCAGGTTCTCTCCGCACATCTCGCCCTCGCTGTCGCGCCCGCCCCAGATCCAGTCGTAGGGGCTGTCCTCGATCAGGACCCGGTAGCCGGTCGCCGGCAACAGGTCCCGGTACCTCGGCAACCTGTGCTTCCCGGCGTGGGCGATCCTCATCACCGAGAACTTGACCTCCTCCCAGTCGGGGCGGAGCGTGATCCGGTAGCCGTCTTCCCCATAGGGGCCGCCTCGGGACTTCGCCTGCGCCGGCGTCGGCGCGGAGAGGACCCAGAGGAAATCGGCAGGGTCATCGGCCTTGCACGCCTGAAAGTAATGCTCGGCGCTGCGGACCTTCACCAGCTCCGGCGAGCGGGGATGTCCGTACCAGCCTTCCGGTAGGCGAAGTCCAGAGGTCGGCGCGAAGCTCGACAACGGACCACCGAAGAACTTCAGCGAGTCCCGCCCCGTCCACGGGCCGTGACGCCTCCCAGACGCGCAGTCCCCCGAGCGGTTTGCGTGACCCGGTCATCATGCCTCCCTTACCTGGATCGACTCCCGTTCCGCGATCTCGATCATCTGCCGGGTGCCGACCGAATCATGAAGGGGGTAGGCGTAGAGGAAGTCGGGTTGAAGCATCGCCATCGCCTGGTTGCGCCTGTAGCCGGCGGGCTTGCCGTAGACCTTCCAGAGTGCATCGACGGTGGCGACATGGAAACCGAGTGCCGTCGCCTCCTCGTTGGCGATCTTGTCCAGGCCGTGGGCGCCACCCTCGATGATGAGGGAGCCGGCCGGCAATCCTTCCAGATCCCGCCGCACACGGTCGCGATCCCTCCACCTCCGTGATCCCGAGAAGAGAACCACCAACGGGCCGCCGCTGACGTTGACACGCCGCGCCGCCTGCCGGCTCGCGTCCCCGCCCCGGAAGGGGACCTTGGGAGGGGTGATCCACATCGGATCCGCCGGACGGGCGTCGGGGTCCGCCGCCGGCTTCTTCTTCTTGACCTCCTGGGTGACGATGACCTCCTGACGATCGGCGCTGGCGCGCTCCGGCCCGACGTTGCCGATGATCTCGACCCGGTCCCCGACCTCCAGACCCGCCGCGCACCGCCTCGCTTCGTCGGGCCGCAGCGGATACCCCTGCTCGGGAAAGCCGCCGTCCTTGACGTAGAAGGTGATCTTCGGCGGGCTGCTCGCCGGCCCGGGAGGGTCCCCCAGGATGGTTATCCGGCAGACTCCGTCACCGCTGCCATCTTGAAGTGCGGTCCACTTCGATATCGCGCAGATGGGACCTACGGCGAAGGTCCGCAACACCGCCGGCACCGGTACCGCCTCGGTGCTCGTCGCCTCCATCTTCGACTCCGTCATCGTGTTCTCGGTCATGCCATCGCTCCTTTTTCTCGCTCGCTCGGCCGCTGCCGACGTAACAGCCGAAAAAGCCCGGTACCGACCGGCGCGCACCGAGCGCCAGCGAGGGGAAGGGAGCGCAGCGACCTTGCGCGCCGGGAGGACCGGGCTAGGCTGTGAGGAGTCGGCAGCCGTGCTCCGCGACCGCGAGGTCACGATGATCCCTCCGATAGAACCGGCACGAAAAAAAGGGCCCGACGCTCTCGCGCCGGACCCTTGTCGTGTAAGGCCTGTCCTAAAAGGGGATGTCTTCTTCTTCCTGGGCGCCCGCGCCGGTGCCGACCGGCTGCTGCGGGTCGGGCGTCCAGCGCCCCTCCTCCGGGGTTCCGGCCGGGGTCGACTCCGGCCCGGCCTCCTTGTCGGCTTTCGGCCCGGCGCCCCCGTCGCGGGAGCCGAGGAACTGGACCGTGTTGCCGATGATCTGCACGGCCTGGCGTTTGCCGCTGCCGTCTTTGGCCTCCCACTCGCGCCAGTCGAGCCGGCCTTCGACCGCCAGCGGCCGCCCGCGGTGCAGGTAGGTGGCGCAGTTGTCAGCCTGGGCGCCGAACACGACCACGTCGAAGAAGTTGGGCTTGTCGACCCACTGGTCGGTGTTCGCGTCTTTGCGGCGGCCGTTGACCGCGACCCGCATCTCGCACACCGAGGTACCTCCTCCGGTGCTCCGCAGTTCCGGGTCCTTGGTCAGGTTGCCGGTGATCACCACTACGTTTACGTTGCTCGCTGCCATGTTGTCCTCCTTTGAGAGGTGGTCGTTTGACGATCCCAGGAAGGGCGCGTGACCGGGTTCGCGGAGCCGAGCCGCAGGCGAGGGGAGCCCCGCTCGCGGGGCCGTAGTGGTCCCGGCTCGTGCCACCCTGGGGTGAGTCGGACGGCCGCCTCTCAGACGGACCTCGGCGGCCGGTGGAAGACCCGCCCCAAGCAACGGCGCAGTCGCCGGCACCACCGACGGCGATCACGGTACTCGAGCCAGGAGCGTGGGGCGTAGACCTCCGGGCCGCGTGGGTCATCGACCCGCAGGCGGTTGATCCGATCGTGATCGCCTGCATCGATCCTCACCCAGGCTTTGGCCCCGCGGACGGCGATCACGGTGCCCCGAGCGTTGGCGAGGCCTGCCTCTGCGGGGGCACCGAAGATCACGCGGTGTCGCTCGGCAAGACCCGGTCGACGGGGGTCGCCTCCGAATAGTCGGGGGCGAGGCGATGCGAGTCCCCGCTGCGCTGGAGGACGGACGAGCCGTCCTCGAACCCTAGGAGGAGTCGGGCCATGCACCTCACATCGATTCGCATGGAGGCCTCGGCCCGAATCTCTTCGTCCTCGCTCCCGACATGGACGCGGACGCGGTGGACGACGTCGCACACGACAGACCAGTCGGATTCCGCGACGAAGGCCCGACCGACCCGCTCGCCCGCGAGGGTCCGCAGAGGTGCCCCAGACCCGCCGAGGGTCGCGACGAGGGTGGTCGGATCGGGGACTGCGGCGGGGTCGGTCAACAGGATCTTCATGGTGTCTCCTTTCGGTGTTCATCTGGTGGGCCGCGCCTAGTCGAGGTCTGCGAGCGTCCCGGCGATCCAGGGCAGCTCGTCGTTGACGAGCGGGATCTCCTTCGGGTAGCGGGCCGCCCAGGCGACCAACTGGTCGCGATCGAGTTCGCCTTGCTCGAAGGCGACCCGGCGCCGCTCCGCGGACATCGCGTCGATGTCGTCGGCGGCCGGCGGCTGCGGGAGGGTGGGCGCGCTAGCCACGATTGCCCGCCCAGCCCGCGGTGGACCCGTGGCCCGACATTTCGTCGTCGCGGACCGACGAGGCGTCGCGGAAGGCCCCCGCGAAGTCTTCGTCCCACTCACGAGCTTCTTGGCGGCGCTCGGAGGCGGAGATCCTCTCGAGCTCCCGGAGCTCTTCGATCCTGTCGCTCGCCTGGGCGTAGGTGCGTGGCCGGAAGAAGGTCTGCCCGGTCGCGATCGCCAGATCACCCAGATACTCAAGTTGGGGTGTGGTGGGTTTCTTGTGGTGCTGCCATGAGTTGTTCATGCCACCGGCAGAGCGGGCCGGAGGAGGCCGGCCTGCCGGCCGGGGGAGGTCTGCTAAGCCTCGGCATGACCGACGAAGGCAGCGCCCCCGGCCGGCTTCGATCCGCCGCCGCCCGCATCCCGAAACGACGCAGATTGGGGCGGCGCTCGAACCGGCGGCGACGCCGGGAGAGGCCCCGGTGGATCATGGGAGTCGCGGCCCGCCCTCTATCGGGGCGGCGTCGGTCGGCGAGACGGGACGATTGCCGGGACCGGTTCCGCGGCCCGCCGCCAGGCCGGCGCCGACCATCGCGTCGAGCACGTCCTGTGCGTCGCCGACGGCGAATGCGCCGGCGACGATCAGCTCGTTCGGGCCTGCCGAAGTGCGCGACGCGTGCGAAATCGGGATGGCCTCACCAATTGCAGATCGGGTCAAACAGAGCCTGAGCTACATCGAAATGTTCTCGCTCGGGGCTAAACCCTCCTACATATTTGTTTCGGACTACCGAAACGACGAAAACATCCGCACCTATTCCAATCTTTGGGTTTTCTCAGATCGGTTCATGTCCGAGGCTCGTGACTTTGTTTCAAGCAATAGCTTCGATTACCTTGCTGCCGATAGTGGGATCTCGTACCTCGAAGGAAAGAATTTCGATTTCGGTTTCGACGAGACGATCGAGAAATCTCGCTAAATGTCGAGTTCAGTTTTTCGATATCCCTAACCGGCTCTCTCACCGCATCGGGAGTCAACTGCTCGCATCTCGCAGAGATCTTGCGCGACTACCTCGCCCCCCGAGTCAAAGGGCGCGTTTGATTAGACCGGCGCTGGGGACTCGAACGACAGCATGCCCCAGGTGACCGGGATCGTCTCGATCGTCTCCAGCGACTTCCCAAGTCGCACCTCGCCTGCCCGCCGCAAAGCTTCGACTTTGTCCATCATTTCCTGGCAGAGCGCAGATAGCTCACCCCAACTCTGATCGTCGACATCCATCTGTACCCAGGCCAACCAGCGGTCATCACGTGAATCGAAGGTGTCTTCGATGACGGCGCTTTCAGCTCGGGCCATCAGTCCTTGCAGGACAACGCCGGTCAGCTCCCGACGGCGGTCCTTGTCGAAGCTGCGCCACTCCTCGTTCGTGAAGTAAGCGCGGGCCGTCCCTCGGTAGAGAGACTCGATTGACCCGTGGCGCATGGATTGATCGATCAGTTCGACGCAGGCCCGTTTCTCCAAACGGTGCAAGTGATACGAGACATGGGAAATCGCATCGCGCTCGTCTAGGTGTTCGAGGAGCCCCGCGGCGTAGCCCCCTCGAACGAAGCTCACCGCGCTGATGTCGCGTTCATTGGCGATTTCGAGCATCCGCACCCGCAGCGGATGGCTCAGCACTTCGGCCCGCGTTTTTTCAAAGTCCCGACGCCCCCGTCGCTGCCGCCCACCCTCGATCATTTACGCCCCCTGATTGCTGGAGTTCTACCTACCTTTCCATATCTACCACGTAATCGGTCGGACGATGGGCCGAAACGCTGCCTGCACTATTAGCGCGGCGAAACCCCTGATCGTTGTCCCGTTGTCTAGCGCTAGAAGGGCTAATAGCGAGACCTCAAGGGGGTGATGGCAGGGTGAAGCTCTCAACCAGTACGGCGGTTCCGGCTGCAAGCGTGACGAAGGGCAACTAGCAGGACGCCCTGGGTCCCGGCCGCGATCGGATGGACTGCGGCCGGGACTTTCGGCGTCCTAAATCCGCGGAAGCTCGGGTGGGTCGGTGACGATGAACCGGCCCGCCTGCGGATCCCAGCGGATCCCCTCGAACAAACTCTCGACAGAGACCTCTAACGCTCCTGCCAGCCTGGCCACCGTCTCGACTCCCGGCTGGCGTCGGCCATTCTCGATCAGGGTGATTTGCGTTCGGTGGACTGCGGCCAGTTCGGCGAGACTTTCCTGGGTCAGCTTCCTGGCCTGCCGGATGCGCAGGACGTTCTCGCCGAACCGGTCGGAGGCGGTCATCGCTCGCTCCCTTCTT
>DAIQOT010000318.1:0-3600 GCA_036787695.1 Solirubrobacterales bacterium | reverse complement strand
GGCCGCACCGAGCCGCGCCCGCTGAGCGCCCGTCCGGTCACGCCGCTGCCGATCGCCGTCGCCCCCGACTCGGTCCCCGCCGCCCGCAAGGCCGACATGCTGCGCGAGCTCGACGAGCGTGGCCGCGCGATGGGCGCCGAGATCGCCCAGTTCACCGCCTCCTACGCCGAGGCCCGCCGCGTCGTCACGATCGCCAACTCCGACGGCCTCTTCACCGGCGACGACCGCACCCGCACGCGGATCGGCGCCCAGGCGGTCGCCCGGCGCGGCGACAAAGTGGAGACCGGCGCCGAGACCCTCGGCGCCCACCGCGGCTTCGAGCTGCTCGAAGACGACCCGGCGCTGATCGCCGAGCAGGCGGCGCAGAAGGCGCTGACGCTGCTCGGTGGCCGCGCCGCCCCGTCGGGCTCGATGCCGGTCGTCGTCGGCGGCGGCTTCGGCGGCGTCCTCTTCCACGAGATGACCGGCCACGGCCTCGAGATCGACCACATCCACAAGGGCGCCTCGGTCTACATCGGCAAGCTCGGCGAGATGGTCGCCCAGCCGCTGCTGAACGCCTACGATGACGGCCGCCTCCCCAACGAGTGGGGCTCAGACGCGATCGACGACGAGGGCCAGCCGACGCAGAAAACGCTGGTGATCGAGGACGGGCGGCTCGTCTCCTACCTCTACGACCACCTCGGCGCCGAGCGCGGCGGGGTCGCCTCGACCGGCAACGGCCGCCGCGAGAGCTTCCGCCACCTGCCATTGCCGCGGATGACCAACACCTACATCGCCCCCGGCGAGTCGACCCCCGAGGCGATGATCGCGGAGCTGAAGAACGGCTTCTACGCCGTGAGCTTCGGCGGCGGCCAGGTCGACCCGGCGACCGGCGACTTCGTCTTCGGGGTCAGCGAGGGCTACCTGATCGAGGACGGCAAGGTGACCGCGCCGTGCTCCGGAGCGACGCTGATCGGCAACTGCCTCGACGCGCTCGCCGCGATCGACGCGGTCGGCGACGACTTCTTCGTCAAGACCGGGATCTGCGGCAAGGGCGGCCAGAAAGTGCCCGTCGGGACCGGCCAAGGACACGTCCGAGTAGGCAAGATGACCGTGGGAGGGACCCAGCTGTGAGCGATCTGCCGAGCGTCGAGCTTTCCCCGGCCGCGGCGCGCGCCGTCGAGGTCGCCCTGGCGGCCGGAGCGAGCGCCGCCGAGGCCTACGCCAGCCGCGACACCGGGCGCGAGGTCCGCGTCCACGGCGGCGAGGTCGAGAGCCTCACCGCGGCGACCCAGACCGGGATCGGGATCCGCGCCTGGGACGGCCACCGGGTCGGCTACGCCTACGGCACCGACCTCAGCGAGGCCGGCGTCACCGCGCTCGCCGCGCGGGCCGCCGAGATGGCCGCGGTCGCCGACGAGGACGAGTTCGCGGCGCCACCCGCGCCGCAGGAAATCGAGGCGCTGCCCGGCCTCGACAGCCCCAGCGTCGGCGAGTGGACCGCCGGCCAGGTGGCCGACCTCGCCCTGACCGTCGAGCGCACGGCTCTGGCCGCCGACGACCGCATCGCCGGGGTCGAGACCGCCGTCTACGCCGACTCGACCGAGCAGGTCGCGATCGCCTCCTCGACCGGGATCGCCGCCAGCTACGAGGCCGCCAACTGCTTCGCCTACCTGCAGGCGCTCGCCGAGGGGGAGGGGGGCCGCGAGACCGGCCTCGGTTTCGGCCTCGCGCGCGGCCCCGAGGACCTCGACCCGGAGGCGATCGGCCGCGAGGGCGCCGAGCGCGCCGTCGCGATGATCGGCGCCGGCAAGCCCGCCTCGCGCTCCTGCCCGGTCGTCCTCGACCCGACCGTCGCCGCCAGCTTCGCCGGCCTGATCGGCGGTGCCCTCGGCGCTCGCGCCGTCCAGCGCGGCCGCTCGCCGTTCGCCGGCCGGCTCGGCGACGAGGTCGCCTCGACCACCTTCGCCCTCCACGACGACGGCCGCGATCCGGCGGGCGCCGCCTCGGCTCCCTTCGACGGCGAGGGCGTTCCGCACCGGCGCACCGCGCTGATCGAGGGCGGCAAGCTGCAGGGCTACCTCTTCGACACCTACACCGCCAACCGCGAGGGGACCGCCTCGACCGGCTCGGCGGCACGGGCGGGCTACCGCTCGCTGCCCTCGGTGTCGGCGTCGAACCTGATCGTCGCCACCGGCGAGCACACGATGGAGCAGCTGCTCGCCGAGGCGGGCGACGGGATCTTCGTCACCGACGTCGCCGGCCTCCACTCGGGCGTCAACCCGGTCACCGGCGTCTTCTCCGTCGGCGCCTCCGGTCGGGCGATCCGCGACGGCGCCCTCGCCGAGCCGGTCCGCGAGTTCACGATCGCGGGCGAGCTCGTCGCGATGCTCCGCGCGGTTTCGGCGGCCGGGTCGGAGGCGCGCTGGGTGCCCTTCGGAGGGTCGGTTTCGACGCCTCCGCTGCTGGTCGCGGAGCTCGCGATCAGCGGAACCTGACCGCAGCGACGGGCGGACGTCTAATCGACTGCTCAGGGCCACTTTTGGCTCTCTGCGTGGTTTCCCGCCGACCGGCGTTGTTAGATTGCCACTCGACTTCAACCCCCGAGGAGGAATCTCGACGTGACCAAGGCTGAGTTTCTGGACCAACTCGCATCTGACGACCGGCTGGGCAGTAAAAAAGCGGCGAGCGACGCCCTCGACGCCGTTCTCGAGGCGATCACCGGAGCTCTCGCGGCCGGCGACGAGGTCAGCTTCACCGGCTTCGGCAAATTCCACGTCGCCGAGCGCGGCCCGCGCCAGGGCGTGAACCCCCGCACCGGCGAGCGGATCACGATCCCGGGCGGCAAAGTGCCGCGCTTCAGCGCCGGTTCCGCCCTGAAGACCAAAGTGAAGGGCTGAGCTGACTCGTTTCGCTGACCGGCTGACGGCGCTCGTCGAGGAGCGCCGCAGTCAGGTTTGCCTCGGGCTCGACCCCGATCCCGCGAAGTTACTGCCGGGGATCGCGGTCGAGTCCGGTTGCGAGGCCCCCGCGGTTCTCGCCGGGCGCGCCGTCGCCGCCCACTGCCGTGAGCTGATCGCGCTCGTCGGCCCGCACTGCGTCGCGGTGAAGCCGCAGCTCGCCTGCTTCGAACGCCTTGGCCCGCCGGGCTGGGAGGCGCTCGCCGCCGCCCGCGAGGCGGCCGCCGAGGCCGGGCTGATCTTCCTCGCCGACGGCAAGCGCGGCGACGTGCCGGTGACCGCCGCCGCCTACGCGCAGGCGCTGGTCGGCTCGACCCCGACCCCCTGGGGCGAGGTGGCGGGCCTCGGCGCCGACGCCTTCACCGCCAATCCGCTGCTCGGCCGCGACGCGCTCGAGCCGCTGGTCGCCGCCTGCGAGGCGGCCGACGCCGGGATCTTCGTCCTCGTCCGCACCAGCAACCCGGGCGCCGCCGACCTGATGGACCTGCCCGCGCCCGAGGCGCCGCTGCACGAGCGGCTCGCGGCCCTGGTCGAGGATCTGCCACATGAAGTACGACGGCCCCTCGTTCGCCATCTGGTTGTAGCGCTCCACCGCCTGCTGAACGACGATGGGTGATGGAGAGACTCCGCCATTGTTGAGGTTGATGATCTGAGGGCTGAC
>DAIQOT010000114.1:5865-11829 GCA_036787695.1 Solirubrobacterales bacterium | reverse complement strand
AAGGCGACATCCCGCGCGAGCTGATCCAGAAGCTGGCCGACATGGGCTATTTCGGCATCGTCATTCCCGAGCAGTACGGCGGCCTGGGGCTCGGCGTCTTCGAATACTGCCTGATCGCCGAGGAGCTGGCGCGTGGCGGGCTGCGACGCGCGGTCGTGTCGCCCGGGTCGCGGTCGACGCCGCTTGCGGTGGCGCTGTGGCGGGAGCCGGGGATCGAGGTGACGGTGATCCTCGACGAGCGCTCGGCGGGGTTCTTCGCCCTGGGGGCGGCACAGGCAAGCGGCGAGCCGGTGGCGCTGCTCTGCACCTCGGGGACGGCGCTCGCCAACTACCACCCCGCCGTCGCCGAGGCCGACCTCGCCGGCGTCCCGCTGGTCGTCCTCAGCGCCGACCGGCCGCCGGAGCTGCGCGGCATCGGCGCGGGCCAGGTGATCGACCAGATCAAGACCTTCGGCGAAGCGGTCCGCTGGTTCTGCGAAGTCGGCTCGCATGAGGCCGATGACAGTGGGCTGCTCCACCTCAGGTCGGTCGCCTGCCGGGCGCTGGCGCGGGCGCGCGGTGAGATCCGCCCGGGCCCCGTCCACCTCAACTTCCCCCTGAGAGAGCCGCTGGCGCCGATCCCGGTCGAGGGCGCCGTCACCGCGACCGACCCGCTGGCCCTGCACGGCCGCGGCGACCGACCGCTGACCGCCGTCACCCGCGTCGACCTCGAGCCGACCGAGTTCATCCTCGACGAGGTCGCCGGCCACATCGGCGACGCGATCGCCGGCGTGATCATCGCGGGACGCCAGACCGACCCCGAGCTGCGCGAGCCCCTCGCCCATTTGGCTCGGGCGTCCGGCTTCCCGATCTTGGCGGAGCCGACCTCGCAGATGCGAGTCGGGCCGCACGATCGGTCCTACGTGATCAGCACCTACGACACGCTGCTGCGGGACGAGCACTTCGCGAAGGGCGTGGTGCCGGAGTTGGTGCTGCGGTTCGGGGAGTTGCCGACGTCGAAGCCGTTGCGGGAATGGTTGGCGGCTAGCGGGGCTGATCAGATCGTTGTTGATCCGAGCGGGGGGTGGAACGAGCCGACGAATATGGCGGCGGCGATTCTTCGGGTGGATCCGACTGAGGCTGCCAGTGGGTGGGCGACGAGGCTCGAAAGGAACGCCGAGAAGCTGAGCTCCGAGGGCGGGACGGGAGGACCCCTTCTCTCACAAACTGCGGGGAGGTTCGTTCAGGGGTCCTCCCGTCCCGCTCCCGAGGCGTGGCTGCAAGCCGAGGCCGCAGCTCAGAGCGCGATGGCCGAGGCTCTTGCCGCGGAGGCTGAGATCACGGAGCCGGCGCTACACGCGGCGCTGGGGCGCGCTTACCGCGATGGCGAGCTCGTCTACACGTCTTCCTCGATGCCGATTCGGGATCAGGAGACGTTTCTTGGGCCAGGCGCTGCCGATGTTCACTTTCTCTGTAACCGAGGGGCCAACGGGATCGACGGTCTCATCTCTTCTGGGATCGGTGCCGCTGAGGCAAGCGGGCGTTCCACGACGATCGTCACGGGGGAGCTTGGGTTCCTCCATGACCTCGGCGGCCTGGCCGCCCTCCGCGACGTCTCCACCCCCGTCCGAATCGTCGTGATCGACAACGGCGGCGGAGGGATCTTCCACTTCCTCCCGCAGAAATCGGCGCTCGAGGCCGAGGAGTTCGAGCCGCTATTCGGCACCCCTCGGGCCGTCTCGGTCGAGAAGGCGGCGGCGCTCTTCGATCTCCCCTACACCCGCCTCGACGCCCTCACCGACCTCCCCACCGCCCTGGCCAGCGGCACCGGCCTGATCGAGGTCCGCACCGACCGGCAGACCAACGTCGCCGCCCACCGCCGCATCACCGACCGCGTCCTCGCCGCGACCTCTCAACAGCGCTAGCGCGTCTTCGGCAGGACCCGCCAGCGGAAGGTCGCGACCGGGCCGTTCGTTTTCGCGGGTCGGACGTGAAGCACGTGCTTTCCCGTCGAGACGCGACGGGAGAAGGCGGAGCCACACGGACGGAACGCGCCCTGGTCGAGCTTGCATTCGAAACCGGTCCCGCCGGCGAAGCGGAATCTCGCGAGGTGCCCATGAGTACGTCTCGCCGGCTTCTTCGCGATCCTGGGCCTCGGCTTTTTTGCGGCGGGGCTCGGCGTCGAGGAGGGGGCGCCGCGCGTCGGTTCGACGGCGTAGTGAGCGAATCGGCGGCGCTACCACGACCGGCGGAGGCCCGGCCCAAGAGTTGTCACCGGGGGCGTGAAGCCATTTGTCGACGTATTCATCCGGAAGATGCGTGGCGTCGCCGAGATAGTCAAGCTCGGTGATTAATTCCACGCCCTTTGACGCTGTCAAGAAGTACGCGCATCGCGACTGCCTTTCTTCGACCGGAACGAGATCGCAGGTCAATTCGTGGTCGATCACCACGGTCCCGGTCGGCGCGACCGAATCGGTCGAAATTTCGTCGAAGACCGAGACTTCGCAGTGCTCTTCGACCGCCGGGCCTTCGTTGTTCAGCGGCTGGCAATTCGCGTAGATGCCCACCGGATAGGGGCCTTCGAATTCATCGGCCGATGCGACCGCGGCAAATGCGCCGGCCGCCGCGAGGAGCAGGGAAAAGACGAGGAGACGTCGCACCGGCCGGAATACAGCCAAAGCGCTAAAGAAACTTCATGAACGCCGCGTTAATCGGCAACGAGCGGGAGCATCGCCTGGAGCTTGACCTCGGTCTCGGCGAGCTCGGCCTCGGGGTCGGAGCCGGCGACTACGCCGACGCCGGCGAAGAGGTGGGCGGCGCGGTCGCGGAGGAGGGCGCTGCGGAGGGCGACGCAGAATTCGCCGTCCTCGGTGGCGTCCATCCAGCCGACCGGGGCGGCGTACCAGCCGCGGTCCATCTGCTCGAGCTCGGCGAGCGGCGCGGCGGCGGCGGGCCAGGGCTCGCCGCCGACGGCCGGGGTCGGGTGGAGCATGCCCGCCAGCTCGATCGCCGAGTGCGGCTCGGCCATCTGGGCGATCACCGGGGTCGCCAGGTGCTTGATGTTGGCGACGGTGACGATCTCCGGCTCGGGGCCGGTCTCGACCCAGACCGCGTGCGGGCGCAGCCGGCGGACGATGCGCTCGACCACGATGCGGTGCTCGCGGCGGTCCTTGTCGGAGCGCAGGAGGCGCTCGCCGAGGTGGTCGTCGACGGCGGGGTCGGAGCTGCGGCGGGTCGAGCCGGCGAGGGCAACGGTCGAGACGCCGGCGCCGGAGCGGCGCACGAGGAGCTCGGGGCTCGCCCCGATGAAGGCCGCCTCGGGGGTCCCGGCGCAGAAGCAGAAGCAGGCCGGGAACTGCTCCCTCATCGCGCCGAAGATCGGGGCCGGGTCATGGGCGGCGGGCGCCTCGACGATCACCTCGCGGGCCAGCACGACCTTCTCCATCTCCCCCGCCGCGATCCGCGCTGTCGCCTTCTCGACCGCGGCTTCGAAGGCCCGTGGCGGCTTGGCGCTGCGGATCGTCGGGCGCTCGGTCGGGTGCGGGTCGAGCAAGGGCAGGGACGCGTCGGCGCGCAGGCCCGCGAGCCGCGCCGCCAGCTCGGCGGCCCGGCGTTCGGCGTCGTCCCCCGGCCCGACGATCGCGTTGACGGTCACGTAGGCCTCCTCCCCGTTCCGCACGATCGAGACCTCGGGCAGGAAGAGCGAGCCAGGCTCGAAGGAGCTCCAGGTCGCCGAGCCGCCGCCCTCGGGGTCGAAGGCGAAGCCGCCGAGCCAGACCGGCCCTGAGCCGGCGGGCAGCCCACGCGGCGCCTCGATCACCGAGTCGCGGCCAGCTTCGCCGATCTCCCGCGCGACCTCGGCGAAGCGCCGCGCGCCGCGCCCGGAGGCCTCACGCGCAACCCCCATCCCGGCGAGCGCGAACTCGCGGTCGGGCTGCTCCCAGCAGAACCAGCGGTCGCTCGCCAGGCGGGCGGCGAAGATGGCGGCGGGCGGATCGGCGATGTCGGTCGCGGCGGTGACGCTGACCAGCGTCCGCCGTCCCCTGCCTATCCCACGCTGGAGAGCCCCGAGAAGGGACTCAGTCGTGACCACGGGCGATGGCGATCTCGCCGGTGCGGACCATTTCGACCAGCCCGTGGGGGCGGACCATCCGCTCGAAGGCCTCGATTTTGTCGGCCGAGCCGGTGACCTCGATGGTCATCGTGCGGCGGGCGACGTCGACGATTTTGGCGCGGAAGATCTCGGCGTACTGGATGATCTCGGCGCGGTTCTCGACCGCGGCGGAGACCTTGAAGAGCGCCATCTCGCGGGCGACCGTGTCGTCCGGCTCCATGTCGCGGATTTTCAGCACGTTGACGAGCTTGTGCAGCTGCTTCGTCACCTGGTCGATCGGGTGGACGGCGCCGTCGAGGGTCAGCGTGATGCGCGAGACGCTCGGGTCGTCGGTCGGGCCGACCGAGAGGGTGTCGATGTTGAAGCCGCGGCGGGAGAAGAGCCCGGCGACGCGCGCCAGCACGCCCGGCTTGTTCTCGACCTGGATCGAGAGGACGTGCTTGCGACCGGTCAGTTGCCCCGGGAGTCGCAGATCCTCCAGGCGGACCAGATCAGGAGTTCCGGCCTCCATCAGGCGTCCCCTCCCTGGCGGCTCGCCACCAGGCCAGGCGCCTCGACCATGTCGCGGGCCGCGTTGCCCGGCGCGATCATCGGATACACGTTCTCCTCCTGGGTGACGCGGACGTCGACGAGGACGGGGCCGTCGGTCTCGATCGCCTTCGTCATCGTCTCCGCGAGGTCGGCCGAATCCTCGACCCGCAGGCCGGTCGCGCCGAAGGCCTCGGCGAGCTTCACCCAGTCCGGGCTGGTGCCGTTGTCGACCGAGCTGTAGCGATGATCCCAGAAGAGCTCCTGCCACTGGCGGACCATGCCCATGTAGCCGTTGTTCATCAGGAAGACCTTGACCGGGATGTTTTCGGTGACGGCGGTCGCCAGCTCCTGGATGTTCATGATCAGGCTGCCGTCGCCGGAGACGCAGGTGACGAGCTCGTCCGGCATCGCGACCTTGGCGCCGAGCGCCGCCGGCAGGCCGAAGCCCATCGTCCCGAGGCCGCCCGAGTTGAGCCAGCGGCGGGGCTTGTCGAAGCCGTAGTACTGAGCGGTCCACATCTGGTGCTGGCCGACGTCGGAGGCGACGAAGGCTTCGCCGTTGGTCACCCGATGCAGCGTCTCGATCATGAACTGCGGTTTGATCTCGCCGTCCTTACCGGGCTCGTAGAAGAGCGGGTGGTTCTCCTGCCAGGACCGGATCTGCGTCCACCAGGCGTCGGTCCGCGCCGAGTCGGTCTGCAGCGCCCGGTACTCGCGGGTCAGCTTCGGCAGCACCTGCTTGACGTCACCGACGATCGGGATGTGGGCGCCGACGTTCTTCGAGATCTCCGCCGGGTCGATGTCGATGTGGATGATTTTCGCGTTCGGCGCGAACTCGGCCAGCTTGCCGGTGATCCGGTCGTCGAAGCGGGCGCCGATCGCGACGATCAGGTCGGCGTTGTCCATCGCCGCGTTGGCGGTGAAGGTGCCGTGCATGCCGAGCATGCCGAGGAAGCGGTCGCTCGAGGCGGGGAAGGCGCCGAGGCCCATCAAGGTCGAGGTGACCGGGAACTTGTCCGACGCGGCCAGCTCGCGGAGCTCCTCGGAGGCGTTGGCGAGGACGACGCCGCCGCCGGTGTAGAGGATCGGCCGGCGCGCGTTCGCCAGCGCTTTGGCGGCGATGCGGATCTGTTTGATGTTGCCCTCGGTCGAGGGCTTGTAGCCCGCCAGCTCGACCGGCTCGGTCCGCGGCTGGTAGTCGATCTCGGCGCTGAAAAGGTCGGAGGGGACGTCGATCAGCACCGGGCCGGGGCGGCCGGTGGCGGCGACGTGGAAGGCCTCGTGCACGTACTCGGGGATCTGCCGCGCGTCGGTCACCTGGAAGGAGTGCTTCACGAACG
>DAIQOT010000114.1:0-5765 GCA_036787695.1 Solirubrobacterales bacterium | reverse complement strand
ACGTACTCGGGGATCTGCCGCGCGTCGGTCACCTGGAAGGAGTGCTTCACGAACGGCAGCGTCGCGCCGAGGATGTCGGCCTCCTGGAAGCCGTCGGTCCCGATCAGGTGAGTTTTGACCTGGCCGGTGATGAAGACGGTCGGCACCGAGTCGAGCATCGCGTCGGCGATCGCCGTGATCAGGTTGGTCGCGCCGGGGCCGGAGGTGGCGAAGGCGACGCCGACTTCCCCGCCCGCCTTGGCGTACCCCTCGGCGGCGTGGCCGGCGGCCTGCTCGTGACGGGTCTGGACGTGCCGGAACTCGGCGTCTACGACCGCGTCGTACATCGGCAGGTTGGCCCCACCGGGGATCCCGAAGACGTTCTTCACGCCCTCGGCCTTCAGCGATTTCATCAGTGCGTCAGCGGCTCTCATCGAACCGGGGATCCTACCAGCGCGGGCGTGCGTGCCGGGGTCGGGGGACCCCTTCGCTCACGAACTGCGGGGAGGTTCGCTCAGGGGTCCCCCGACCCCGGCTCCTCAAGCGCGGCTGGCGGCCGGCTTCCCAGGATTCCAGCGCGTTTTCGGGTCGATCGCGCCCTCGGCGGCGCGGCCCTTGTAGCGCTCGAGGATCCCGAGGATCGACTCGACCAGCTCCTCCCCCAGCAGCTTCGGCTGGAGGCCGAGGTCGAGGAGGTGGGTGTTGACCGCGTTGTAGTAGTGCTCTTCCTTCTCGACCCGGGGATTGTCGTAGTGCTGGATGTCGACCTCGTACCCGAGGTGCGCCCCGGCGTCCTTGACCAGCTCGGCCAGCTGCATCACCGAGAACTGCTCGGTGAATTGGTTGAAGACGCGGAACTCGCCGGCGGCCGCCGGGTTTTTCACGGCGATCCCGACGCAGGCGAGCGTGTCCCGAATGTTGAGGAAGCTGCGCGTCTGGTTGCCTTCTCCGTAGACGGTCAGGGGATGACCGATCACGGCTTGCAGGCAGAACCGGTTCAGAACCGTGCCGAAGAGCTCGTCGTAGTCGAACCGCGTGATCAGCCGCTCGTCTTTCACCGTCTCCTCGGTCTCGATCCCGTAGACGACGCCCTGGTTCAGGTCGGTCGCGCGCAGGCCCCAGGTGCGGCAGGCGAAGTGGATGTTGGTCGAGTCGTGGACCTTCGAGCAGTGGTACAGCGAGCCCGGCAGCTTCGGAAACGGCAGCGTGTCGCTGCGGCCCTTGTGCGAGATCTCGATGTAGCCCTCCTCGATGTCGATGTTGGGCTGGCCGTACTCGCCCATCGTCCCGAGCTTCACCAGGTGCGCCTCGGGGACGTGGTCCCGCATCGAGAAGAGCAGGTTGAGGTTGCCGATCGTGTTCGCGTACTGGGTCTCGACCGCGGTCTGGCGGGAGATCATCGAGTACGGCGCCGAGGCCTGCTGGCCGTAGTGGACGATCGCTTCGGGGAGGAAGTCGGCGACGACGCCGTCGAGGAAGTCGCCGTCCTCGATCGGGCCGATGTGCGAGGGGATCCGCACGCCGGAGATCTCCTCCCAGGCGGCGATCCGGGTCTCGAGGTCGGCGATCGGGGTCAGCGAGTCGGAGCCCGCGCCCTCGACCCAGCGCCGCCGGTTGAAGTTGTCGACGACCTCGACCTCGTGCCCTTCGGCCGAGAACTTGAGTGCCGTCGGCCAGCCGAGGTAGCCGTCGCCACCGAGAATGAGGATCCGCATAGACCGGCCAGGATAGTTGAATCGACCTGATGCCAAACGGTGTGATGGCGCGAAACGGCGGCCGATGGGGGATCGCGGCGCTCGTCGCGATAGTCCTGCTGGGCCTCGGCCTGCGGGTCGGGGAAGCCTGGGACGGCCGCGCGCCGGTCTTCGACGCCGCCGCCTACGCGGCGATCGCCCGCAACCTCGACGAAGGCCACGGCTTCACCGTCGGCGCGAGCGCGACCCAGCCTTCGAGCGACTACTCCCCCGGCCTGCCCCTCTTCGTCGCCGGGATCTACAAGGTGTCCGGGGGCGTCCACGAACGCCTGGCCCGCCTGGTCCTCGCCCTGCTCGGGACCCTCGCGGTCGTCTTCACCTACCTGATCGCGAGACGCCTGGCCGAGCCATTCACCCGGCCCCGGCCGCAACCCGTAGCCCTTGGTAACCCAGAGGGTGACAAAGGGCTACGGGTTTACGGGGACGGGGCGATTCCGGGACGCGCGGTCGTCGCGGCGCTGATCGCGGCGCTCGTCGTGGCGATCTACCCGGCGACGATCGAGTACACGGGGATGCTGATGACCGAGCCGTTGGCGGCGACGCTGCTGGCCGGCGCGATGCTCGGGATCTTCTGGGCCGGGGACGGCGCGCCGCTCTGGCGCTGGGCGGTGCCGGGACTGACCCTCGGGGCCCTCGCCCTCGTCCGCCCCGAGTACCTGGCGATCGGCTTCCTCCTCGCCGTCCTGGTGCTCGCCCAAGAGCACTTCAAGGTGCGCAAGCAGCGGCTCGCCGAGATCGCCGAGGCCGGGGAGCGCCCGCCAATCTGGCCCCGCTCGTTGAAGGTCGCCGCGATCCTCGTCCTCGGCATCGTCGTCGTCGTCGCGCCGTGGACCGCCCGCAACGCCTTCGCGCTTCATCGGTTCGTGTCCGTGTCGACCGGCGGCGGCCAGGTCCTTTACTCCGGCACCTACCTGCCCTCGGACGGGAACCCGGAAAAGGTCGGCGCCGGCGTCGTCGCCGAACACCCAGGGCTCTTCGGCCCGCACGCGGTCGAAAATCTCCGCCTCGAGCAGATCCTCGCCCGGCTCGCCGAATCGAGGTACCCGGGGATGGAACCCGACAAGGCGCTCTCGAAGCTCGGCAAGGCGCAGCTGGAAAGGGACGTCATCCACCACACCGGCGAATACGTCGGCTTCCTCGCCAAGAAGGTCGGCCGGATCTGGTCCCACGGCCCCCGCGCGGTGATGAGGGAGCCGGTCTGGGAGGCGCTCCACTGGGTCCTCCTCGGCCTCGGCCTGCTCGGCCTCGGCCTCCTCGCCTACTACCGCCGCTGGGAGGCGCTGATGATCGGCGCCGTCTTCCTCGCGATCACCGCGATCAGCGCCCTGCTCGTCGCGTCCCCGCGCCGCGTCCTCGTCCTGATCCCCCTGCTGTCGGCCTGCGCCGGCGCTGCCCTCGCCTGGATCGCGTCCCAACGGCCAGGCGCGCCCGGCCCCTCCTAGCGCCGATCGAAGGAGGGGACGGGCGCGCCGAGCGGATCGGGTCAGTCCGTGTTGTAGGTGACCTGGAACTTCAGGCGGATTTCGGTCGCCGTGTCGGCGCCGCGGAAGAGGCAGTTGTACTTGACCTTCTGCGGTTCGACGGTGCCTTCTCCGCCGGTCAGGACGGTCGGCGTGCAGCGGTAGCCTTCGGTGACCTTCGGCTTCTCGATCCGCAGCGAGAGCAGCTTGCCCGCGACCTTGTTGACGATCTTGCATTCGGCGAATCGCATCTGCGACTGCGCGACGTTCTTGCCGGCGACGACGATCGTGACCTTCTTGCCGATCACGTTCTTCGAGGTCGTGTTGCATTCGGAGTTGACGATGCCTTCGGTCGGCATCGCCGCCGCCGTGCCGACCGAGGCCAGCAGCAGGCAGGCGAGCGCGCCCGCGAGGGCGAGTGAAATGCGCTTCACAAGTTTTCCTTTCGTAAGGGTGGGCAGGCGGGTTTTCAGCGGCCTCCCCCGGTTTCCTGCCACCGCGCCAGTAGCCTGACCGGCGCCCTTGAAGTCCCTAAGACAATGGTCCACCTCGCTCGCCGGCCGCTACGGCAGGCGGACGCTGATCGCGCTGGCCTGCATCGCCGCGCTCGGCCTGGTCTTCCGCGCCGTCGCCGTCGTCCACCCGGTCGCCGACCCGGCCGACGACTCGCACGCCTACTACGCCCTCGCCAAGTCGCTCTACGAGGAAGGCAGCTACGGCGGGCCGGAATTCAAGTCGGAAGCGACCAGCGACTGGAGCCCGGGAGCACCGTGGCTCTACGCCGGGCTCTTCGTCGTCACCGGCGGCCCACGGGAAGGGACGATCCGCATCCTCGAGGCGCTGATGGGGGTCGGGACGATCCTCCTCGTCTTCCTCCTCGGCTGGCGCCTCGGAGGGCGATGGCCGGCGCTCCTGGCGGCGCTCGGCGTGGCGGTCTACCCGCCGTTCATCCACTCGGTCGGCGAGATCATGAGCGAGCCGCCGACGATGTTCTCGTTACCGGCCGCGATCCTTGCGTTCTTATGGGCGTGGGACCGCACGGCGGAACGCCGCGGAAGTCCCTGGATCTGGCTCCTGCCCGGCTTCCTCTTCGGCGCCACCGCGATGTTCCGCCCCGAGTACTCGATCGTCGCCGCCGCCTTCGTCGTCTACGCCGCCGCCCGCTGGGCCTGGGAGCGCGAGTGGAAGCTCGGCGCCACCGCGGTCGGCCTGATGGTCCTCGCGCTGCTCCTGCCGATCGTGCCGTGGACGGTCCGCAACATCGTCGTCCTGCACAAGCTCACGCCGATCTCGACCGGCGGCGGCAAGGCCCTGTACGTCGGCACCTTCTACCCCGCCGACGGCGAATACGCCCGGGTCAAGGCGATCCTCTACAAGGAACAGACGGGCAAGAGCCTGCCGGCGAACTCCGAAGCGCTGAACAAAGTCGACCCCACCCCGCTCTTCACCCACGTCTGGGAATCGACCTACCCCGAACTCGAACGCGACTCAGCCCTCGGCAAGATCGGCAAGGAAAACTTCTCCAAGTACTTCGGCGAACACCCGGTCGGCTACGCCGAGATGACGGTGCGCAAGGTCGGACGGATGTGGTCGAGCGGGACCGGCGCGGCGATGCAGTCGGGGCTCGGCAAGGTCGTCCAGGTGATCATCGTGCTGCTCGGGATCGCCGGCCTCGTCCTGCTCGGCTTCCGCCGCCGCTGGTGGGAGACGCTCTGCCTCGCCACCCCGATCGTCCTCGTCACCGTCGTCGGCGCCGCCACCCTCGCCGCCCCCCGCCGCAACGAGATCCTGATGACCCTGATCATCCCGCTGGCCGCCCTCGCCCTCGCCGAGGCCGCGTCAGCCATATCCTCGGGGCGGAAATGGTCCCACTAGCAGGCATATTGCCCGCCGAACTGACGGCGCTCCGCGCCGTCGGCCTGATCATCGCGGTGATCTTGGTCGTCTACGCGATCGTCCGCCGCCGCCAGCTGCGCAACGCCGAGGTCGCGCTGCTGCTGCTCGGCGGAATCGCCCTGGCGATCGTCACCGGCACCGAAGTCGTCAACGGCCTGCTCTCCGCCTTCTCCTTCGAAAAGGGCAACGGCGGGCGGATCCAGGGCCTCGCCGTCTTCGCCATCTTCATCCTCTTCATCATCGCCCTGCGGGCGCTCTCGGTCGGCGCGCGCAACTCGCGGCAGCTGTCAGCGGCGCTCGAGGGGCTCGCCTGGGAGGAGTTCCGCCAGGCGGGACTCCCGGCGCGGTTCAAAGGCAAGATCGCGATCCTGATCCCGGCCTACAACGAGGCCGAAAACATCGGCGTCGTCCTCGACCAGATGCCGAAGGAAGTGTGCGGCGTGGCGACCGAGGTGCTGGTCGTCGACGACGGCTCGCGCGACGGGACCGGCGACGTCGCCGCCGAGCATGGCGCCCCGGTGGCCCGCCACGTCACCAATCGCGGCGGCGGCGCGGCGCTGCGGACCGGCTACCGGCTGATGGTCGAATCGGGAGCCCTGATCTGCGTCACCCTCGACGCCGACGGCCAGCACCTGCCCTCGGAGATGCCGCGCCTGGTCGAGCCCGTCCTCAGCGG
>DAIQOT010000317.1:0-3606 GCA_036787695.1 Solirubrobacterales bacterium | reverse complement strand
AAACGGGCGAGGCTGGTCATGGGATGGCCCTGGCTGGCACCATTCTCGGCTACGTTATCTCGGCCGGGTGGATTATCTTCTGGATCATCTACATCGTATTTATTGTCATTGCGGTCGGTGCCGCGTCGTCGTACTCCTCGTACTCGCGGCCGAGGGCGTAGCCGGCGGCGATGCCGCGCTCCGCGACCCGGTCGAGCACCCGGTCGACCGGCGCGTCGAGGCGCACCGCGAACTCGCGGACGACCGGCGCGTCGTGCAGCAACTCGACCCCGTCGACCGCGGCGAGCCGCTGCCGCGCGTAGGCGGTGCGCCGCACCAGCAGCTCGCCGAGCTCGCGGAAGCCCTCGCGACCGAGCCAGGCCAGGTGGACCATCGCGCCGAGCGCGTTCAGCGCCTGCGCAGTGCAGATGTTGTTGGTCGCCTTCTCGCGGCGGATGTGCTGCTCACGCGTCTGCAGCGCCAGCACGAAGCCGCGGCGACCGTCGACATCCTCGGTTTCGCCGGCGATCCGTCCCGGCATCCGCCGGATCTGCGCCTCGGTCGCGCAGAAGAAGCCAAACGACGGCCCGCCGAAGTCCAAACGATTGCCGAGCGGCTGGCCCTCGCCGAGGGCGATGTCGGCGCCGGCCTCGCCGGGCGGCTTCAAGATCCCAAGCGTCATCGGGTCGCAGGCGACGACGAGCAGCGCGCCGTGCTCCTTCGCCGCCGCGCCGAGCGCCTCGATGTCCTCGACCGCGCCGAGGAAGTTGGGGCTCTGCAGGATGACCGCGGCGGTCTCACCGTCGACCGCCGCCGCGAGGGCCGCGGCGTCGGTGACGCCACCCTCGAGCCCGACCTCCACCACCTCGGCGCCGTAGCCGACCGAGTAGGTGGTGAGCGTCTCGCGGCTGTGCGGGTGGACGCCGCGGGACACGACGAACTTGGAGCGTTTGGTCGCGTTCATCGCCAGGTAGCCCGCCGAGGCGACCGAGCTCGGCCCCTCGTAGAGCCCGGCGTTGGACACCGGCAGCCCGGTCAGCTCCGACATCGCGGTCTGGAACTCGAACATCACCTGCAGCCCGCCCTGGGAGATCTCCGGCTGGTAGGGCGTGTAGGGCGTCAAGAACTCGGAACGCGAGGTGATCGCGTCGACGATCGCGGGCACGTAGTGGTCGTACATCCCGGCGCCGAGGAAGGTGACCTGTTCTTCGGCGTCGGCGTTCCGCCCGGCCAGCTCGGCGAGCCGCTCGTAGACCTCGGCCTCGCTCATGCCCTCGGGCAGGTCGAGCGGCCGGCCGAGGCGCAGCGGGCCGGGGACCTGCTCGAAGAGCTCGTCGACGGACTCGACGCCGATCGCGGCGAGCATCTCGGCGCGGTCGTCAGGGGTGGCTGAGGTGTAGCGACTCATCGGTCGTTACAGGCTAGGGAACCGGGTGGGCGGGCTCGGCAGGCGCGGCCGGCCGGAAAATGCGGGGATTCCGCGAGCGCGCCGCCGGCCCGCCCGTCTCGACGCCCCCGGGCCCCGCCCGCCTAGCGGTCGAGCAGCTTCTCGTACTCGGACGAGGTCAGCAGCGACTCGTGCTCATCCGGGCTCGACAGCTTCACTTTGACCAGCCAGCCGGCGCCGTAGGGGTCCTCGTTGATCTGCTCGGGGCCGTCGGAGAGCGCGTCGTTGACCGCGGTCACCTCGCCCGACATCGGCGCGATCACGTCGGAGACCGCCTTCACCGACTCGACCTCCGCGTACGGCTGGTCCTTGGTCAGCGTCGTCCCCACCTCGGGCGGCTCGAAGAAGACGACCTCGCCGAGCGTGTCCTGGGCGTACCAGGTGATCCCGAAGACCGCCGCGTCATCGCCGTCGAGCCGCACCCAGTCGTGCTGGTCGTGGTAGCGCAGATCGTCGGGGTAAGAGGCCTCGGCCACTGTTCAGGTCCTTTCGTAGAGAGGTTTGGAAGCTATCCGGGCGGGGCGATGCTTGCCGCGCACGTCGATCTCGACCTCGGTACCCGGCGCGGCGACGTCGGGGCGCACGTAGGCCATCCCGGCGCCGATCCCCAGCGAGGGCGCGAAGGTGCCGCTGGTGACGACGCCGACCTCGGCGCCGGCATCGTCGCCCACCACGCCGAGCACCGGGTTGCCGTCGCGCGGGATCCCACCGCCCTCGATCGTGAACGGGGCGAGCTTCTCGGCCGGGCCCTCGGCGCGCGCCGCGGCGACCGCGGGCGAGCCGATGAACCCGGTCGCCTCCTTGCAGCACCAGCCGAGGTCGGCTTCGATCGGGTTGCGCTCCGGCGTCAGCTCGTTGCCATGCAGCGGGTAACAGACCTCGAGCCGCAGCGTGTCGCGGGCGCCGAGCCCGCAGGGGATGACGCCGGCGTCGCGCAGCTCTTTGAAGATCGGGATCGCGACCTCGGGGTCGATCAGCATCTCGACCCCGTCCTCGCCGGTGTAGCCGGTGCCGCAGATCAGCGCGGGGCGGCGGCCGACGTTCATTGCGGCGACGTGGAAGCGGGCGGGCAGCGAGAGGCCGAGCGCGCGCTCCAGCGTCGCCCGGGCGTGCGGGCCCTGCACGGCGAGCATCGCGTAGCGGTCGGCGACGTCGCGGACCGAGACATCGTGGTCGTGGGACCAGCGGCCGAGCCAGGCGAGGTCGGTCTCGTGGTTCGCCGCGTTGGTGACGATCAGGAAGCGGTCGGTGCCGAGCCTGTAGGCGAAGAGGTCATCGATGACGCCCCCCTTCTCGTTGCAGAGGCACGAGTACTGAGCCCCGCCGACGGCGATCTTCGACACGTCGTTCGACAGCATCAGCTGCAGGAAGGCGAGCGCGCCGGGGCCCTCGACCTCGACCTCGCCCATGTGCGAGACGTCGAACATCCCCGCGTGCCTCCGCACCGCCGAGTGCTCCTCTTTGATCCCCTCGTAGAGGACCGGCATCTCCCAGCCCGCGAACGGCACCATCTTGGCGCCCAGCTCGGTGTGCTGCTCGAAGAGAGGAGTACGTCGCATCGACGCGCAGCGTATTGCCTGCGGCGTTTGGCCGGCCGCGCCGGGAGTCCCTCTCCGGGAACTCCCGCGAAGCGGCCCGGAGAGGGACTCCCGGCGCGGTCCCTCGCAGACCTACTCTTTTAGGAAGCCAGGGACGTCGATGTCGTCGTCGGAGACCCGAAGTTTGCGGATGTCGGTGTCCTCGGCGGAGACCCGCGGCCGCGACTCGTAGCGACGGCGGACCCGCTGCGGCGAGCGCGCCAGCAGCTCGAACCCTTCGAAGCCGGTGGCGATCACGGTCACCCGGATCTCGTCGTGCATCGACTGGTCGACGACCGAGCCGAAGATGATGTTCGCGTTGTCGTCGGCTTCCGCCTGGACCAGCTGCGCCGCCTCGTTGACCTCGAACAGGCCGAGGTCCTCGGGGCCGGTGATGTTCAGCAGCATCCCGGTCGCGCCTTTGATCGACTCCTCGATCAGCGGCGAGGTGATCGCCGCTTTCGCCGCTTCGAGCGCCCGTTTCTCGCCCGAGGCCGAGCCGACGCCCATCAGCGCCGAGCCGGCGTCGCGCATGATCGTCCGCACGTCGGCGAAGTCGAGGTTGATCAGGCCGGGGATCGTGATCAGGTCGGTGATGCCCTG
>DAIQOT010000113.1:10294-11848 GCA_036787695.1 Solirubrobacterales bacterium | reverse complement strand
TCGGGCCGCGTCGTTGCCCCGCCGGGACACAAGGTGCGTTCGCAGTTCCCCGCCCTATACGGGGGGAAACTGCGAACGCGGTGCGGGTGGGGCTGGCTACCAGCCGTGGCCGCCGGAGTTCCAGGGGGAGGAGCTCCAGGGGCCGGGGCCGGCGGGCTGAGGGGGCGGGCCGCCGACTCCTTCGGCGCCGAACACCGGGTTCACCGGGGCGCGGCTGTCGGCGAGGGACGGGTTGGCCGCGGCGTCGGCTTCGGCCGTCGTGTTGGCCGCCTTCACCGCGCCCGCGGGCTGGGCGAGGATCGCGTCGACCGAGTCGAGGTAGCCGTTGGCGAGGCGGGTGAGGATGTCCGGGCTGACCACGTTCGGCGTGTCGGCTGCCGTGTGGAACCAGAGGCTGCCTCCGTTGACCGAGATCTCCGGCACGCCCACCTGGTAGGCGTAGACCTGCTCGCCGCCACCCGACAGGTGCATCTGGGTGTTGGCCAGCGGCTGCCCGGCGGTGGTGAACGCGTTCACCGAGCCGGTTTCCAGGAGCGGGTTCTCACTGTCGTGAAGCCCGAGGCCGGCCGGCGGCACATCGGTCACGCTGATCGAGCCGTCGGGATTTTCGACCCCGGTCGGCGCGCCCAGCGAGGCGCCCATGTGGACGTAGGCGTCGGCGTCGGTGAACCAGCTGCCTTTCGCCTCGATCAGCGCCTCGAGGCCGAGGAAGCCGACTTCGTGGCCGCTCGTCGCGAGGAAGACGAGCGTCTCCGGACGCTGCGAACGGGGCAGCTCGGCGTAGTGCTTCGCCAGCCCCATCAGGATCGCGACGCCGCCGCCGCGCTCCGAGGCGGAGGGGACGAAGCTCGAGACCGGCGTGCCGACGAAGACGCGCCGCGAGTCGTCGGCGCCGGGGAGTTCGCCCCAGACGTCGTAATCGGTGGCGGTGCCGAGCTGCGCCTGCAGGGTGAGGTCGGCGTTCTCGCCGGCTTCGGCGTCGGCGAGGACCTCGGCGCCCGAGTGCTGCCCGACGAGCAGGACCGGGAAGTCACCGGTGCCTTTGCGCGAGTTGACGTCTTCCTTGCGCGGCAGGTCGCCGACGCCGACGGTGACGTAGACGAGGCCCTTGGCGCCGGCCGCGATCGCCGCTGCGATCGAGGGGTCGAGCGCGCCTTTGTCGGCCTGCGAGACGACGACGATCTTCCCGGCCGCGTCCGCGGGGATGGTGCCGTTGCCGGCCGCGGCCAGCGGGGCGGAGAGGCCGTGCGGGCCGGTCGTCCCCGAGTAGAGGAGCGGCGCGAGCGCCGAGGAGGAGATGTCGTGCGAGTCGGTCGACAGCGCGACGTTCGTCGGCAGGAAGCGGGGGAAGTGGTAGGCGACCGAGCCGACCTGGAGGCCGTCGGCGGCGAAGTCGCCCGCGACCGTGTTCTCCTCATTCCAGTCGGCGGGGGTGCCGCTGAAGTGATCGGGCGAGCTGCCGTACTGGTCGATCGTCGCCATCAGCGAATTGGCCGAGAGCGGATCTTCGGCGGGCGGCGGAGGCTTCTCGGGCATCGGTCGAGTCAGCGTGCA
>DAIQOT010000113.1:0-10284 GCA_036787695.1 Solirubrobacterales bacterium | reverse complement strand
GATCCTCCATGGCCCGGCGAGCCGCCGTGGCCGTGGGACGGGGACCCGTGGCCGCCATGGCCGTGATCGTGGGACGGCGAGCCGTGGCCGTGGGACCAGCCGCCGCCGTGGTCGGAGCCGTGACCCGACGAGCCGTGCGGGCCGCGGTGGTCGGCGCCGCTGTCGTGACCGGACGAGTGCCCGGCCCCGTGGTCGCTGCCTCCGTGCGCCGCGGCAGCGGCGGGGAAGGCGGCGAGAGCCGCGGCAGCCAGCACCGCGGCGATCTTCCTGGTGTTTCGCATCGATGTCTCCCTGGGGGATTGGAGTGGAAATCTGTACTGAGATCAGTACCGGATAAAGATGATCAATTGACTCAAGAATCGAGCTAAAGGCAGCCTACCCTGATGTCGATTCAGTAACCCATGACCCACCGCCCACTCGGCGGGCCGCTGTCGGCCGCCCGCGTCCTCCTCGTCTTGTCCACCCTTGTCGCCGCCCTCCTGGTCGTCCCCGCGGGCGCCTCGGCCGGCACCGTCCTCGCCGACAACGGCTTCCGTGCCCAGCCCGACGGCTTCTCCTTCGCCAACTACGGCAACGAAGGGCAGGCGGGCCTCAACGCGTCGGAGCTCGAGCGCCTCTATGGCCCCGGCGTCTGCATCAGCGGAAACGGCGGCAACTGCGTGCTGACGCCAATCGCCCGGGCGGTGATGAAGTCCTACAACGAAGCCTCCGCCGACGGCCACTGCTTCGGCTTCGCCACCCTCTCGGAGCTCATCTACAAGGGCTACCTGAACCGCTTCGGCTACTCCAAGGTCGCCGACCTCGGCGCCGGCGCGCTCTCGCCGTTCGAACTGAACATCGAAAAGAACCGGCTGCTGCAGCGCTCGATCACCCGCGCCTTCGACTTCCAGAACCTCGCCTCGGTCCAGGCGAACACGATCGTCGCCACGCCGACCCAGATCCTCCACGACCTCCTGCACGGCGCGCTCGACCCGAACAGCCCACAGATCTGGACCTTCGAGATCTTCCAGTACGGGATGAAGGCCGGCCACGCGATCACCCCGTACGCGGTCGAAAAGGTCGGCCCCGGCGAATTCGAAGTCCTCGTCTACGACAACAACTGGCCCGGGGACGAAAGCCGCCGCCTCCAGATCAACACCAACACCGATACCTGGAGCTACTACGCGATGGTCTCGCCGGGCTACCCGCAAGCCCAGTACGAAGGCAACGCGAAGTCGGAGACGCTGCGCCTGGCGCCGGTCACCCCGGGCCTCGGCGTCCAGCCGTGCCCGTTCTGCGTCGGCCGCCAGGGCGGCGGCTCGAAGTTCAACCAGATCCGCCTCGACGGCAGCGCCAACGAACACGCGAGCCTCGTCGTCATGGACAACCAGGGTCGCAAGACCGGCTTGGTCGGCGGCAAGCTGCTGAACCAGATCCCCGGCGCCAAGGTGCTGCCGCGCAGCTCCGGCGGCATCCAGCTCAAACACGGCACGCTCTGGAAGGACTCACCGGTGCCGGTCATCGACGTCCCCAAGGACACCGAATTCGCCGTCCGCGTCAACGGGCAGCACCTCAAGGTGCGCGATCGGGAGACGCTCAGCCTGGTCGGCCCGACCTACGACGCGACGGTCGAAAACCTGATCATGGCTCCGCACCAGGAAGCCGGCGTCGCCCTCTCGCCGTCGGGCAAAGCGATCACCTACGTGCCGTCGAGCAAGACGGTCTCGCCGGCGATCAGCCTCGGCGCCGAATCGAAGAGCGCCGCGTACACGGTCAGCGTGGCGGCGCTCGGCGCGCCGAAGGGCTCGAGCCTCACCTTCGTCAAGGAACCGAAGAACCAGCTGATGTGGTTCGGTGACGCGACCAAGCGCAAGCGCGCCTACATGGTGACGGTGAAGCGCTTCACCTCGAACGGGGCAACCCGCACCTTCGCCCGCGCGCTGACGATCAGCGGCAACCAGCAGGCGTTCCTCTACTACGGCCCGCTGGCGAAGAAGGACGGCCACGCCAAGCTCGTCGTCTACACCCCGGGCCATCGCAACAACCCGATCAAGACCCTGCCGGTCGAAGTCGTCGGCTGACCCCCGCCGGCGCGTTCGCACTTTCCCGCCCTATACGGGGGGAAAGTGCGAACGCGCTCAGGCGCGGAGGTTGACGATGCGGAAGTCGTAGTCGCGGGCGAGGCGGGCCGCCACCAGGGAGCGGTGGCAGGCCGCCGCCTCGCGCTCGACGCAGAAGAGGGCCGGGGTGGAGCGGCCGATGAAGCGGACGAGTTTGCCGAGGTCGGCGCGGTCGAGGATCTCCTCGGTGTAGCGCTCGACGTAGGCCTCGGAGAGCACGGTCCGCGAGCGCTTGCCCTCGTCTTTCGCCGCGTCGGCCTCGTACTGGGCTTCGCGCATCGCGGTGGTCGGCGCCAGTTCGGGCACGTGTAGGTAGACGACGCCCGCGGCGCGCAGCTCGGCTTCGATCCGTTTGGCGTTCGCCCAGGCGTACTCGGCGCCGCGCACGCCGCGCCGCTGGCGCAGGTCGAGCAGTAGGTCGACCCCGGCCCCGCGCAGCGCGGCGAGGAAGCGATCGAGGTCGCTCCCGTAGACGCCGATCGTCGCGAGGTCCCTCATGTCCCGGAGCCGATCACGGCGCCGGGGTGCGCGTCAAGGTCGCTCAGTCCGACGGCGGCAGCGCGATGCCCGGGGTGCGCGCGACGGCGAGGGCGCTCATCACGAACTGCGCCCCGCGCGGGAAGCGGCGGCCGGGGGGCGGCGGGCCCTGGTGCTGATCGGCGAGGTCGAGCAAGCGGAGGATCGCCTGGCCGGTCTCGGCCTCGGGGCCGTCGACGTCGACGGCGAGGCGTCCCAGGGCGATCGACTCGCTCGGGTCGCCCTCGGCCATCGCCCGTCCCATCGCCGTGGTGAGGTGGGAGACGACGCGCTCCATCCCCGGGTCCTGCGCCCCCGGAGGGCCGGGCGGCGGGCCGAAGTAGGCGGGCTCCTCACCGGCCAGGATGCGGGCGATCTGCTCGCCGGCGATCGAGCGGATCTGGTCGCCGCGCAGCCCGACCAGCAGCCCGTAACGCAGCTGGAACGCCGCCGCGTGGAGCGGATAGCCGTAGGGGTTGTCGCTCGCCCAGAGGAGCTGGCCGGGCGGCACCAGGCTGAAGAGCGCGACGAAGTCGGCCGGGTTCCACCACGAGGTGTCGATGAAGAGGTTCGGATTGTCCGGCATCAGGCGCCACAGCCAGGCGAGGTCGGAGACCGCCGCGTGGGCGAGGATGAACTTCGCCCCCGGGTAGCGCTGCGCCAGCTCCAGCGTGTCGCGGCCGAGCGCAGGGATCCCGCGTCCGGCGTGGATCAGGATCGGCACGGAACGCTCCTGCGCCAGCCGGGTCAGGTCCTCGACCGCGGCCTCCGACATCGCGAACTGCTCGGCCCGCGGGTGCAGCTTGATCCCGTGGGCGCCGAGGTCGAGGCAGCGCTCCGCCTCCGCCAGCGCGCCGTCGTGCGGGTTCACCCGGCAGAAGTGGACGATCCGCCCGTCGGCGCCCGCCTCGATCGCCCGCGCCTCGTCGTTGGCGGCCGGGTAGCCGTCGGGCTCGTGCATCGGGAAGGTGATCGCCCGCGCCCCGGCGTGCTCCATCGTCGCGATCAGCTGCTCGGGCTCCTGGCGGAATTCGTCGGGATCGTGGCGGCCGAAGTGGGTGTGGGTGTCGAAGAGCGACAGCGGCCCGGTCTGCGCTTCGAGCGCGTCGAGCCAGCGCCGCGCCTCCTCCTCGATCGGCTCGACCTCGAACTCCTCGACCCGGGGTGCCTCCGTCGACTCCGTACCGCTCATCGTCCCACTGCCTTTCCGATGCGATTGACCGCCTCTTCGACCAGCGCCGGGCTGGTGCCGATGTTGAGCCGCGCGAATCCTTTGCCTTGCGGACCGAAGGTCGGGCCCGGATTGAGCGCGACGCGGCCGCGCTCGAGCAGCGCTTCGCAGGGGTCGTCGCCGAGCCCGAGCGCGCGCAGGTCGAGCCAGGTGAGGTAGCCGGCGCGCGGCGGCGTGTAGCCGACCTCGGGGAGCTTGTCGGCGAGCAGGTCGGCGAGCAGCGCGCGGTTGTGGTCGATCACCGCGATCACGTCCTCGAGCCAGGGGGTGCCCTCGCGATAGGCGGCGACGCTCGCGAGCGCGCCGAAGTGGCCGGCGTGTTTGGCGATGAAGGGGAGCGCCTCGACCATCTCCGCGGCGCGCTCCGACGCGGTCACGAACTGGGCGCAATGGAGGCCGGCGAGGTTGAACGCCTTCGAGGCGGAAACGAGCGCGATCCCGTGCTCGCGCGCCTCCTCGGAGACGCTGAGGAAGGGGACGTGGCGGGCGCCGGGCAGGGTCAGCGGGGAGTGGATCTCGTCGCTCAGGACCCAGGCGCCGTGCGCGGCGGCCGACTCGGCGAGCGCCTTCAGCTGGGCCTCGGTCGGCATCGTCCCGGTCGGGTTGTGGGGGCTGCAGAGGACCAGCGCGACGGCGCCGCCCCGGAACTCGCGGTCGACCTGATCGACGTCGAGCTCATCGTCGACCAGCGGCGCTTCGGCGACCTCGCAGCCGAGCTCTTCGATCACCGAGAAGAAGGGGTGGTAGACCGGCGTGTTGATGACGACGCGGTCGCCGGGCTTGGCGACCTGGCGCAGCAGCGCCGTGATCGCGTTGACGACGTCGGGGGCGGCGGTGACGCCGGCGGGATCGACCCCCCAGTCGAAGCGGGCGGCGGCGAACTCGGCGTACGCCTCTTTCAGCCCGAGCGCGTCGGGATAGCCGTAGCCGGTGTCGTCGAGCTCGACCGCCTCGGCCAGCGCGATCTTCACCGGCGGCGCCAGCGGGAAGTCCATCTCGGCGACGAAGGCGGGGAGGACGTCCTCGTCGTAGAAGCGCCACTTGGCGCTGCGGCGCAGGCGCAGCTTTTCGAGCGAGAGCTCGGTCAGTTCCGGGTTGAGTGACGCCGCCACGGCGGCGAACTCTTTCAGGTTGGGCGCGCTTACTCGATCGGGGCGGTCATCGTGCGCCAGAAGTCGCGGAAGCCCTCGCGCTCGTAGAGGTCGATCGCGCCCTCGTTGGCGCTGACGACGGAGACGCTCCACCACTTGACGCCGAGCCCCCGCAGGGCCTCGCGGCAGTGGGCGATCAACTCGGTGCCGACCCCCATCCCGCGCGCCGCCGCGGTGACCGAGAGCGACTCCAGGTCCCCGACCCGGTCGCCGAGGTTCCAGGTCGGCCCCGACGAGGCGATCCGCAGGAAGGCGTAGCCGAGGGGGACCTGCTCCGCGCCCTCGCCGGGGACGAGATAGAGGAACCCGTCGCCGCCCTCGAGCCACTCGACGTACTGAGCCCGCCGTCGCCGCCAGGCGGTCTCGTCGTCGCGCAGCGGGTAGGTCCCGCCGGTCAGCTCCCGGTGGTGCTGAACCATCTCCTTCCACAGCCCCTCGACCAGGTCGACGTCCCCGACCCCCAGCTCGACCACCCGCCGCTCCTCAGACATGCCCCGATCCTAGGCAACCCTCTTCCTTTTGTAGCCCACAGGGCGACTAAAGGCAGAGGGTTCGGCCGCGGGGTGGGGTTAACCCCACCTTCGGGACGCCGGGACGCCCCAGTGCCCTTCGCCTGCGCGCCTCATTGGAAGCGAGCCGCCGCTCGCGCAGGGTTGGAGACGCGCCAGAAGGGGCGCGGATTCGACCTCGAAACACCGGACGGAGGACACGATGCGAAGCAGGAGGAAGTTGGGATTGGCGGGGCGGGCGGGGCGCTGGAGCGCCGGGCACCGCAAGACGGCGATCTGGGGATGGATCGCGTTCGTCGTCGCGGCGATCGCGCTCGGGAGCGCGCTGGGGACCAAGACGCTCGACAACGGCGGCGGCGACGGCGAGTCGGCTCGGGCCGAAAAGACGCTCGAAGGGGGCTTCCCGCAGAGCGCCTCGGAGACGGTGATCGTCCAGGCCAAGGGCGCGGAAACGATCCACGGCAAGGACGCCCGGGCGGCGATCGGCGCGGTCGAGTCGCGCCTGCGCAAGCTGCCCTTCGTCCACGGCCTCACCGGCCCCTACGCCGAGGGCGCGGAAGGCCAGATCTCCGAAGACGAGAAGTCGGCGGTGGTCAAGTACTCGATCCCCGAACGCGAAAACCTCGAACCTTCCGACGTGGTCGGCAAGGCGCTCGACCAGGTCGCGATCGTGCAGCGCGCCCATCCCGGCCTCCACGTCGAAGAGGTCGGCGACGCGAGCGGCGAAGCGGCCGTCTCGGAATCGCTCGAAGACGACTTCTCCAAGGCCGAGCTGACCTCGCTGCCGATCACGCTGCTGATCCTGATCGTCGTCTTCGGCTCGCTGCTCGCCGCCGGCGTGCCGCTGCTCCTGGCGCTGACCGCGGTCGGCGCGACGATCGGCATCCTCGGCCCGTTCAGCCACGTCTTCGGCGCGGTCTCCGAACAGATCGACTCGGTGGTGCTGTTGATCGGCCTCGCGGTCGGGGTCGACTACTCGATCTTCTACCTGCGCCGCGAGCGCGAGGAGCGCGCCGCCGGGGCCGGCGAGCGGGCCTCGCTGGAAGCCGCGGCGGCGACCTCGGGGCGGGCGATCCTCGTCTCCGGCTTCACCGTGATGGTCGCGATGGCGGGCATGTACATCGCCGGCGACGCGACCTTCTCCTCGCTCGCGACCGGGACGATCATCGTCGTCGCCGTCGCGATGGTCGGCTCGCTGACCGTGCTGCCGGCCGTGCTGGCATGGCTGGGGGATCGGATCGAGAAGGGGCGGATTCCGTTCCTGGGACGGCTGCGGGGCGCGTCACCGGGGATGACCCGGCGGAACAACAGCGGGGAGGTTCCGGCGGGTCATCCCCGGCGCCGCGCTGCGGAGGGCTCCCGTATATGGGGCGCTCTCGTGACTCGCGTCATGCGCAGGCCTAAGTTGGCTGCCGCGGTCTCGGTGGCGGGCCTGCTCGTCCTCGCGATCCCCGCGTTCTCGCTCCACACCGCGAACGCGGGCGTCAGCGGGCTGCCGAAGGACATGCCGATCGTCCACACCTTCGACCGGATCCAGGCCGCCTTCCCCGGTGGCGTCGAACCGGCCGAAGTGGCGATCTCGGCGGCCGACGTCAAGGCACCCCCGGTGGCCCACGCGGTCAAGCAGCTCCGCAAGGAGATCCGCGACGACCACGCGAACTTCGGCGGCGGCCAGTCCTACCGCGTCTCCGCCGACGGCAAGGTCGCCGAACTGAAGGTGCCGCTGGTCGGCGAAGGCTACGAAGCTCGTTCGCAGGCGGCGCTGGCGAAGCTCCGTGACGTCCTCATCCCGGCGACGATCGGCAAGGTCGCGGGCGCGAAGGCCGAGGTGGCCGGATCGACCGCGAGCTCGGTCGACTTCAACGACCAGCTCAACCAGCGGATGCCGTGGGTCTTCGCATTCGTCCTCGGTATGGCGTTCCTGTTGCTGCTGGTCAGCTTCCGCTCGATCGTCATCCCGCTGACCGCGATCTGCCTCAACCTGCTCTCGGTCGGGGCGGCCTACGGGATCCTCGTCTGGGTCTTCCAGGAAGGGCATCTGGAAGGGCCGCTGGGGTTCAACTCGATCGGCTCGATCACCGCCTGGCTGCCGCTGTTCCTCTTCGTCGTCCTGTTCGGGCTGTCGATGGACTACCACGTGTTCATCCTCACCCGCATCCGGGAGGCGTACGATCGCGGCATGTCGACGGAGGCGGCTGTCTCGCACGGGCTGCGGACGACCGCGGGCGTCGTCACCAGCGCGGCTGCCGTGATGGTCGCCGTGTTCGGGATCTTCGCGACCCTCTCCTTCCTCGAATTCAAGGAGCTCGGGGTGGGGCTGGCGACGGCGATCCTGATCGACGCGACGATCATCCGCGGGGTGCTCCTGCCGGCGACGATGAAGCTGCTCGGCGAGCGCAACTGGTACCTGCCGCGGTGGCTCGAGTGGCTGCCGAAGGTGGGCCTCGAGGGCGCCGTGCCGGCCGGTGCCGCCCCCGGCGTTCGCACTTACCCGCGCTATCCACGGGAGAGTGCGAACGCGCCGGAGGCGGAGGGCGCGCGGCGTGATGGGCAGGGCCGTGGCCGCCCTACCCGGCCCGCCGCCGAGGAGGGGTCGCGCGCTTGATGCGCCGCCTCTCCTCTCTGGTCCCGTCGTCACTGGCCGGCCTCGGCCGGCTGGTGCCGCGGGTCCCGGCCCAGGTCGCCGGCGGGGTGAGCCTGGTCTGCTTCCTGATCTGGGCGCTGACCGGCGGGTACTTCTGGCCCGCCTGGGTCTGGCTCTCGCTGGCGCTGGTGTTCGCCCTGATCGTCGCCTGGCGCTGGTCGCAGCTGACCCCGCCCGGCCCGCGCCGCAACCTCGAGACCCTCGGCGCCCTCGGGTCCGTCCTCTCGAGCTACGCGTTCCTGAACTGGGCGATCTCCGGCGGCGGCTACTTCTGGCCGGTCTGGGTGTTCCTCGGCTTCGGTGTCGCCTTCGGCGCCTACTTCATGTACCTGCGCAACCAGGGCGCCGACCTGCGCTCGCAGGGGGAGCGCGAACTGACGGCGCGGGTCGAGACGCTGACCGAGACCCGCCGCGGCGCCCTCGACGTGCAGGCGGCGGAGCTCCGCCGGATCGAGCGCGACCTCCACGACGGCGCGCAGGCGCGGCTCGTCGCGCTGTCGATGCAACTTGGACGGGCCGAGGAGGGGCTCGCCGACCGTCCCGAGATCGCCGCGCTGGTGCGCCAGGCGCGGGCCGAGGCGACCGCCGCCAACGCCGAGTTGCGCGACCTGGCGCGGGGCATTGCCCCGCCGGTGCTTACCGACCGCGGCCTCGCGGCGGCGGCGGAGGCACTCGGCAACCGCGCGCCGGTCCCGGTCAAGGTCGACGCGGCCCTGGGACGAAGGCCGGCGCCGGTTGTGGAGAGCGCCGCCTACTTCGTCGTCGCCGAGTCGCTCACCAACGTCGCCAAGCACGCGCCGCAGGCGAGCGCCGAGGTGACGATCCGGCTCGACGGCGACACTCTCGACGTGATCGTCGCCGACGACGGGCCGGGTGGGGCGGACCTCTCCGCGGGCAGCGGCCTGGAAGGGCTGCGGCGTCGCGTCGCCGCGCTCGACGGTGAGATGGAGATCGCCTCGCCGGCCGGCGAGGGAACGCGAATCGAGGTGAAGCTGCCATGCGGGTCGTGATCGCCGAGGACTCGGTGCTGCTCCGCGAGGGCCTGGTCGCGCTGCTGCGCGAACACGAGGTCGAGGTCGTCGCCCAGGCCGAGGACGGCGACGGGCTGCTGCGGATCGTCGGCGCCCACAAGCCCGACCTGGCGATCGTCGACGTGCGGCTGCCGCCGAGCTTCACCGACGAGGGCATCCGCGCCGCGGTCGAGGCGCGCCGCCGCCATCCCGGCCTCGGCGTCCTGATCCTCTCCCAGTATGTGGAGCCGGTCTACACGGCGGAGCTGCTGGCGGGCGGCGAGGGCGGCGTCGGCTACCTGCTCAAGGAGCGGGTCGGCGACATCCCCGCCTTCCTCGACGCGATCCGCCGCGTCGCCGACGGCGGCACCGCGCTCGACCGCGAGGTCGTCGCCGAGCTGGTCGGAGAACGCCGCGCCGCCCCGGAGAACCCGATCGAGGCCCTCTCCCCGCGCGAGCGCGAGGTCCTCTCATTGATGGCCGAGGGCCGCACCAACAACGCGATCGCCGAATCCCTCGTCGTCACCCCCGGGGCCGTCGAGAAGCACGTCTCCAACATCTTCGGCAAGCTCGACCTCCCGGCCGCCGCCGACGATCACCGCCGCGTCCTCGCCGTCCTCACCTTCCTCCGCGCCACCGACGCCGCCTAGAAACGGAGGCGCCCGCCCCGTCGCTGGACACTTTTCGTTGCCATAGGACGAAAAGCGTCCACTCGCGAGCCGGCTGAACGTTTTTGGTTCCCCTGGGACAAAAAGTGTTCAGCCGTGCCGTCGCTGCAGGGTTTTGGTCCTATGGCAACGAAAACCCTGCAGCCATCGCCGCGACCCTTCGCATCCCGGGGCGAACTTGGACGGGCGGGCCGCGCTCTAGTCGCGGCGGTCGAGGGCGAAGGCGATGGTCAGCTGGTCGACGACGACGCTGCGGGCGCGGCGCTGTTTCCAGCCGAAGGTGGTGCGGAGGTTGACGTAGGTGGCGCCGGCCCAGCTCGCCATCAGGGCGCCGAAGACCTCGGGGTCGCCGTCGCGCAGGGAGCCGTCGGCGATGCCGTCGCGGGCCAGGACCTGGAACGGTTCGGCGGCGACGTTCTGGGGCTCGGTGGTCGCCTCGCCGTGGGCCGCCGCGTC
>DAIQOT010000316.1:0-3613 GCA_036787695.1 Solirubrobacterales bacterium | reverse complement strand
CTCGAAGGCCTTGCCGCTCTCGGTCAGCACCGAGGAGACCCGACCGTCGCCCTCGAAGGCGCTCACCGACTCGCCGCCGACGAAGGTGACCCCGTGCTCTTCGAGCCCTTCCTGGAGGAAGCGCCCGGCGTCGTCGCCGAAGGTGCGCGAGAGCGCGATCTCCTCGAGCGCGACCATCGTGCAGGCCGTGCCGCGCGCCGCCAGCGAGGCGGCAACCTCGGCGGCGATGTAGCTGCCGCCGACCAACACCACCCGCTCCGCCTTCTCGGCGTCCGCGCGGATCGCGTCGGCGTTGCCGTAGGCGCGCAGGTAGTGGATGCCCTCGTTCTCGGCGCCCTCGATCCGCAGGATGTTGACGTTCGACCCCGTCGCCAACAGCGCCTGGCCGAAGGCGACCTCCTCGCCGCCCTGGATCTTCGCCGTCTTCGCCTCGGCGTCGATCGACATCGCGTTCTTGCCGATCGCCAGCTCGACCCCGTTCTCCTCGTACCAGGAGGGGTCGTTCACGTAGGCGTCGGCGCGCGAGGCGTCGCCGCGCAGGTACTCCTTCGAGAGCGGCGGCCGTTCGTAGGGCGGCTCGGGCTCCCGGCCCACCAACAGGATCGATCCCTCGGCGCCACGCTTGCGCAGCTCCGAGGCGCAGCTCGCCCCGGCCAGCCCGCCGCCGACGAGGAGGAAGTCGACCTCGCGGTCAGCCACCCGCGGCGCCGCCGTCACCCGGCCCGAACAGCACCTTCAGCTCGTCCTCCTTGCCCGGGTCGAGCACCGCGAGGACCTCGTCGCCCTCCTCGAGCACCGTGTCGGCGTTGGGGACGAAGCCCTTGCCGGCGCGCAGCACCGAGATCAGCAGCGAGCCCTCGGGCATGTGCAGGTCGCCGACCCGCCGCCCGGTCACGCCGGAGTCCTTGCCGAGCAGCATCTCGATGATCTCCAGCTGCTCCTCCTGCAGGTCGAGCAGGTGGACCAGGCCGTACTCGGGCACCTCGTGCTCCAGGAGACGCAGGATGAGGTCGGTCGCCGAGACCGACGGTTTGATCCCGAGCAGGTCGAAGTGCTGACGGTTGCGCGGATTGTTGACGCGGGCGATGATCTGGTCGACGAGGTACTTCTCGCGCGCGACCTGGCAGATCAGCATGTTGTCCTCGTCGTCGCCGGTGACCGCGATCACCATGTCGGCGCGCTGGATCCCGGCCCGCTCGAGCACCCAGAGCTCGGAGGCGTCGCCGTAGGAGACGTTGTGCTCGAGCTCCTGCTCGACCGTCAGGTAGCGGCGCCGATCGCTCTCGATCAGCGTCACCTCGTGGTCCTTCTCGAGCAGCTCCCGGGCGAGGTTCCAACCAACCTTGCCGGCGCCGACGACGATGATGTACACGCCTACGCCTCCCCGCCCGAGGCGCTCTCGGGCGCTTCCTCGGACCCGGCGGCGGGGCGCGCCGTCGAGTCGCGGACGGCCGTCTCCAGCATGTCGATCGCGACCCGGGTCGGGCAGACCGTCTGCAGGCCCTGCCGCGCGTACCACTCGGCCCGCAGCGGGTCGAGCACCCGCGCGATCACGTTCGGCACGCCGTACCGGCGTTTGGCGATCTGGGAGATGATGATGTTGGTGTTGTCGCCGTCGGTCGAGGCGATGAAGACGTCTGCCTGGTCGATCCCGGCGGCCTCGAGCGCCTCGGCCTCGAGGCCCGCGCCGACCGTGAACTGGCCGCCCAGGTCCTCCCAGCTCTTCTCCAGCCCGACCTCGAGCCGCGCGTGGGACTCGGGGTCCTCGTCGAGTGCCGAAACGGTGTGGCCTTCGCGGAGCATCGCCCGCGCGACCGAACTGCCGACGCGGCCGCAGCCGACGATCAGGATGAACATGCGGCGGATACTAGAACGGAGTGCATGGCCTAGCGGTCCCGGTCGTCGTCTTCTTCGATCACGATGTCCCCGGGGACCTCTCCGGCGGGCACGCTTTCGGGCTCCGGCGGCGCCGTCAGCAGCACCCGGCAGGGCGCTTTTTTGAGCACGTACTCGGTCGCCGCGCCGATCTCGGCGGGCTTCGCGGCGCCGATCCCGCCGAACTTGCCGCCGCCGCGGATCTTGCTCGGCGGCTCGCCGCCGATGATGATCGCTTCGGAGTTGGCCCGGCGCGCCGCTTCGACGATCCCGGCGCCGGTGCGGCGGGCGCGGATCACCTCGGTCGAGACCTCGACGTCGGCGTACTCCTCCCCCACCTCGCGCGCCCGCTCCAGCGCCCGCTGCGCCTGCGCCTCGCGCTCGGGCGGCAGCGCGGCGTCGAGCGGCTCGCTCAGCGGCACCTCGATCACGTAGACGAGCTCCAGCCGCGACTCGCCCACGCTCTCGCCGTCCTCGCTCTCGGCGGCGGCGAGCCGGCCCGCGGTGGCGACGATGTCGTCGTCGAGCTTGGTCCCGAAGACCGGCACCAAGAGGTTGGAGAACTCGACCTCGGGGATCTGCTTGGTCAGCGCCGCCTCGCCGACCGAGACGCGTTTGGTCAGCGACGTCCCCTCGACGTACTTACGGTAGACGACGTAGAAGAGCAGGCCGAAGGCCATCCAGCCGATCCCGACCCAGCGGGCGGTGGTGTGGAAGGCGAGCACGCTGAGGAAGGCGAGGAAGCTGGCGAGCGCCGCGATCATCGCCGGGATCGGCAGTTCGGCCGGGCCCCAGGCCATGCCCCAGGGGATGCGGAAGGGGCGCTTCTTGTCCGGCATCGTCACCCGCAGGCGGATGATCGAGAGGTGGGCGATCGTGATCGCCAGCGTCGCGCCGAAGGCGTAGAGGCCGGCCAGCACCTTGATGTTGGTCGGGATCACGAGGCCGAGCGCGATCAGCCCGCAGATCGTGATCGCGACGTAGGGCGTCGCCCGCCGGCGGTGCAATTTGCCGAGCCAGCTGGGGATCTGGCGGTTGATCGCCAGCGTGTAGGTGTGCCTGGAGACGCCGAGCATCGAGGTCGTCGCCGCCCAGAAGAGGACCGGCGCGGCGACCAGCGCCACCGCCCAGCGCATGATCGTCGCCAGCCAGTGCGGGTGGAAGGCGGAGACGACGCCGAGCACCGGGTCCTGGATGTACTGGCCGCCGAGCGCCGTTTCCGGGCCGTGCGGGCCGGCGACGACCGGTACCGCCATCAGCGCGATCGCCGCCATCCCTGCGTAGACCAGCGGCACCGCGACGGCGCCGAGCGAGGCGATCCGTTTGAGGTCGCGGCGGCTCACTTCGATGTCCGGGGCGAGGTCGGAGGCCGCCTCGATCCCGGCGTAGGCGAGCATCGCGATGACCGCCGCGTAGATGATGTCCTTGAGGTTCGGGTGGCTGAAGAGGTGGATCTGTTCGGTCAGCCGATCCGGGTGCATCACGACGATCACGCCGACGACGATCACCGCCAGCTGCAGCGCCAGGTCGGCGAGCGCGAGGAAGGCGAGCGAGCGCTGTTTCCCGCGCCCGGTGACGTTGAAGATGTTCAGCGTGCAGGCGCCGAAGATGACGATCGCGGCGACGATGATTTCGGGGCCTTTGTCGTCGAAGCCGCTCCAGATCGGCACCAGGTAGTGCGGCACGCTGATCGCCGCCAGCGCGATGACGATCAGGTAGTCGAGCAGGATCGCCCAGG
>DAIQOT010000112.1:0-11849 GCA_036787695.1 Solirubrobacterales bacterium | reverse complement strand
AGGTCCCCGCTTCGGAAGTCGGGCAGAACGATTACTTCTATGCGGCCCAGAAATGCGTCAAGGAAGGCGGCTGGCTGCCGACCGCGGCTCAATTGATAGGGGCGGCGCCGGAGGCAGCTTTGAAGAGCACGATCGACGATGACCCCGGGACCTCAGGGGCGAGCGAATTCCCCGAAGCCGCGAACGGCATCAAGGATGAACGCGAAATGACGTCAGACCTCTTCACGACGGGTGCCGGGGCACGGGCCGCGGGTTCCGAGGGCGTCACCGCGGGCTCGAAAGGCGTGGGGAACATCGGGGAACCCAATCCGGTTTCGGTACCAGCGGAACCGTCGCCGGAAACTCTCGACTACGTGACCGTTTACGACAACCACAATCTGGGCGGGTTTGCCGGCGGCGAGCCGGTCGGCAAGCCGGAGAATTTCCGCTGCGCCTACGCGAAGGGTTACCAGGGCAAACCCAGGGACATCTCTTCTCGCTCCTGATCAGAAGAGAAGGGGGCCGGGTCTGCACCCGGCCCCCATTCGAACCGCAAGTGGTGGTTCCCCTACGGGTAGACCACCGACGGCGGCACGACAGAGCGGTTGAAGTCCAACACCGCGGTGTTCTTGCCGGCTGCCGAGGGCAGTCCATAGGCACTGTTGACGACCTTGTCGATCGAGGCGTGGAAGGAGCCCAGGTTCAACTGGCACCCTGCCGCCGCCGGGACGGCGTAGGCGTTGTCCACGTAGATCCCGTCAGCGGCCGTCAGGACTTCCGGACGTTCGGCTTCGGGAGTGAGAGGGGACGGTTTCTGACCGGTGATCGGCGTGTTCGGCGCCGGGGGCGAGGTCGTCCCCGTGGTCAGGTTCAGCGTGATCGGATTGCTGTTCGAGCCGACGTAGCAGCTGTTGCCGAGGTACTGGTTTTCCAGGTGTACTTTGATCGGCAGGACGCGGGTCGCTTCGAGGATGCTGTTGGGCTGGCCGGCGAGTTCGACGGTCGCGTACAGCTTCAGTTGATTGCTGTTGGCGATCGCTTCGTCGAGCCATTTGTAGCCGGTGAGGCCGATGAGGCCGCCGGGAACGGTCTGGCGGACTGGCACGATCCCACCTTCGGCGTTGAAGAGAAAATCGCCGGTTTCCTGTTCGTATCCGCCACGCAGGACGATCGGGTTGGTGACCGGGATCTGCCGGTTGCCGACTCCGATCTGGCCGCCGGTGAACGTGTACTTGATGCATTCGGCGGTGAACGGATTTTCTTCAGGACTCGGGCAGCCCGCGAAGTCCTGGTACGGGGGGGCCGGGGTGGCGGCGTTGGCGGCCGATGCGAAGATCGCCATCGACGCGAGCGCGGTGAGCGCGGCGGCGACGAGGATCTTGCGGTAACGCGTCCTCATGTTCTGTCCTCCTGTCAGGCCGACATCGAGTCGGCCAGGGTGATTTGCGGGCCGGACTCTTTCCGACCGGTCGAGGGCAGTTGTTTATGTTCGGCAATCAACTTGTTTATCTACTGTTCACACCTTCGCAACACGGGTTCGGGGTGTCGGCGGCAGGCTCGGGGGACTGACTTATCGCTTCGGTGCGGAGGCGCCGGCGACGATCGAAAGGACATGTCTTGACTCGCAGGAAGTTGATGGGCCTTGCGCTCGGGCTCGTGGGGGCGATGGCGCTGGCGGTGCCGGCGTTCGCCTCGGCGACGTTGAACGGAGCCGGCTCGACCCTGGTGGCGCCGTTGATGGCGAACTGGGTGAGTGGGTTCGAAAGCAGCACCGGGACCGCGGTGAAATACAACCCGGTCGGGTCCGGTGAAGGGATCAAACAGATCGGCGCGCGGACGGTCGACTTCGGCGCCTCGGACGCGCCGATGACCTCCGAACAGGCCGGCGAATGCGGCGGCTGCGTGACGATCCCGTGGGCGCTGTCGGCGACCGGCGTGGGGTTCAACGTCCCCGGCGTCAACAAGCTGAACCTGAGCGGGACGGTGCTCGCCGAAATCTACCTCGGCAAGATCAAGAAGTGGAACGATCCGAAGATCGCCAAACTGAACCCGAAGGCGAAGCTGCCGAGCCTGACGATCACCCCGATCTACCGCAGCGACGGCTCGGGTGACACCTACGCCTTCAGCAACTACCTGGCGAAGATCAGCCCGACGTGGCGCAGCCAGGTCGGCGTCGGCACGACGGTCGGGTTCAAGGCCGGCGTCGGCGCCAAAGGCAACACCGGCGTCACCTCCGACCTGAAGACCGAAGGGGCGATCGCCTACGTCGCCGTCGCCTATTTGATCGGCGGTGGCTTCCACGCCGCGGCGATCGAAAACGCGGCGGGCAACTTCGAGCTCCCGAACCTCAGCAACATCGAGGAAGCGGCGAGCGTGGTGAAGACGGCCCGCCCGAACAGCGCGGTCAGCATCGTCGCCCCGCCGAAGTCGGCGAAACGGGCCTACCCGATCTCCACCTTCACCTACGCGATCGTCCCGACCAACGCGCCGCAGGCCGACGCGCTGAAGGAATTCATCACCTACGCGATCGGCAGCAAAGGCCAGGCCTACGGAGCCGCGCTCGACTTCGCACCGCTGCCGCCGGTGGTTCTCGCGGCAGCACAGAAGGCGGTCAGCTCGCTCTAGCGAGAGCCGTTCGCCCGGGTCCTCAGGGGTGGGAGCCCGGGCGAGCGGAGGCCGTCCGCGCGCATAAAAAAGGCCGGGCCCGCGAGGGCCCGGCCTTTTTGAAGGTGAACGAGGCCGCTAGGCCGGGACGGCGTCGAGGCGCTCCTCGACCCACTTGGTCGAGGCGATGTGCATCCCCATGCCGAGTTCCTTCGGCGTCGCGCCGAGGGCCAGGCCGACCAGCTGCGGCAGGTGGAGGACCGCCAGGCCGAGGTCGCGGTTGACGACCTTCGCCGCCTCCGGCTGCTGCATGTCGAGGTTCAGATGGCAGAGCGGGCACGGCGTGACCAGGCAGTCGGCGCCGGCGTCGATCGCGTCGCCGACGTGGGTGCCGGCCTGGGTCAGCGAGGTCTCACGGTTCATCGTGATCACCGGGAAGCCGCAGCATTTGCGCGCCCCGTCGTACTCGACGACCTGGCCGCCGAGGGCGACGATGACCTGCTCGAGGTAGATGTCGCGATCGGGGAACTCGCCGTAGCCGAGGCGCTCCTTCGGCCGCACGATGTAGCAGCCGTAGAAGGGGCCGACCCGGAGGCCGGACAGCGGACGTTTCACCTGCGCGGCGAGGCGGTCCAGCCCGTAGTCCTCGACCAGCAGCCAGAGGAAGTTTTTGTTGTTCCAGGAGCCGTCGACCGACTTCTCGTAGGAGAGGCCCTGGCCCGACAGCACCTCGTTGATGTGCGAGCGGTAGGTGGAGTCGGCGTCGAGGCGCTGCTGGCACTCCGACTGCGCGCCCTGGCAGGTCGAGCAGATGTTCATCATCGAGAGGCCGGTCTGCTGGGCGAGCGCGAAGGTGCGCGCGTTCAGGGTGTCGGCGAGCTCCTGGTTGTGCTCGGCGATGACGCCGGCGCCGGAGCAGTTGGCGCGGTCGAGTTCGACCAGCTCGATGCCCAGTTTCTGCGCGACGATCGCCATCGAGCCGTGCAGCTCCGGCGTGAAGCCGCGCGAGACGCAGCCGGGCCAGTAGGCGACTTTGATCTGATCAGCCATTTCAGGCCTCCTTCTCGGAGCCGGTGGGCAAGTAATCCGCGTTGTCGGGCTCGAGTCGCTCCTCGACCGCGGCTTCGGGATCGCCCTCCTCGCCCTTGATGTACAGGTTGAATTCCTCGTTGTGCTCCTCGGCGTGCTTGTAGATCGCCTTGACGTGATCCTGCGCGTCGCCCGGGAGCTTGTGGTGGACGCCGGGGATGAGTTTCGGCAGCGAGCGCATCTTGCCCGTTTTGATCCCGCGGACCGCGGTCGGGATCGAGCCGAGCATTTCTTTGATCGCCCGTTTCGTCGGCATCAGCTTGCCGAGCACGCCCGGCGCGAAGGACTCCTGCAGCAGGAGGCTCTCGTCGAGCGTGCCCTTCTTCTCGATGATGTTGACGAACGCCATCTCGTGCGAGTGCCCGGAGTTCGGGTCCTCGATGCCGTTCTCGCCGGCCTTGCGGCGCAGGCGCATGATCTGGTCCATCGGCGCCACGCCCTTCGGACAGGCGTCGACGCAGCTGAAGCAGTGCGTGCAGTCGTAGATCCCGTGCGAGTCGTGGGCGAGGTCGGTGAGCCGCTCGTTGGTCTCCGCGTCACGCGGGTCGCCGACGAAGCGGTAGGCCTTGGCCAGCGCCGCCGGGCCGATGAAGAGCGGGTCGGCTTCCATCGAGAGGCAGGAGGAGACGCAGGCGCCGCACTGGATGCAGGCCATCGACTGGGTGATGTCGACCATCGATTCCGGCGGCACGATGTACTCGCGCTCGGGCGCCTCGCCGGCCGGCAGCAGCCACGGGGTGACGCGGCGGATCTTCTCCCAATGGGTCGACTCCATGTCAGTGACCAGGTCCTTGATCACCGGCATGTTGCCCATCGGCTCGATCACGATCACGTTGCCCTCGGAGGGGCCGCCGACCGCGGAAGCTTTCTTGTCGGCCAGCTCTTGCGCCTCGCCGATCTGGGTCTGGCAGCCGAGCCCCGACTTGCCGTTGATCTTCATCCCGCAGGAGCCGCAGATCGCCGCCCGGCAGGAGCAGCGCACGGCGAGCGAGCCGTCCTGTTTGTCCTTGGTCTGCAGCAGACCGTCGAGGACGGAAAGCGAGGGATCGAGCTCGACCCCGAACTCCTCCCAGTACGCGGCGTCGCCGCTCTCCGGCTGGTAGCGCCGAACTTTGATCGTGTACTCGGCCATCAGTACGTCCTCGCTTCCGGTTGCCACTGGGTGATGGTGACCTCGGAGTAGGAGATCTCCGGGCCGTCCTCGGTGCGCTCGATGTCGATGTGTTTGAGCCACTCCTCGTCGTTGCGCTCCGGGTAATCGGTGCGGTACTGGGCGCCGCGACTCTCCTTGCGCTCGAGCGCCCCGATGCACGAAGCCTCGGCGATGTCGAGCATGTACCCGAGCTCGATCGCCCCGAGCAGGTCCTGGTTGAAGACGCTGCCCTTGTCGTCGATGTAGGCGGTCTTCGCCTCCTCCTGAAGGCGTCGCACCGTTTCCAGCGCTTCGGTGATGCCCGCCTCGTCGCGGAACACCGCCACTTTGCCGTCCATCGTCTGGCCCAGCTCGAGCTTGATCTCGGAGACGCGCCGGCCGGAGCCCTTCTCGCGGCCTTTGATGTCGTCGATCATCGCCTGCTCGTCCTCGAGGATCTTCGCCGAGGGTTTCGACCAGTCGGTCCGCAGCGCCCGCGCCGCGGCGTCGCGGCCGGAGTGCTTGCCGAAGATCAGCGTGTCGAGCAGCGAGTTGGCGCCGAGCCGGTTGCCGCCGTGGACGGAGACGCAGGCGACCTCGCCCGCGGCGTAGAGCCCGGGGATCTCGGTGCGACCCTCGACGTCGGTCTTGACGCCACCCATCGTGTAGTGGTTGCCCGGCTTGATGTGGATCGGTTCGCGGGTGATGTCGACGCCGGCGAAGTCACGGCCGACCAGGACGATCTCGCGCAGCGCCTCGTGGATGCGCTTTTTCGGCACCACGGTGATGTCGAGCGCGACGGTGCCGTCGGGGAAGCCGCGGCCCTCGTTGATCTCGGTCTGCTCGGCGCGGGAGACGACGTCGCGCGAGGCGAGCTCCATTTTGTTCGGCGCGTACTTCTCCATGAAGCGTTCGCCGTTCTTGTTGAGCAGCAGGGCGCCCTCGCCGCGGGCTCCCTCGGTGATCAGGAATCCCTTGCCCGCCAGCGTCGTCGGGTGGTACTGGATCATCTCCATGTCCATCAGCTTGGCGCCGACCCGGTAGGCCATCGCGATGCCGTCGCCGGTGCAGATCAGGGCGTTGGTGGTCGGCTTCCAGATCTGGCCGGAGCCGCCGGTCGCGAGGATCACCGATTTGGCCTGGAAGAGTTCCATCGAGCCGTCGGCGACGTTGCGGGTGACGACGCCGCAGCACTCGCCGTTCTCGTCGATCGCCAGGGAGGAGCTGAACCACTCCTCGTAACGGGTGATCTGCTCCGAATATTTCATCAGCTGCTCGTAGAGCACGTGCATGATCGCCTGGCCGGTGATGTCGGCGACGTAGTACGTGCGGGCGGCGGAGGCGCCGCCGAAGGCCCGGGTCCCGAGCTTGCCTTCCTCGTTGCGGTGGAAGGTGACGCCGAGGTGCTCCATGTGGAGGATTTCTTCCGGCGCCTCTTTGGCCATGATTTCGATCGCGTCCTGGTCGCCCAGGTAGTCGGATCCCTTCACGGTGTCGAACGCGTGGGACTCCCACGAGTCGTCAGGGTTCAACGCCGCGTTGATGCCACCCTGAGCGGCGTTTGAATGGGAGCGGACCGGGTGGACCTTGGAGACGATCCCGACCGAAACGCCTTGCTCTGCGGCAGCAAGGGCGGCCCGCTGGCCGGCGAGCCCGGCCCCTATGACTAGAACATCGTGGGATGGCACGGGGCCGGATGGTATAGCGCCGAAATCCGACTTCGTAGTCGGGATTCATTGAATTCGTCACATTGGGCGCAAGCGTGCGAGCGGGCGGTTCGCGAAGGGCAGTGCGCCTACCATGGAGGCATGTTCGGAGGCCGCCCGATCACGCTTTTCCACCTCCGGGGGATCCGCATCGCGGTCGACTGGTCCTGGTTCCTGATCCTCTTCCTGGTCATCTTCTGGATGTCCCAGTTCTACGAAGACCTGCTGGGACCGGGGGGGAGCTCGAGCCAGGCGTTCCTGCTCGCCGTGCTGACCGCGGCCGGCTTCTTCGGCTCGATCCTGCTGCACGAGCTCGGGCACGCCGTCGTCGCCCGCCGCAACGGGATCGGGATCAGCTCGATCCAGCTCTGGATCTTCGGCGGCATGGCGCGGATGGACCGCGAGGCCGACTCGCCCGGGGTCGAAGCGCGGGTCGCGCTCGGCGGGCCGGGGGTGACGCTGGCGATCTGCGTCGTCTGCGCGTTGCTCGGGATCCTCCTCGGCAGCTGGACCGAGTTCCACGAGGCGGCGACGTTCGAATCGCGAGTCGGCGCGCCCGCCGTCCCGGCGATGTTCGACTGGCTCGCCTCGATCAACCTGCTGCTGCTCCTCTTCAACCTGATCCCGGCCTTCCCGATGGACGGCGGCCGGGTCGCCCGCGCGATCGCCTGGCGGCGGACCGGGGATCGCAACGCGGCGACGCGCTTCGCCGCCGACCTCGGCCGCGTCCTCGGCTGGGCGATCGTCGCCGCCGGCGTCTACATGGCCGTCACCGACTCGATCTTCGGCGGCTTCGGCGGCATCTGGCTGGCGCTGATCGGGATCATGATCACCGGCGCCGCCAAAGGCGCGTCGCGGCAGACCCAGGTCAGCGGCCGCATCCACCACATCTCGGTCGCCGACGTCATGGACCGCCAGCCGGTCACCATCCCCGGTGACATCTCGGTCGAGCAGGCCCTCGACCAGTACTTCCTCCGCTATCGCTGGCCCTGGTTCCCGGTCGTCGACGCCGCCCACCGCTTCCTCGGCCTGCTCGAGCGCGAAGACGCCGACGACGTCCCCGAGGTCTCCCGCACCGTCTCCCTGGTCTCAGACATCGTCGACCACGACCGCGGCCTCTTCGTCCGCGACGACGCCCCGCTCGACTCGCTGCTCGCGAACGCGAACCTCCGCCGCTTCGGCGCGCTGATGGCGGTCGATGCCGACGGCCGCCTCTCCGGCGTGATCACGGTCGAGCAGCTCGGCCGCGCCCTCAAAGACGCCACGTCCTTCACCGGCCCCTGACCCGATGCGGATCTCGCCCTGGTGGCTCCTCGTCGTCGCGGTCGCCGGCGGCGCCGCGCTGACCGGCATCGCGGGCGCGATCGACGGCGAGAACCCGAGCGCGCTCGTGTGGCTCGGCAGCACCGCCGGCGTCGCGGCCCTGGTGATCACGGTAGGCATCTACCGGCTGCAGGAGAAATCGAGCAGCGAAGCTCACGCCGAGTTGATGGGACAGATCGAAGCCCAGGGCGAACTGCTGAACGAATTCGCCAAGAGCAACGAAACGAGCGACGAGGTCCCCGTCCCGACCCCGACGCCCGCCGAGGAGACCCTGACCGCGGACCAGCGCGCCTCGATCGAAGACGCCTTCGGCATCGACTCGATCGAGGGCGCCTTCGACCCCGGCCGAGGTCGCGGCAAACGCGGCCGCGCCCGCCTGGTCCGCCTCCGCGACGGCCGCCTCGTCAGCGTCTACGAGGACCCCCGCCGAGACCGCATCACCGTCCGCGAGATCGACCCATCCCGCCGAGGCTTCCGCCCACCCCCCGCCACCGGTCGATAACCACTACGCCATCGATCAAGAATCTCCGTGTTGAGTTTCGGTCCCTGAGCAACCAAAACTCGACACGGACAATCCTGACCAATGTTCTGCGGCTTTAGACTCAGCGCGTGGCGGGCGAGGGGAGTCTGGTCGAGTACGCACGGGGAACTCTGCTGGAGCGAATCAAGAAGTCACGCACGCGCGCTTGGCTCGTCGCCCCCTTCCTCAGCGGCGCCGTCGCCGACGAGATCATCGCGGCGGCCGAAGCTTCCGATGCTGGTGATCTTCGACTACTGACCGCGCTCACCGAGCGCTCGGTGCGTTCTCGCGTCCTTGACGCCGGAGGATTGCGGCGCCTCTCCGAGGCAGGATTCGAAGTGAGGAGCCTTCAGGGCCTGCATGCCAAGGTGAGCGTCGTCGACCGTTGGGGCTTAGTTGGCTCGGGCAACCTGACCGACAGCGGGTTGGGCGGGAAAGTGGGGAGGCGCGCGAACATCGAGCTCGGCGTGGTACTCAGTCGCTCGCAGGTTTCCGAGGCTGCCACACTGGTCGACCACTGGTGGAGGTCAGCGGAAGAGAAGACCGCCCTCGACATCGCCAAGTACGAAGCCTTGCCGCCTTACCCGCAGCCGAAAGGCGACCTCGATGAGAAGGGCAGGTCGATCGGGGTGCTTGGGACGGGGCGGCTCCGGGAGATCGTCGAAGAGGATCCTCCGCCGGAACGCTCCTATTGGCTGGATCCCAATTACCACGACTACAGCGAGGAAGGCTGGTGGAGGGATAGGGGTTGGGTCAGCGATCGGCGTGACGTCGGGATCAGAAAAGGTGATCTCGTCGTGATCTACCTTGCTGCCCGGAACGGTGGCCCGGCGAAGTGCGCTGCCGTCGGTCGTGCCCTGGGGCCGGCGGAGAAAAGACCCGACTTTCTCCGCAAGGAAAGGGACGCGGAGGCGGCCGAACGGTGGCCTTGGGTGACCGAGATCGAAGTCATCGGTGACGTGCCTGCCGACGACGGAGTGGGGCTCGACGTGATCGGCAAGACGGGCCAGTCGTTACAAGGCGGTCCGATCGCGATCTCGCGCGGTGACTTTGAGACGCTCGCGCAGGCCCTCATCGAATAGACGGCGCGGTGGCGGCCGATGGCGTGCGGATTGGAAGCGTTCCGTCACAGAGTCGCGAAGGTGCGTCTGCGTTTGGGGTCGCTATGCGGGCTCAAATGCAGACGGTCTGCATTTGACCTTCTCTGAGACGGTGAAACGCAGACCCTCGCGGCGACCGTCTGCATTTACCCCTCCGTGGTGGGGGTAGATGCAGACGGTCAGGCGACGGCGCGGTGGCGGTCGATGATGCGGGCGTAGTCGAGGCCGGCGGGGAGGGTGCCGAAGGCTCGGCCCCAGTCGCCGGTGAGGCGGGAGGCGCAGAAGGCGTCGGCGACGGCTTCGTCGCCGTAGCGGACCAGGAGGGAGGCTTGGAGGGCGAGGGCCATCCGTTCGACCACGCGGCGGGCGCGGGTCTCGATCGTGGCGACGTCGCCGGGGAGTTCGTCGCGGAGGGTGGAGGCGAAGGAGGCGAGGCGGGGCTCGGCGACGGCGCCGTCGGCGACCTCGGCGAAGAAGGACTCGACGGAGGCCGGGGCCTTCACCATGGCGCGGAGGACGTCGAGGCACTGGACGTTGCCGCTGCCCTCCCAGATCGAGTTGAGCGGGCTCTCGCGGAAGAGGCGCGGCATCCCGGACTCCTCGACGTAGCCGTTGCCGCCGAAGCACTCGAGGCACTCACCCGCGTGGGCGGGAGCGCGCTTGGTGATCCAGTACTTGAGCACCGCGTTGGCGACGCGCTTCAGGCTCTTCGCCTCGGCGTCGCCGGCGAGCGCCTCGTCGTAGGCGCGGGCCAGCCGCATCGCCGCGATCGTCGCCGCTTCCGACTCGACCGCCAGGTCGGCGAGCACGTTCTGCATCAAGGGCTGGTCGACCAGCACCGTGCCGAAGACCGAGCGGTTGGAAGCGTGGTGGATCGCCTGGGCGACCCCGGCGCGCATGCCGGTGGTCGAGCCGAGCACGCAGTCGAGCCGGGTGTGGTTGACCATCTCGATGATCGTCGGCACACCCGCGCCCTCCTCGCCGACCAGCCAGGCGGACGCGGCGTCGAACTCGACCTCGCTGGAGGCGTTCGAGCGGTTGCCGAGCTTGTCCTTCAGCCGCTGGATGCGGAAGCGGTTGCGCTCACCGTCGGGCGTCCAGCGGGGGAAGAGGAAGCAGGAGAGGCCGCCCTCGGCCTGGGCCAACACGAGGAAGGCGTCGCACATCGGCGCCGACATGAACCACTTGTGGCCGGTCAGCTCGTACTCGGCGCCGGGCCCGCCGCCGTCCACGGCGCGGGCGATCGTCGTGTTGGCGCGCACGTCGGTGCCGCCCTGCTTCTCGGTCATCCCCATCCCGGCGAGGGCGCCGCGCTTCGCCGGCGCGGGCGCGTTGCGCGGGTCATACGAGGAGGTGAGGAAGTGCTGCTCCCAATGCGCGGCGAGCTCCGGCTGGGTCCGCAGCGCCGGCACCACCGAGTAGGTCATCGAGATCGGGCAGCCGACCCCGGCCTCGGCCTGGGAGAAGCACATGAAGGCGGCGCCGCGGGCGACATGGGCGCCCGGCCGCGGGTCCTTCCACGGGGAGGAGTGCAGTTCGTGTTCGACCGCGGTCCCCAGCAGCTCGTGCCAGGCGGGGTGGAACTCGACCTCATCGACGCGGTTGCCGAAGCGGTCGTGCGTCTTGATCTTCGGACCGTTCTCGTTCGCCAGCCGTCCCAGCTCCTGCGCTTCGGCCGACCCGGCGAACTCACCGACCGCGGCGATCCGCTCGCGCGCCCACTCGGCGCCCTCGCGCTTGACCGCCTCGACCAGCGCCGTGTCCGCCTCGAAGACGTTGTAGTCGCTCAGCGGCGGCGGCTGGTTGGCGACCGTATGGTTGCCGAAGGTCTGACGCTCCCTGGTTGCCATCAGGTACTTGATGATGCCGGCTCGCCGGCCAGTTAGGCGGCGAGGTCCCCGGGGAGATAGCATCGCCGGCCGATGCCGAAGATCAAGGTAGTGAACCCTGTCGTCGAGCTCGACGGCGACGAGATGACCCGGATCATCTGGTCGTTCATCAAAGAGCAGCTGATCCTGCCCTACCTCGACGTCGACCTCAAATACTTCGACCTCGGGATCGAGGCCCGCGACGCGACCGAAGACCAGATCACGGTCGACGCCGCCGAGGCGATCAAGAAGTACGGCGTCGGCGTCAAGTGCGCGACGATCACGCCGGACGAGGCGCGGGTCGAGGAGTTCGGCCTGAAGGAGATGTACCGTTCGCCGAACGGGACGATCCGCAACATCCTCGGCGGCGTCATCTTCCGCGAGCCGATCGTGATCTCCAACGTGCCCCGCCTGGTGCCCGGCTGGACGAAGCCGATCGTGATCGGCCGTCACGCCTTCGGCGACCAGTACCGCGCCACCGACCTCGTCGTCCCCGGCGAGGGCAAGCTGACGATGACATTCACTCCC